>PMHH01000071.1 GCA_003156595.1 Acidimicrobiaceae bacterium
TTGGCGGCTTCGCTGGCCCACCCGGACCGGCTGACCTGGTCAAGGTAGAAGTTGCGTCCTCTGGCCCCGTACCCGCCGATGGTCCTGGCGAAGAAGGGTCTGATCCGGTCGAAGCAAGCGGCGACGTCATCGCCTCTGACGACCGACACGTGCGCCACCAGCGTGAAGTCCTCCCGGCGCCGTCCCGAGACAGCAAATCCTCGGTCCAGGGCCGCCTCGACGTCAGCGAGCCGGTTGGCGTCGACCAACGTGGCTATCACACCGTCTCCGATCTCAGCACCTGTCGCCAGCGCGGCCGGACCCATCGCAGAGGTGTAGATGGGAACGGCGTGCTCGGGCTTGGTGTTCAATCGGAGCGCCTTGCCGAGTCCACTTGCGCCCGGCCCGTCGTAGGGAAGGTGGTAGTACTCGCCGTCGGCTGTAAGAGGAGCCCTTCGGGCCAGCGCCGACCTGACAATACTGACGTACTCCCGCAGCCTGGTCAGGGGCTTCCCGTAGGCAACACCGTGCCAGCCCTCTACGACCTGAGGCCCCGACGGCCCGAGCCCGAGTACGAACCGACCGCCCGAAAGATTGCTGAGCGTCGCCGCCGTCATGGCCGTCAGCGCCGGCGAGCGCGCCGGCAGCTGCATGATAGAGGTGCCCAGGATCAGGGAACTGGTATGCGAGCCCACCCAGGCCAGCTGCGAGACCGCGTCGCTGCCCCAGTCCTCTGCGGTCCAAAGCGAGTGGTAACCCCACTGCTCCAGCGACTGCGCTAACTGTACGGACGGGAGCCCCGAAGCGGTCCCCAATGTGACGGCGAGCTTCATGTGGCTACGCCCCAACAACTCGACTCGCGACCGCGGTCGACCTCGCCCACGAGTAGTCGACCTTCCCGACAGGTGTGCGGCCGATGCTTTCCACCACGATCACGTCCTTGGGAAGCTTGTAGCGAGCCAGCAAAGTGCCGGCGCAAGCCATCATGGCGTCAAGGTCGAACGCCTCACCGGGCACCACGAGTGCGACCACCTCGCTCCCCCAACGCTCCGACGGGCGGCCGACCACAACCACCTCGGATANNCTGGCGCAGGGCGTGCTCGACCTCATCTGCGTAGATCTTCTCGCCCCCCGAGTTGATGGTCGTCGCGGCGCGGCCGAGGAGCTGTACTCTCCCGTCAGGACGCCACCTCGCGAGGTCGCCCGGTATCGAGTATCTCCGGCCTTCGATGCTCGGGAACGTCCGCGAAGTGAGATCTAGCTGACCGAGGTAGCCGAGCGGAACCCGGCCGGCGGTGGCGAGCCAGCCGATGATGTTCTCGGTCGGCTGCAACTCTCGCGAGCGGTCTTCGGAGACGATGCGCGTCGTCGAGTCCGGTATGAACACCCCGGCGTCTGCGTCCTCGGAGGAGTAAGAGCGAGCTTGCAGACCGGCTTCGGAGGATCCCAGTCCCTCGGAGACGACCACCTTCCCGCCGAGAGCTTCCTTCAAGTCACGCTTCACTCGTGCGGACAGCACCGAACCGCCGCTCTGGATCAACCTCAGCGACGACGTGTCGTAGGTCTTGCCGCCAAGCTCGGCCAGCAGGGGCTTGGCGAAAGCGTCGCCAACGATCGACATCGTCTGGACCCGCTCGGACTCGATGGCGAGCAGGGCACTGGCGGCGTTGAACCCGCGGGGCGGGTCGGCCAAGACGATCGTCGCGCCTGCTGAAGCCAGCAGCATCGCCGTCCCCACGCCCGCGAAGTGCATTAGTGGTGAGGCGATCAATGCCACGACCGGGGTATCCGCGAGGTTGTTGGCCAGATCCGACAGCTGGTCTACCGCCGCGCCGGTCACCAGGTGGCGGTCGCCGATGAGCTGGGCCAGAAGATCGCACTGCCTCCAGAGCACCCCCTTCGGGAGCCCGGTCGTGCCTCCGGTACAAATAACGCACAGGTCCTCGCCGAGAGGCGTGTCCGGCAACGGCCGCACGGCGCCGGACCCGGCGATCTCCTCATAGGAAAACGCTCCGGCGACCGCCGGAGACCCCTCGCCACCGACCTCGATCAACACTTTGAAAGAACCGACCCGGGCCGCGACATCCGCTACAGCGGGCGCCGACTCGGCCTCGTAGACCAACCCGGTGAGTCCGCACTCCCTAACCAGCTGCTCGAGCTCGGCTGCGACGTAACGATGGTTGACGTTCGCCGGTGCCGCCCTGGCCGCCACGATGCCGAACAATGATTCGACGTACTCGGCCCGGTTGCCCATGTAGATGCCCACGTGATCCTGGCCTGATTCGTGAGAAGCAAGCCGGGCGCGGGGGACTTGGCAGCCGACGCCTCTATCGGAGAGGAAACTGGCGAGGCGCAAGGCTCGCTCCCGGACCTCCCGGTAGGTCCGGCGTGCGGTCGGAGCCACCAGGTATTCACGCTCGGGGACGACCCCGGATACCGCCTCGAACACGTGCCAGAAACTGAGATCCTCCACGTCCGCCATTATATATCTCAACTATATAGAAGGCCAACCTGATGGTTACCCATCCAGTTCGACTGAGAGGATGCATCCCGTCCCAGGCGGCGTCACCGCCGGGTCGTGGCCGTCCGCCACTCCCGCGAACAACGTGGTCCCCTCGTGGCCCCCGAGAGCGCACGAGTACACCGGGGCGGGCGTCGCAATCTCCATCTCTACGATCCCGCCCCGCTGGACTTTCATCACCCTCGATCCCACCGGATCAGCCACCCAGATCGCCCCGTCTCCAGCGGAGCAGATGCCGTCCGGTGATGCACCCGGCAGCTTCGCCCAAGGAGCACGCCCAGAGAGCTTTCCGCCCTCATCTCGGTCGAATCGGGTCAGACCCCCAGCGAAGGTCTCGGCCACCACCAGCTCGGTCCGGTCGGGGGAGACGATGCAGCCGTTCGGCACGGCCAGACCGTCAGCCGCCACCTCGACATACCCGTCCGGCGATACGTGCAATAGTTCGGCGGTACGGAACCTTTCGCCACCGAAGAAGTCGAAGCCGAGGTGCCCGACGTAGGCGTCTCCGTCGCTCGTGACCACGAGGTCGTTGGCCAGGCCGGTGCAGAAGTCCGACAGGTCGGCGTGCAACTGCACCTGTTGGTCTCGCTCGACGCGCAAGACGCGCTTGCCGTGCATGTCCACGACCAGCAGGCGACCATCGGGGAGCCAACCGAGGCCAGAAGGCTGTCCAAGGACGGGCAGCACGGTCTCACATGAACCTCCCACGACCCGAAGGACGCGACGCTGGTAGAAGTCGGAACACCACAGGGCGCCCTGATGCCAGCGCAGCGACTCCGGGTAGTCGAGGCCGTCAGTGACGAGAGTCCATTCGTCCCTTGGCGACATTGTGTAGTCATGCTATACTATGAGGCATGCCGACCGCTGGAACCGTTATCTACGATGCCGACAGCCACATCATGGAGCCACCTGACTGGATGGACGAGTTCGCCACCCCGGAAGTGCGCGAAGCCTTCGTGAGGATGCCGATCGACAAGCTGGGCGGCAAGCTGGCCGAGTGGGCCGCCTTGGCCGAAGGGGGCGCGCAGCCAGCCGACCGCATCCCTGAGCTGGAGGCGAACGTGCTCGGCGGCCCGAAGGGGTACGAAGCCCTTGGCGCGTTCAACTCCAAGGAGCGGTCCCGTGTGCTCGACATCATCGGCGTCAGCAGCCAGCTCGTGTTCTCCACCTTCTCTGCCCTGCAATTCACCGGAATCCGTGACCCCGAGCTCCTCTATGGGGGCGCTCTCGCGCACAATAGGGCAATGGCGAACTGGTGCTCCGAAGACCCCCGCCTGCTCGGCGTGGCGGTCGTCCCCCTTTTCCATCCGGATCGCGCCGCTAAGGCTGCGGCCGACGCCATCGACGCCGGGTGCGCAGCCGTCGGCGTGCCACCTCGGCCTGCCGGCGACAAGTCGCCCGGCCACCCGGACCTCGATCCATTCTGGAGGACCCTCGAAGAGCGGAACGTGCCCTTCATGCTGCACATCGGACCCTTCCACGTGAAGCCGGCCTACATGAACAACGGGCGGCCCCCGGCGGTCGACTTCATCGGAAGTGGCGAGGGCGTAATGGCGAAGGACTATCCCAACGTCCATCACATGGTGGAGGAGTTCTTGACGACGATCTGCTTCGACGGTGTGTTCGAGCGCTTCCCCAACCTCAAGGGCGGGGTCATCGAGTTCGGCGCCGACTGGGTCCCGTCTCTTCTCCGACGCCTCGATTACACGGCCAAGGCATGGTACAAGTCGACTCCAGAGATCCGCGAGCTCATAAGAAAGCCCTCCGAGCAGTTCACCGAGCAGATGTTCTTCACCCCGACCAACTTCGAAGACGTGGGTGAGCTGATCCGGGAGTCGAATGATCGGCTGTACTGCTTCTCGACCGATTTCCCCCACGTCGAAGGTGGCCGCGACCCGTTCGGGAAGTTCGGCGCCTCCATGGCCGGCCAGCCCCAGGAGACTCTCGATCGCTTCTACACGACCAACTACGCCGAGCTGATGGGCCTCGTCCTTGCATGACAATGCAGCTTCTCCCGCACCCGGTACGCTGATTTGACCTAGTGGGGTTACCTCCAGCGCCCCGCGTGACCTGCTGTGAGGGTGCATGGCCGGACGGCTGAAAGCCGACGAGCGACGCGAGCGACTCGTCCGAGCCGCGCGCAAGCTGTTCGCGACTCGCGGTTATGAGGCGACTCGTATGGAGGACATAGCCGAGGCCGCAGGCTGCACGACCGGTCCTCTGTATCACTTCTTCAAAACCAAGCAGGACGTGTACGTTGCAGCGATCCGCGCTGCAACGGCCGAGTCGGGCGCGACGATGCAGACAAGCAGAGGCGCTCATGCTGAGGCCGGTCCCCTCGAGCAGATCCTGCTCACATGTGATTACCTGCTCGACCTGCTCGCCAACACCGAGGCCGTATCGTTTGTCCGCGACGCCCCACGGGCCCTCGGCTATGCGGAGTGGAACCGCTTCAACGAGGAGATGGTCGTCCGCCTGCTCGAGACGGACTTGCGCAATGCAATGATCGAAGGCGAGATAGAACCCGAGCCTCCACAGCCGCTCGCCAGCATCCTCGCCAGCGCCATCCTCGCCGCGGCAAATCATGCGATCGACGGGGCAGATGCCGACAGCGTCGAACGCTTCCGCTCTGCGATACGAAGGGTGATCCTGAGGCTCAAGCTTCCGATCCCCATCACGCCGGACGGGAAGCGACCGCCGCCGGTGCGTCGACGCTGAGCCGCTGCCGCTCCGGGGTAGCAGCAACCGGCCGCAGGCTCGCCTGTCGCCGTGGCCCGTGTATAGGTAGACTATACGGGATGACCGTTACTGACCCCGGCGAGGACCTGGACGAACTGTCATCAGCACTCGGCGAGGCCAACATACCGACCCTGCTGATGGTTCTGGTCCACCTCACCGGGGAGCGCCGATGGCTGGAAGACCCCTACCGGCCGAGCCGAGCTCTAGGCATGGACGACAACGATACGGGCGGGCTGCCAGAACAGGTCCAATCCGATATCCGGGAGCTTGCCAAGCGTGCCATCCGCGACTGGATGGACGCCCGCTCCCCCACCCCTCCCGATCTCGACGCGGCGGCGCTTCTGGAGATGCTGAGCGTGTCGATGGCGGAACAGATCCCCGCCGAGTACGGGCCGATGCTGGAATCCCAGTTCCGCAGCGCACCGGCCCAGCCCCCGGCTCGCCTGTCGCCACCTCCAGGCTTTCACGTCCTCATCGTCGGTGCCGGGTTCTCCGGTCTGTGCGCCGCCTACTTCCTGCAGGCCGCCGGCGTCGAGTTCACCATCCTGGAGAAGAATGCTTCTGTCGGGGGCACCTGGTTCGACAACCGCTACCCCGGGGCGGGCGTCGACACACCCAGCCACCTGTACTCGTACTCGTTTGCCCCCAACGACTGGGAGAACTGGTTTTCGCTCCAGCCTCAGGTGCGTGCCTACCTCGAGCGGGTGGCCACCGACTTCGACCTGCGGTCCTCGATCCGTTTCGATACGACCGTGACCGCGGCCCGCTACGACGAGGTCGCCCGGTGCTGGCAGGTGGAAACCCGATCGTCGGACGGGACCGAGGAGACGGTGACCGCGCCAGCGGTCATCAGCGCCGTCGGAATCTTCAACCCCCCGAAGCTGCCCGACATCGACGGCCTCGGTTCCTTCGAGGGCGTGACCGCCCATACGGCCTCCTGGCCCGAGGGGCTGGACCTACAGGGCAAGCGGGTGGCGGTGGTGGGCAACGGCGCCAGCGGCATGCAAGTGGTACCGGCGATCGCAGAGCAGGTGGAGCGGCTCACCGTGTTCCAGCGCTCGCCACAATGGGTTCTCCCGTTCCCCAAGTTCCACCAGCCGGTTCCGGCGACGGTTAGGACGCTGATGCGCCAAGTGCCGTTGTATGCGATGTGGTACCGGGCCCGTCTCGGCTGGGCTTTCAACGACAAGCTCCATCCGGTCCTCCAGATCGATCCGGACTGGCCGCACCCCGATCGATCCATCAACTCGAAAAACGACCGACACCGGGAGTACATGACCGAATACATCCGCAGCGAGCTCGGCCCCCACGCGGATGAACTGCTCGACAAGGTCCTCCCCACCTACCCCCCGTACGGCAAGCGGATCCTTCTCGACAACGGGTGGTACCAGACGATCACCAGAGAGAACGTCGATTTGGTCGCCGACCCGATCACCGCCGTGCGAGCCGACCGCGTGATCACATCCTCCGGCGCCGAGTACCCCACCGACGTCCTGATCCTGGCCACCGGCTTCGACGTGGCCCGCTTCCTCACGGCGTTCGAGATAGTCGGACGAGGCGCTCGCCACCTCCAGCGGATGTGGGACGACGACGGCCGCGCCTACCTGGGCACGGTCATACCCGGCTTTCCCAACTTCTTCTGCCTGTACGGACCCAACCTGCAGCCCGGCCACGGGGGAAGCATCCTGTTCACCTTCGAGCGCCAGGTCCACTACATCCTCGACATCCTCCGCCAGATGTTCGATGCAGGCGCGGCCACCGTCGAGATCCGTGACGAGGTCAACCACGCTTACAACGACGCGACCGACGCGCGCCTGTCGAACATGGTCTGGACCCACCCGGGGATGCAGACCTACTACCGCAACAGCAAGGGGCGGATAGTCGTCAACAGCCCCTACCGCCACTGCGAATGGTGGGCCATGACGGAGACAGCCGACTTGGGTGAATATCTTGTCGAACCCGGCTGCACCGCTGGTTGAGGACCGGACGGGGGCAGGACCGCCCATTACCGGCTGTATCGGGTCCGTCGCCGGTCGCATGCCAGACGAAGACGTGGAGTATGCCGGCCGGGGCGAACTTCTCGTATTTGGCGTCGATGCCGAACATCGACCGGCTGGCGGCTTAGAGCTGGATCGGGCGGGCGACGAATCCGCCGCCCTCTTCGTCGAAATCGAGGTAGGCGATCGGGTCCATTCCCCTCTAGCGTTCTGGTCTGGCGACCTCCAATCCGTCCGCAACCAGCTGAGAGACGAGCCGGTTCCATCCGATGATCTCGACGGTCTCTGCATCCAGGGACAACACGGTACGCCCCCGTTGCCGGGCAGGCAGCGTCCTCCGCCACCGCCTGGACCTGCCGAGAAAGCACGATCGACCGTGCCCCGGTCCTGACCACGACAGACTGGCCGGTCCCGCGTGATCATGCGCAAGACTGAGCCGGTGACCGCTACAGGCAATGGGCGCGACAAAGGCGGACCGGCGGCAGTTCGCGCCATGAGCCCCGAACGAAATCGTCACGCAACGGGACCCTCCTCTCACGCCGGTCCCACGGGTCTTATCTGTGTGACTCATCTGTCTAACGCCATCCATAGACAGATAACAGAACAGGTAACCAGTGCACGGAACGGTGACCAGAAATGAACCGGCTCGCCCAGGAAACAAGCCCCTACCTGCGCCAGCACGCCGACAACCCGGTGGACTGGTATCCCTGGGGGGACGAGGCGTTTGCGGCTGCCCGCCAGCGAGATGTGCCCATTCTCATGTCTATTGGATATAGTTCATGTCACTGGTGCCACGTGATTGGCTCTTACGCTCACCGAGCCGGGGGAAAGTACGAAAATGCCCCGTGAGCAGGCATTATCCGTTCCGGATCGTGCCAGGATGGGCCGGAACCTGTCGGCGTTTCCATCCCCAAATCTGTCTAACTCATCTGTCTAACTCATCTGTCTGCGCATCAGGCAAGCCGGTATACGGGCGCTGTCAGCCACCACGCAGGGAGGCTCCCTCGCCCGGCGCGGCCACCGACCGAACGCGAACCTTCCCACTTCGACTTGCGCGCCGTCCGGACCTGGCCGCTCGGCTCCACGCCGCGGTCACCTACCGACAGCCCCACACGAACCCGTACCTGGCCAAACCGCGCTA
>PMHH01000105.1:0-17018 GCA_003156595.1 Acidimicrobiaceae bacterium
GTAGACCGGCGCCCTGATCCATTGGGTCACGTCGACAAGTGTTCGCCCACCGATCGGATGGGCGGGTGCGCCGCCGACGGGAGTTGCACCCGTGACCTCCGGCTTGACAGACCGGCGCTCCGACTAGCTGAGCTACGACGGCAGATGGTGCGCGCCCTGGGCCTCGAACCCAGTCTCATCCGGGGTAAGGGCCCGGTGCCCTACCAGTCAGGCGTGACGCGCATCGGTGGGCCGGGAGGGAATCGAACCCCCTATGTCGGAAGACGGCTGGTCTACAGCCAGCTGCGCCCCATGGCGCGACCGACCCCAATCTGGGGCCAGATGGCGCTGGCCCCATGACGATGTCTCTGCAGTTGTCAAATAGCGGTTGTCCGGGCTGGATGCCCGGCGCGCACGCCCGGAAGGAGTCGAACCTCCGGCCGGCGGTTTTGGAGACCGCGGCGCCACCATGGCTCGAGCGTCAGAAGACGAAGAAAGCCGCGCAGAACGTGGTGCGCGGTACCGGCACAGGCGCCGGAACTCCCGACGTGAAGTCGGAGTTACCAGCGCAGAGCGGGCCTGCCGGTATTGGCAGATTCCCGGATGCCGGCTAGCCGCTCGTGATCGAGCGGTTGGCCGGGTCGGCACGAATACGCGCCGAAGCTCAACGAGGACAAGCCTCGGAGCATTTTCGCGGCGGTGAGGTTGCGTGCCATAGGGATGTGATGATGAGCCACAACCAAGGCGTTGTCAACGCATTTATTGGGGCGCTCTAGACCTGAGCTTCGGGAAGGAACTTCCAAACGAAACTCATGTCGGAGTTAGACCTCAGATTCGATGCGATCGTGTGAAGGACCGCGGGGGAGATTGATCAGTCGGCCGGCGTGACCGGCGGATCAGGATGATGGTTCCGGCAGTAAGAGCGTGAAGGGTCGACGAGTCCTGATCGTTGAAGATACCTTCACAAGCGGGGCCCGGGCTCAGAGCGCGGCGTCGGCGCTGAACCTGGCGGGCGGCCCCAGCACGACCCTCATGTGGAAACGGCTTGCCCGCCTCGTGATCGAGTCCGGATCTTGCCCCGCTCTCACGTTGTCGCCATCGTGCCGATCGGCAGGGTCGTCGACCCNNGACCCGACCTGGGACCAGATGATGGAATAGTGGCCGGCGATCTCGCGTCAGCGGTTAACTTCGGAACGTGCTGTCTGGAGCCATTCTGAGCCCTCAGTCGTTCGAGCCGGCTCCACCCTCCAGCGACTGCACCAGGCTCCTAACGCCCGGCGATGTCGCGCGATCGGGGCCTAAGTCGGTCTGGTCCTCGAGGCTGTCTCACCTGTCGGTAACCTCTCGTTGGTCTGATTGAGGGGTGCGAATTGGCGAAGATGAACTGGGAGAGAGCTGCTTCCCGGGAACGCGTCCGCTCCGGCGGAGGAGAACCTCTGGAGCCCATCGGTTCCGCCGCGAGCCGCCACCATCACACCTGGACCGACTGGAAGCAACCCGTGTTCGCCAAGCACTGGATGAGAGAGTGCCGTCAATGCGGTCTCGTCCAGACCCGAACCGCACAACCAGTCAAGACAGAAGCCTCATCTCCCGGACCAACCACTCGGGTGGCCCGTGTAAAGGGGCCGCTCATCGTTCGCAAGATGACCGGCGCGGTCGAGACACTAAGCCCGGCCGACGCCACCCGTGCAGCCAAGGCAGCCGTCGAGGCTGGCGAAGTGAAGGCGAACAGCGGCGGCAAGCCAGAAGGATTCGTCCGAAAAGGAAAAGCAGGCAGGCCGCGGCCAGCCAACCTGACCCCAGCCGCGAGTACCACCTCCCCAGCGCCGCTGTGCCCCCTACTCGGATTCGAGGAGGCAGTGAAGAGTGCCATTGGTCGGACCATCACCCGACCACAGAATGTTGCTCGTACCGGATGGGTGGTCTCCGGAAAGTCGATGGTCATGTGCTCCGAGTGCAGCCAACTCCTACGAGTCATCCACCGGCCCGGAACAGCTGATGTCATCGTGCTGTGTCGCAAATGTCCAGGCGCCTGGCCGCTCAGCGATTATTCCGACCAGACGAGACTCGCGATCAAAGAGTTCCGGCAGACGCAGCCGCATCGCTGAGCAGCCTGCGATCTCGTGATTGGGCACTCGCGACGACTCGGGCACTATGGACAGGCGAAGTAGAGGAGACGGAATGGGAGCCATATTCGGTGACGGGCCTCGCGTCGACACCAGTCCGAAAGGTAAGGGCGAGTCGACATACTCGTTCATGGACCGCGTCGCGGGAGCGTTCTGGGATCGGGTCCGGGCAAAGATCGAAGACATGGTGTCCCGTTTTTGCCCTGACGCAGTGGCCGACATCACCGGTCGGCTTCAAAGCGGCAACGACGACCAGCTCCGAGGCGCAGTGTGGGAGCTGCTCGTGCACGAGGCGCTCCGACGCCTTGGCTTCACAGTCACCTGCCACCCCGACCTCGACGACACCGGCACCCACCCCGACTTCCTTGCCGAGAACGAGGATTGCTCGTTCTATGTAGAGGCCAAGATCCTNNAATCCTCAGCGAGGACAAGATCGACGCCGACCGAGAACAGCGACGCAGACGTGTCTACGACGAGATCAACGATCGTGTCGTCTCTGAGAAGTTCTGGCTTCGCATCCAGGTCGACGAGGAAACAAAGCAAAGTCCGGCGGTGAGTCGCCTCGCCAAGGACCTTCAAGCTTGGCTGGACGAATTGGAACCAGACGAGGTCCGCCAGCAGTTCGAGCAGGGCGGCACCTTCGGTGTCGAAGGCCACACCTGGAGAGACAACAACGCTGGATGGCAGCTCACCTTCTTCCCCATGGCGAAGAGCAGTCATGTTGACGGCGACCACGTGCTAGGCACCTTCGGTGCAGAAGCGCGCACGATCGATGACACCACCTCTGTCCGCCAGGCTATAGAGGGCAAGGCTCGCAAGTACGGCAAGGCTCTGGGTCGCCCCCTGATCCTGGCGCTGGGCCTATTCCGAATGTTCGTCGACGACACGGACGTGATGGACGCCCTTTACGGCGACGCGGTGCTGCTCATAGATCCGAACACCGGCGACCACACCCCATACCGCAAGCCCAACGGGGTGTGGATAGGTCCGAACGGTCCTCGCCGAGAGCAGCTGTCCGCAGTCGTCACCTGCGAGAATCCCGAAGCGTGGAGAGCAGCGAAACTTGAGCCGCACCTTTGGGTCAACCCATGGGCGGCCGAGCCCCTTCAGTGCGAGCCTCCCTACATGGCCGTGTCGAAGATCGACGAAAGCGGGTTCGTTGGTAAAGACGCATCGTCGGCGCCTCTCCGGGATTTGCTCGAGCTTTCCGAAAACTGGCCAGGTCCAGAGCCGCCATTCCCGCTCCGAGATCGCCCAACCAATGGGGATGTTGGCGCCAAAGGCGACAACTGAAGAACCCTAATCGACGGCCGATCCGGCCGACGCTACCGGAGTGGGCCCAGCCGACTCGATCGCCGGTACAAGGCAGATGGACCAGGTGCTGTATCTCGAAGCAGGATTTCAATCGGCACCCCCGCAGTCATTTCAACTCCGGAAGGGGGGTTTGTGTCGGATTGCCGAGCCTCGGACCAGGGTCCAGTCGGAACTAGACGGGGATTCCTGTCGCTGGCTGCTAGCCGACGGTCGATGGCGTCCTGTCGGCTATACCACGTCGGGCCCGGGGGTGTCCTGGGGTGGGTTAGGGGTGTCGATGAGATGCCGTTGGATGATGTGTTCGGCTCGTTCGACTCCCGGGCTTTGGGCCGGTACCGGGTCCCAACTGGTCGCTGCTGCTGACCTGGCGGGGTCAGTTCGGGTGTTGGTGCGGGCCGCCAGTTCGGCTCTGAGGGCGGCGATGGTCTCGCTTTCCTGCTCGGCTTCGTTGCACATGAGGTCGGCGGTGTTGCGATACCAGGAGCAATCGGTGACTGCTTGGTCGTGTCGGGCCTGTAGTTCTTGGAGGTGTTGCTGATCGGCAGTGTCGGCGGCACCGATGAGGGCGCTCCACCGAACGGTCGGGTCGCCGACGTGCAGGGCGGGATGCTGATTTTGGAGCTCGGTGAGTTCGGCGGCGAGGTCGCGGCGAGCGTGGCCGCGAACGGCGTGTAGTCCTAGCCGTGTGTCATCGAGGGCTTCTTCGATCTCGGCCATCCTGTCCGCGGCAGCTCGTTCGGCCTGGACTTGTTGGCGGGCAGCGGCCAGGCTGGGTGGGGTGGCGATGGCAAGGCCGATCGCGGTGTGCAGGTCCCTGAGATCGGTCGCGGCTTGCTCGGCCCACTGGTCGTATTTCTGCGCGGTGTCTCGGGCTCGGGTGGCGCGGATGCGGGCGTCGCGTAACCACGAGCTCAGGGTGGCGGTGTCGGTGTCGGTGTCGGTGTAAGAGCGGATGCTGCGTTCGGCTCGGCGGGCGTCGAGTTCGCCTTGGGCGGCGTCTGCTTGGGCCTGGGCGCGTGCGGCTGCGGTGGTCCACTGGTCACGGCGTGCCTGAGCGACTTCGAGTTCATCGAGCCGTCCGGCCAGCTGTTGCGCTTCATATCGCGCCTGACCCGCAACTCGGTCGTCGCCGGCTGCGATCGCCAGTCCCTCGCGTGTGTGGGAATCTCGCAACGAGATGCGGTGCGGCGGAGTTGGTCGGCGACCGGTTCGGGGGCAGCGGCCAGGTTGGCGGCGGCCTGGTCGATAATGGCTTCAAGGTGTTCGGCAGGCAAGGAGGCGAGAGTCGGGGCCTCGGTGTTGTCGAGGACAGCGGCGGCCCGGGTCCACCATGCGTGGGCGTCGGGCCGTCCGAATGGGGGTGGGGGTCCGAGGGGGTCGTCGGTGGTGTCGATCCGGAACGCTTCCCGATAGCCGGCGACGATCCGGGCTCGTGCCAGCCACTCCTGACGGCGGTCGGGGTGGACGGGGACGGCTCCGAGGGAGGCAGCCCAGGCCGGTCGTTCTGTGTCGACGCGGGCGGCGAGGGTTTGCACGCGGGCGTCCATGGCNNCCCGCCACCTGTCGAGCCGCTACCGCCCATTCGTCGGCGCCGTTGGGGCTGCGCTCGGAAAAAGTGTCCCCGTGTTCCCCGGCTGCGTCGACATGCGCCTGAGAGAGCCTCCAGTGCAATACCGCAGCACTGTCCTCGGCGTCCCCCAGGTCGTGTCGCCGGGCGGCGTCGGCCAAGGCCGAAGCAGCATCGATCCCAGCGGCGTCCAATCGGCGAAGCAGCGCGGCCAGGCTGGGCCACGCCGGGGAGCGCAGTGCAGATGCCGCGATGTGCGATCCGCACGCGGTGGCCAGCGCGGTCTGCGCTTCGTGGGCGCCGCGCTCGCCGAGGAGGTCTTGCCATATCGGGAACAAGGTGGCCAGGCTGGCCGCTCGTTCGATCTCGTCGGCTTGGACGGCCAGGGCGGCGGACTGCTCGGGCGGGTCGTCGCGATCGANNCGGGGCGAGCGCAGACCACATAGGCACGGTTCTCCGCCTGGCCTCGGGTCATAGCCACATAGGCGCCGTGGCGGCTGGTGCGACCGGAGAGGACCACATGAGAGACGTGGCGGGTGCCGCCCTGGGCGGCATGGATGGTCCCCGCGTAGGACAGTTGGACCTGCTCGGCCACATAGCCGGGCTCGAGCTCGACGGTATCGCCGGTGTCGGGACGGGCCACTCGCACACCGCCGATATCGCTGATGGCGGTGACGGTCCAGGTGTCGCGGTTGGCCACGAAGCGGCCATCGCCGGTGCGGTTGAAACGGTCGTTGTCCCGGGTCACCACTTCGTCGCCGAGGCCGACCCGGTTCCCGTCGTCCAGAGTCACGGTCCGGGTGTCGTCCACTCCTCCGGCGGCGACCAGGTGGTCGCGGATCCGGCCGGCCAGGCGGGCGGCCACCTCGTTGGTGTCGGCCAGCAGGTAGACCTGCCGGCCGCGGGCCCGGTCCGCCACCGCAGCCGCGAACGCGGCGTCTTCCATCTCCGTACCGATACCGCCGACGATCCGTCCCCGCCGGTCATACTCGCGGAGCACGGTGGCATCCCCGGCCCGAAGACGCACCCCGGCGGCGCGCTCCCAGGCCTGGTCGAAGCGTCGGACCTGGCCCAACTCGACGGCGCCGACCCGGCGGGCGATCAGCTCGAACGCTCCCGCCGCGTGGGGGCTGTCGAGCTGTTCGGGGTCACCGACTAGCAACAATTTGGCATTCGCGGCTGCGCATAGGGCTTCTAGCTGGTCGACGACTTCTCGGGAGGCCATGCCGGCCTCGTCCAAGATGACCAGCGACTCGGGCGCGATGGCGTACTTGCGCCACCGCTGGCTGGCCTTCTCTTGGGGGCTGCGGGCGGTGTGTTCGAAGATCAGTTTGGCCGCGTTTACGGCCCGGACCTCGGCGGTGGCGGCCAGAATCCGGGAGGCGTTCTCGGCGATCGACACCCCTAGCACCTGCCCGCCGCTGGCGGCCCAGGCTCGGGCCACCGCCCCCATAGTGGTGGTTTTCCCCGTCCCAGCCGGGCCCACCAAGGCTTCCAGGCGCCGCCCCGAGCCCAACACAGAGCGTGCCGCGTTGGCCTGGTCGCCGTCGAGCCCTACCTCGTCTATCGCCGCTTCGACCACCTTCCTGTCGATTCGTCGGTCTCATGATCGGGCCGCGACCTGGTGAGCTGACCGGGTTGCTGTGGTCAGACCTGGACCTGGACGCTCATCCGCCGACACTGAGTGTCAGTGGATCGATGAAGCGCCGCCCCGATGGCAGCCTGTACCGGGGCGACGTGAAACGCTCCAGCGCGGGGGAGCGGACCATCGCTCTGCCTGGACTGGCTGCGGCCGCCCTTAGGGCGCACAAGGCGCGTCAAGCGAGTGAGCGTCTCGCTGCCGGTGACCTGTGGGTCGACCGCGGGCTGGTGTTCACCACCGAGACCGGCACGCCTCTCGATCCGTCGAACGTGCGGAAGATGTTCGCGAAGATCGCAGCCAAGGCCGGGATCGAGGACAGCTTTCCCTACTTGCTTCGTCACAGCGCGGTCAGCTTGCTGCTGGACGCCGGGGCGGGGATTGAGGAGGTCGCTGATCTGATCGGTGACGACCCGCGCACCCTCTACCGCCACTACCGCCACCGGGTCCGGCCTGTGGTCGACGTAGCGGCACAGCGAATGCAAAAGCTGATCGGCGGGTAACTACTGCCTACTCGAGGCCGATGCAAGGGACTTCATCGTGGCCGCTGCGGTTGCTCGGAGCTACTTCGAGCCCGAGGACAGCACGACCACGACCAGCAACGCCCCGACAAGCACCAACACCATTGTGGCTGCATCAGCTTGGGCCTGCGCTCTAGCCAGATCAACTGTCGTCGCCTGCAGGCGAGCCTGTTGAGACTGCAGCTGTGTCTGTTGTGCCTCGAACATAAGGAACTGTGCTTGTTGCAGCGCTTGCTGCTTCTGTCGAGACAAATCGTTCGCCCAATCCGTGAGAGCCAGTAGTCCGTCCTGCGGATTGTCGATATCGAAGGGGATGTATTCCAAGCCGTTAAGCATCCCGAGTTTGGTTGGATCACGAGCAACGTCAGGCGTAACCAAAGCGACGACCAGTTTTCCTTTGCCGAGCGCATAGCCGATCTCATCGCGAACGATCGCGGACGCTGCGGCGTTGCTCGTGAGAACGACCACCACGGCGTCGCTGCTCTCGATCTCTTCCTGAATCTTGTCGTTGAGGGGTCTGCCTGGTTGAAGGTCGTGCTCGGCGAGGTAGGCCTTGAAGCCAGCGGCCTCGACCCTCTTCTGGACGAGTTCCCACTCTCGGTCTCGACTGCTATGGCTGATGAAGAGTTGCACCTAACCTCCTTGGCGGCGGAACAATGATAACATGCCGTGTTATGAAGGAGTCGGAAGAGGTAGGTGTCGCCCTCAAGCTCCTGCGCGAGCGGGCTGGGCTGACCCAGCAGGAGCTGGCCGATCGGCTTGAGGTACAGCAGCCGGCCGTGGCCCGATGGGAGGCTGGCGGTGTCCGGATTCCGATCAACCGGATCGAGCAGATCGTTGCCGAGTTTGGTTACGCCATCGAGTACGACCTGAAAGCGGTGCCGATGGGCGAGGCCCTCACCGATGGCGTGCCACTGAAGCTGATCAGTCAGCGCGCCAGAGCATCAGATATGCACCGAGAAACAAGCCGTGTGACCTCCGGCGACTATGACTTCGCCGTCAATGACCGGGTGCCCTGGCAGATAGACATGTGGCAGACAGCCACCGGAGGGCAGCTACCGGGAGCCGTTGCCGTCCTCCAGGCTCCCATCCAAGCGATAGTGCCTCACCCTGACGGCGTGTTAATCCGGGACACCAAGACCATCGGAAAGATAACGCCTAACGGCAAGCGACGGTCAGATGAGAGCGCTGTCTTCACCTATTCGCTGGCCGACCGACTGCATCTGGAACTGGCTGGGGTATCAAACGATCCAGCCTGGAGTCAGGGTCGCTAGAGCCTCTCTACGCTTCCGACCACGCGCGCCGTCGGGATCAATTTAGAAGGAGTATCCGATTGGACCCACTGCTTTTGCGTGACGCCCCCCGTACAGGGACTGTCGGCATGCAGCGTTGGCTGACAACTGTTCGGGATGCACACTTGGTTGACCCGACATCGATTCCCGATGCTGTTAAAGCACTCGAAAGCGTTTGCAACATTTGGGGGGGCGCTTACCACCTGCTCATACCCGTACCCGACGAAGCGGTGGACATCCCGGAGCCGTGGCGCACGATCGTCGCGGCCACAGACGTCGCTCGAACCGTCGTGCGAGGCCGGCTGCCGGTACCTCNNATTCTGGGTCGCAGGTGCGGGTTGGGGTGACATGCCCCTGGCCGTACTGGCGCGAATGGATCGGCCCGAACAGGGATTCCGGACGGTTCGGACTGCTAACGACTTCGAGCTAAGCCACCCGTGGGCCATCGCTTATCTCGCAGCATGGGGCCGGCTGCCGACTGAACTCGACCCTCAGCACCTTCGCCTTTCCGGGCTGCGCCAAGGCGTCACCTACACCGACATCATTCCGATTGACTCCTCGATGCCGGCAGAACCCGGAGCTGTCGATCTTCTCGCCAGCCTCCGGGACATGACGACTATGACGGCGGCGAGCCTCAGCTGTGTGCGCCTGGGACGGGCCTCGGCGCCAACGGGATCGCAGTTCGAGGGCGAACCACCGACCTTTCCTCTGCGATTTCACGACGCACGCGAGTGCGGCCCAAACGTGGTCGTCGTGTACGAGCCCGGCAACGTCGAAGATCTCTGCCTCCTGTGGCACTTGCGAGCCGTCCACGGTCTACGCCCTGGGCTACCCCTCGGCGTTCCTGTGACGGCTGACGTCGCCGCCGCGCTGTCCCGCTGGTGGAGCGAGTTCGCTATGCACAGCTGGGGCCTCCGCCCGACGAAGGGCTACCTGGTCAGTGCGAGCGTCAGTATGGACACTCTTAGAGATCTGGCCTCGTCCGCCGGTAACCAATGGTCAGCTATCAGCTGGCCACAGGTACTTCAACCATCATGGGGTTGTGGCATCGGCTCGTCCGAGGTAGCAGTGTTCGAGAATGGCCGAGCCGAGCTGTTGGGCGTGCATCCCAGCGAAGTCGCAGCCCTGGGTAATGAGACCGTGGAGCAGTCCCACAGATCGCTGGAGCTAGTCGTCACACCCGTAGGCGGGAGGCTGCCTCCATCGAGGACACTTGCTACGGCAGATATATCGGCTCGATACCGCGGCGGTACTGTGCTGCAGATAGGTGGAACCCGCGAAACCACGACTCTCCGCTGGCCCACAGGGTTTACGGTCCTCGACGGCGTCATGCGAGATCGAGGATTGCGTTGCAGTCCCAGCGAACCAGGACGGCTCGCCGAGACCCTCCTCTCTAGGGCGGATCGCCTGGGTGGATTAGGGCCGCTCTTGGACCCCGGCTCGCAGGANNTCAAGCGACAACTCCGCACTGTGCTGAACATCCGCGACGACGTCGACGCGAGCATCGAGGAAAGGCTAGGACAGATCGAAGCGAACGTAGAACAACGCGCCAGTGCGCCAAGCGAGGAAGAGCAAGGCGACATCAGCTTTGAAGACGTTCGCCGAGTGTTCGCCAACACTACGGCTGCGGAAGCCTGGCTCGCATGGGCGGACGAAATGGGCTTGGTCCTGCGTGGAACACAGATTCGCTGCCACCATTGCACAGCCCGATTCTGGCGACCACTAGCAGAGATGTCTCCGCCGATCACCTGTCGGGGATGCGGAACAATGATCGACCGACCCTTCGGTTACAACACCGTCAAGTTTCGTTACAGGGGAAGTGAGTTGCTCCTCCGACTAGTCAAGAGCGACGCCATCGTCCACGCCCTCGCATATCGCTTCCTCACTGAGCTCCTCCGCCCTAACTTCAATGAAGTTGGACCTATCTTTGGCGGCTACCCCGGTATAACGGTGAACCGTCCCGATCAACGAGACCCGTTGGGTGAAGCCGACGACCTCTTCGTGATGATCGATGGAGGGCTGGGCGTAGGCGAATGTAAGACGCGGGCCGCCGGCCTTACCAGTGAAGAGACAGAGAAGTTGGGCCGACTCGCGGACGTCGTGGAGGCATCCTGGACCTTTACCGCCACTCTTGACCGATCTTCGGCGTGCGGGCCGCAGTGGCGCGTCAGCCCCTCAGGGGGGCGGATTCCACACTTCTCCTTAACAGCCGAGCACCTATTCGATCTCGCGCCGATAAACACAGTTGGGAGTAATCCCCTCGGATGGCGCACCACCTACATGGCAACCGGCGGGCATGAACCGACGAGCGAGGAGGAGCACCATGCACAAGTGGTTGCGATGCTTCGACGCTACGAAGAATGGAGCCGAGTTCGCGATCTCCCGTGGTGGCGGACGGAACCGTAGGCAGGNNGCCGAGGCCTCCAGCTTGTGTGTCACGCGAGAGGTGCGGTCCCACGACTCCGTAGCCTGCCGGATTACGGATTGCGCACTCTGCCCCAGCGCGACCCGGACCGATGTCAGCTGTCAGTAAAACGATACGTACATCTGAGACGTTGTCACCTCCGGCGAACCAACTACCGACTGTGAGCCTCGCAGATCTCGATCAGCGGTTCCCACAGCGCGTGCACCTCGGGGGGCACCACGAGGTGCGCTCTCTTGCGGGCTCTCGTGAGGACCACGTACATCAAGCGGGACAGCTTCGGGAACGGCGTTCGTTCCCGACCGTGAAACTCGTCAGGCTGGAGCAAGAGGATGGTTGCGTCCGCCTCGCGCCCTTTCGTCTGGTGAAGGTTCATGACCTGAAGACGGCGTGGCCGAAGTCCGCCGTCACCAACAAGCGAGTTGTGACGCGCTCGCTCAATATCTGCTGCTACGGAGGCGAATGGAGTGCCAGCCTTGATCCGGCTCAGCGCCATGCGGGTCCGGCGAGCAGCCTCGAGCCAGGTCTGCTGGCCACGTTGGGTTCCAAGGCGTCCGTAGGCGCCTGTGACCAACTTGCCAAGAGTGTCCAAGTCAAGCGCAGGATCTCTCGTCGTTTCAAGGTCATGCAGCACCCTTTCGAACGCTCTCTCGAAGGCAGCGTTCGAGCCCTCCATGATTTGGCTCACGATGGCGACCCTTGCCCGGTAGTTAGCTGCCACATATACCGCGAGCGGGCGACGGGGCGACACTCCTTCGATTGCGAATCGGATGAGTGCGAGCTGCGCGCTCAACGCTTCGGCATAGGCCTCGCCCATGCCCACCTGTTCATGTTGTAGGCCAGCGTCTGTAAGAGCGTCGGACACGGCTGCGGTGGCCGCATTCGTGTGGGTGAAGACGCTCACGGATCGTCGCTCGGCCTGTTCAGTACGCACGATGTCGATGATTGTCGCGTGCATATCCTCCTCCTTGGTCCGAGTGACGACGAGGCGGCCTTGCTCGACGGCGGTTGCGATTGCGGGGTCGTCAAAGCGTCGCTCTCGAGCCGCCTCCGCTGCCGCCGGCAAGACTCCAGACGGGTCACGGTGGCTGGCAGGCGGTAGGTCTATCCGCTCAGCACCAGGCAACGCCAGCGCTCCATTGATCCGCGTGTCGGGATCGATGCCCTTCATCTCGGCGTAGATGCACTGGTGGGCATCGCCCAGGAGGATGCGGCGGGAGCCGGGGGCGATCGACTGCAAGAACTGCCACTCTTCGTCGTCGGTGTCTTGGAACTCGTCGCAGATCACCAGTGAGTACCGCCGGGCATAGAAGCTAGACACGGTTGGTCGCGTCAGGATGTCGCTCGCAGCGGGTATCAGGTTGTCGTAGACCATTCCCGGCTGGCCTCCCGCGACTCGGGTCTCCGCTACGGAAAGGATGGTCAAGGGCGGCGGGAGCCCGTACCTGGGTCCGAAGTCGGTGATGATTCTCCAAGCGAACCCGTGGAATGTCGCGACGTTGATCCGATCCAGTAGTCGGCCGACAACGCCGCCAGCCCGATCGATGACCTGCGAGACGGCGGTACGGGAGAAGGACAGGAAGAGGACACGGGCCCGAGGCGGCGTGCTGACGGGCTTCCCCGAACGAATCTGCTCTCGACGAAGCTGGTCTCGCTCCTGGTCGGCCTCGGCAAGATGCGCTGCGGCGGCGGCCGCGGCTGTGACGGTCTTTCCTGTCCCAGCGCCGCCGAGAACAACGAGGACAGAAGCATGGCTATTGATGACATCCCGTTGCGTGCCCTGTGGCGAATAGGTCACGCTGGCCGGGTCCCGTCGGCGGGCGCGTCCTCTTCATCCTCGTCCGGAGGATCGGGCGGCGCGATGGTAACGATCACCGGGTTGTCTGCTGAGGCAGCATCGGCGATGGCGTCCAGCGTTGCTGATACAACTGGTGGGATCTGATTGTCGCTTGCCAGCGCCTCGACGAACTGCTCGTGAAGGCCGTGGCTGTGGAGCGGCTTCACCAAAGCCTCGGCGACTTCTTCATCCTCTTTCCCATCTGTCGGATCGGGTACCCCGTAAGCCAGGAAAGCGGCTGCAGCCGCTCTGAGTTTCTTGACCGGCACGCCGGCGACGATCGCACGCTCTATGGCCATCCCCTTAGGTAGTTGCACGACCGCGTCACAAGCGGCCAAGATCGCTATTGGGTCACTGTCGGGATCGTTGTCGATTACTCCAATCACGCGGAAGCCGAGTTCCCGGGCAAGCTTTGCGACACGGGGAATTTGGGTTGTGCCCCCACCGGAGCCGTTGTCAGCCGAGACGAGACGGATCCCGTAGGCTGACAGCGGCAGCTTCTCCGGGTCGCGTCGGCGGTCGACTGCGAGGTATCCAGCGAGATCGTGTGGACCTTCGGCGAGGGCAACCGTAGGTGCGGTGAGGGCCGGCAGGAGCTGGGTGTGGAGCAACCTACGGACGGCAATCTGCTTCCTGTCGGTCACGGGCGTCAGAGCGTGATGTGTTCGGATACCCCCGTAGCGAGAGAGCCGCACCACCTCTTCGGGCCAAAACGCTCGGGCTGTCTCAGGGCGCCTTGTCGTGAGCCAGAGCTGACCGGCTCGATTACGGAGAACGGCGGCAAGGTGCTCGGCGGTCGCAGCATCGAGGCCCTCACCGAAGTCGTCCGCAAGCACGATCGGACTGGGCAGAGCAGTGGCTAGAACAAGGCTTTCTGCCGCCCCCAGGACTGCTGCGGCAGTCGAGCCATGGTTGCGCAACGCCAGAAGCCCGCCGGCGTCGAGCTCCAAGGCTGGCTGAACTGTGCGCAAGAGGGCTGAAAGGGTCCCATCCTCGGTGCGGAACTTGACCTGATCGGCCGTCACCTCCTTGTCGCCAAGGCGCCGGCCAATCCCCCCGGCAGAAAGGACAGCGCTGATGGTCTCGGCGATGACCGGATCCGCGGAAAGCGCATCTGTGGCAGCTGTGACAGCCTCTGCGACCTGGCGGAGCGCTGCGGCGGCGGCGTCGGGATCTCGATCCGCAACAAGGCGACGAAGCGTTCCTTCGGATCGCAGCTGGAGCGGTCGACCGCCCTCCAGCACGATCACGGGGAGCGCCTTGCGCACCATTGCCGGGACGCGAGTGAACTGTTCTGCCTCCGGAGTGCTCCGAGCTGGGAAGTAGACCACCGAGGTGACGGTGTCAGCCACCTCGTCGTAGCTGACCCGGTACGCCAGACGAACCCCTAGAGGCGCGTCCGGGTCGGCCTCCGGGCCTTCATCGATCTGGCCGTCGGCGTCCAGAGGTTCAAGGTACCCATCACACAACTGCTCGACCTCCGGCTCTAGATCGACGAGTGTCACGACAACCTCGGCGAACGTGGCGCCGCTTCCCCCCTCTAGAGCCTCCTCGGCTTTGGCAGCTTCCTCCTCCGACGGGTCCGGTCCGTCCCGTTTCGTCCCGGCCGCAAGAGGTTCGCCCTGTTCAGCGGGGGTTGCTTCCGTCGGCGCAAGGCTGACGCGCTGGTGGATGTCGGTGAAGAGCGGTTGCGCCCGAGTGCTTGCCGGGTCCAGGCAGCGGGTCAGTGCGACGATGATGTCGCTGCGGCCAGCCCGGGGTACACCGGCGAGGAGAACATGACCACGTGGGCGAAGGTCAAGGCTTTGCCAGCCTCGATAATTTACTAGCCGCAGTCGAGAAATACGCACACCAGCAGTCTGCTCGGCAGGGGCGGGAATTGCAGGCGCAAACCACTTCGTCCCGCTGTTGGCGATGCGAGCTCGCGATAGCGGTGAGCCTCGGTTCGTTCGCTCGTAGGTTTGGAGAGCAACCCACGGGAGCGCGAATACCTCGGGCCGGCTCGACGCGTGAATCGCAATGCCTATCGGGGGACGGGGACGAGGCGCGACCCCCTTTGGCGCCGGTGCACCCGACGGCATCTCGGGTAGCCATCCGGATGGCTACCNNTGGCTACCCGGATGGCTACCTGAGCCCTTTCGGAGCCTCCTCGGAGGGTTCCACCTGACCAGATAAGTCCTGGTCAGCGAGTCGAGTCGAGTGAGGTGTTCACGATTGGGGTTGACCTGCGGGTTTGTGGCTTGATTTTGGGTGGGGTCGCGGGTTATTGGCGGGTCGGCCACGGGTTGTGCACAGGGTCAGGTGCTGTTCCAGCGCTCGTCGGCTTCGACGATGTCGAGGCTGAGTTGTTCGATCTGGTGGACGAGATCTTTGAGTCGACGGTGGTTGTCGAAGTAGGGCTGGTAGTCGTCTAGTTGTTCTTGGCTGAGCAGCCGGGTGATGGTTTTGCCGGCGAGTTTGCGGGTCCAGGAGCGGAACGGTCCATGCAGGCGGGGCGGCTGGGCGTGGCAGGTGCAGTTGGTTTTGCCGCAGCGTCCGGTGCGGATGTTGATGCTTCCGGGCAGGCAGAGGCCGAGGTTGGCGAGTTCTTTGCGGATGCGGCGTAGCTCGGTGGCCTGGGCGGCGGTCGGCTTCATGGTTCCAGCTTGGCTTGGGTCCACCTGTCACCGAGGGTCATCTGCCACAGTGTAGTTACTGTGGAGAACTCGGTGGCCGAGGTGATCGCCCGCTACAGCCCGGTGGGGATCCCACCCGCCGCTGCGGTATTCGCCCGCCAGGTGACCGCCCGGGCCGTCCCTCACAACACGGCGAGGGCCAAGACGTGGCTGTTCGCGGCGGGCCGGATCGGGGCGTTCGCCGCCGGGGTGGGCTTGGAGCTGGAGGCGCCGGTGGTGCTATCGGTGGCGGTGATCGAACGGTTCGTTGGGGCCATGGGGCCCCACACGCCGCTTTCGACTCGCCGGACGGTCCGCTCCTCGCTCAAAACCTTGGCCACCAGACTCGATCCCGGGCCGCCGCCGGCGGGGTTGTCACGCGATCGGGCCAAGCGGCCCTACACCGCCGGGGAGATCGCCGCTTTCCTGGCTCTGGCTGACGCCCAGCCCACTGTGTCGCGGCGGATGAGAGCCAACGGTCTGATCTGTTTGGGGGCGGGAGCAGGGCTGATCGGGGTGGACCTGCGGGCGGTGACCGGCGGTCACGTGCTGTCCCGCTCGGGCGGGCTGGTGGTGGAGGTGACCGCCCGGCACCGTCGGGTGGTGCCGGTGCTTGGCGCCTATCAAGGCCGGCTTCGATCGGCCGCAGAGTTCTTCGCTGACGGGTTCATAGTCGGCGGTGTTGAGCCGACCCGGCGCAACGTGACCACACCGTTGATCACCTCCTTGTCGGGCGGGAGCGATCTGCCCCGCCTCGAGACCGGCCGGCTGCGCTCCACCTGGCTGGCGGCGGTGGCCGATGCGATCGGGTTGCGGGCGTTCATGGACGCGGCGGGGATCGTCTGCTCCCAGCGTCTGGGCGACATCATCGCCGAGCTGTCACCACCAAGCGAGGCCGACATGGTGGCCTTGTTGGGAGGACAGGCATAGATACCGCCGCGGTGGGCCGCCTCGAAGCGATCGTTGACGGCTCCGGGGTGGCCGACCGCATCGAGGTCCTCCTGCCCGTCGGGCCCCGTCCCCGCCAACTATCGGTGCGCACCCTGCTGGTCGGCATGCTGGCTTGCCAAACCGACGGCCGCCCCGCCCACCTACGCCGCGTCCACCAAGCGCTGCTCGGCCTGTCCGACACCGACCGGGCACGACTAGGCGTGATCGTCGAATGGAACCGCCGGCCTCACCCCTTGACCTACCGCCAAGTCGAATACACCTTCGGGCTGGTCGTCGCGGCTGTCTCCAAACCCGACCCCGACAGACAGCCCAGCGAACTGCTCGCCGGGATCGTCGACGACCTGGTCGAGGCCAGCATCACCGGCACCTACAAGACCGCCTCCACCTCTTTGGCGGTGGACTGGACCGACCACGAATCCTGGGCTTTAGGACCGCACTCCGACGGGGTCACCGCCGATCCCGAAGCCTCATGGGGACGGCGCAAAAGCCATGCCGTCGGCGAGAAGAACGAGGTCTTCTACGGNNCGGCTACTACCTCTCCGCCGCGGTCACCGTCGCCGACGAGGGCGGCCCGGTCGTCCCGGAACTAATCCGGCGTATCACCCTCACCACCTGCAGCGCCGACCCGGTCCCCGCCCTCGTCCCCGTCCTGGCCCGACTCGCCGCCTCCGGCGTCACCCTCGGCGACGTCCTGGCCGACTCCGGCTACGCCCACC
>PMHH01000105.1:17049-17218 GCA_003156595.1 Acidimicrobiaceae bacterium
CAACGGCAACCTCTACTGCCCCGCCACCCCCGCCCCCCTGCTCCACATCGGACCCCTAGCGAGGGCTGCCAGCAGCGACCAGACCACCGAACACGACCAGAAAACGGGCGAGACCGCCCGCTACAAACTCGGGCCGATCACCGCCCGCGACCCCGACGGCTACCACCGC
>PMHH01000124.1:0-27878 GCA_003156595.1 Acidimicrobiaceae bacterium
CTGTCGCCGTGGGCCCGCCTGCACCGGCCGCCTGTCGCCGTGGGCCCCGCCCACACCGTATACTCGCATTCGCCGCCGGGGCCAAGGGCCGAGGATTTCGGAGAGGCGCTTGGGGAGTAACAGACGGATTGCGACGAGGGTCCACGGCCGGCACGCCGCGCTGCTTGTTGCGACCTTCGCCATGGCGGGGTTATTCGCCACCAGCCAAGAGGTGTCCGCGGCCACCCCGCGCGCCGCCGCTGCCGAGACCCGCCAGCAGGCTGACTCGGTGCCGGGTCTCCCCGGGCTGCCGACAGGGGTTCCTGCGGCCGCCACTGCGGCCGTGCCCAGCTTGCCTGAGCCCAGCTCCGCCGAGTGGCCATTCCCGAGCGACTACTCCCACACCGACGGCACCGGGCGGCTGGCCGGCGGGGCTAGCCTCTGGACCGATTTCCCCTACGACGACCACGGCCCCGAAGGCAACCCGGTGGGGATCGTCAACTCCCTCGTAGATGGCTACGCGGCGCCCGTCCACGGCGGCTTTGTGTACCCGTCCGGCCCCGCTGACGGGGACGGCGCGGACATCTTCACTGCGGCCGTCGGCTACACGCCCTCGGCTACCTATTGGCGGGTGGACTGGAACACCCTCGTCGACGCCGACGTCCCGATCGCCGAATGGACTTTCACCACCCCCTCTCCCCAGCCGGGAGCCGCCACCAACTGGCCTGGCAACGCCGGGCTCTCCTCGGCCGGGATCCAATACGCATTGTTGGTGTCGGCGCAGTCGGCGCAACTCCTCGACGCCGCCACCGGCAGTCCCGTGGCCGGCGCCGACCTGCACACGCTGGTGGACATGAGCTCCCGGTCCTTCATCGTTCGCATCCCGACCAGCGTGCTCCCTGTCAGCGGCACCTGGACGGTGCGCCTGGCTGCCGGCCTCGCGAACTCGTCAGGAACGGCGTTCGCAACCGTTCCGCTGTCCGACGGCGGCATTCCGGGCGGCACCAACGTCTACAACGTGACGTTCCGGACCTACCAGCAAGAGGCTCCTCTGGTGTGCCCAACCGGGGTCCTGCCCGACCCCACGGTGGCCTCCCTGCTGCAAAGCGCGTTGGCGGGCAGCACTACCGTTTCGGGCAACATCCCTGTCGTCGAGTGCGGCAACTTCTGGATGGAGAATGACCAGGCCAACACGCTGGCTACCGGCAACGTCTCCAAATACCAGTTGGCCGTGGATTGGCCCCAACTGGCCCAGCGCGTGACCACGGGTGAGCCGGAGCCAACCGGCTATTCCAACCGGTGGTACGTGACGCCGCTCGACCTCGGACAGGGCATCGTTACCCCCTCATCGGAGGTGTTCACCCAACCGACATACGTCGGTCGGATCCAGTCCTACGCCGTGTATGTCCCGACTACCTACCGGCCCGGAACCCCTGCGCCTCTCACGTGGGTGCTGCACTCGCTCGGAGGAAACCTCAACCAGTACGGCGGGCTGGCGCCGAGCCAGCTACAGCAGGAGTGCCAGGACCGGGACAGCATCTGTGCCACCACGGAGGGGTTCGGCCTGGGTGGCTGGTACTACGGGCCAGCCGAGGTGGACTTCTGGGACGTGTGGCACCAGCTGGCCGTGTACTACGACCTCGACCCGGACGCCACCGTCATATCGGGGTACTCGATGGGCGGCTTTGCTTCTTACAAACTCGGTTTCGAGTACCCAGACCTGTTCGCCCAGGCGATGCCCCTCGAAGGACCCCCGGTTTGCGGACTCCAGGTAATCTCGGGGATCGCTGGGTACGCCGGCGCCGGCCAGTGCACCACCGACAGCGACACGGGGGCGCTGCTCGTCAACGCCCAATGGATCCCCTATGTCATGACGTACGGAGGGATCGACGAACTCGTGCCGTTTACCAGTGGCCTCGAACAGATCTCGGACTTCGACAAGCTCGGCTACCGCTACTACGCCGTTCTGTATCCGGCGGAAGACCATGTGGTGTTCGCCACCCAGAATGACTTCGCCCCGGCTACCTCCCAACTGGGCCACCTCGATCGGGTCATCAACCCGGGCGCGTTCACGTTCACCTGGTACCCGGACCTGGTCTCCAGCCAGCTCGGCATCGGTCCCACCGGCGACTACTGGGTGAGCGGACTGCTGGCCCGCAACGCGGCCCCCGGCACCCTCGCCACAATCAGGGCGTCCTCGGCCGCCATCCCCGACCCTGCTGTCACACCCGTCGACCACACCGGCGTCGCAGACGGCCCCACCCCCGCCGTGACCGAGTCGCAGACGTGGACGACTGGAGCCACCCCCGCCGCCCAACAGGTCCTTGACCTCTCCTTGACCGACGTAGCGGCGGCCAGCGTGGACACCGCCCGGGCCGGGCTGCACTGCCCGGCCGTGCACGTCGACACCGACGGCCCCACCGAGCTGACCCTGGGTGAGGTGGACCCGGGCACGCGAGTAATGGAAGGGGCGAGGCGAGTGGCTACCGCGTCTGCGTCCGGGCAGGCGACCGTGCCCCTGGCCGCGGGCACTACGAACTTCCAGCTATGTGCGAGCGCCTCGTCGTCCGACGCCGGCACCGCCACGGACACCGGCACCGCCACGGCCACGGGTACCGAAGCAGCCAGCACGTCGACCGCCAGTCGGGGCCTTTCGCAGCCCGCAACCGGCGAGTTGGCTGCTACCGGATCCCCAATCGATACTGGGCTCGCCGGCGGCCTGGACCTCATTCTGATCGGCGCAGCTGTCACCGCCCTGGCGACCAAGTCCCGACGTCGTGGGTAGCTTCTGAGCGTCAGGGACACGGCTCTGGCAAGCTGCCCTTATGGACTCGCTGGCTGGCAACAAGGCAGTGGTGCGTCGTCATTTCGACGCCATGAATCAGAAACGGCCCGAAGTCTGGGACGAGATCATGGTCGACGAATTTACGCTTCACTCCTCGGTGGTCCGCCCTGGTCGCTCCAACTATGTGGCGGCCCTCGCGGTGGCCTGGGCCGCCTTCCCGGACTATCGGGTCGAGCTTCTCGACTTGGTGGCCGAGGGCGATCGTGTCGCGGCGCGTTACGTGGATCGCGGCACCCACCTTGGAGATTTCCTGGGCATCGCGCCGTCAGGTAGGTCCTACGCGAAGCACGGCTTGGCGCTCTATCGAGTGGAGCAGGACCGGTTAGTCGAGGCATGGTTCCAGGAGGATGATGCTGCCTTTCAGCAACAGCTCTTCGGGCGAGACTCATCTCGATGAGCGCGTCCAACCGGGCTCCCCGATGTCCGGTGGTGATGTGACCGCAATCGGGATCGTCCAGGGAACGACCGACGGACGCTTCGCTCCCGTCCGCGACCGTTTCGCCGACGTCATAGATAGCCAGCCTGGCACGGGCGCGGCGCTGGCCGCGTGGTGCGACGGCCAGCGGGTCATCGACCTGTGGGGTGGCCACACTGATGCCGCCGGCCAGAAGCGGTGGGGCCCGGCCAGCATCGTTCAGCCCTACTCGGTGACCAAGCCGTTCGCGGCCGTCTGCGCCCTGCGCCTGGTGGAGGCCGGCAGGCTGGATCTCGACGCGCCGGTGCAGAGGTACTGGCCGGAGTTCACGGCACATGCGACAGTTCGCCACGTCCTCTCCCATCAGGCCGGCGTGGTGTCCCTCGACTGTCCGGCGCCGACCGAGGCGTTCTACGACTGGGACGAGCTGTGCCGACGGCTTGCGGCCCAAGAGCCGGCGTGGGAGCCGGGAAGCGCGCACGGGGAGTCGGCCCTCTTCTATGGCCACTTGGTGGGGGAGCTGGTCCGACGGGTGGATGGTCGCAGCCTCGGCGCGTACCTGCACGAGGAGATCTGCGGGCCGCTGGGTCTCGATTTCTGGGTCGGGTTGAGTCGCGCCGAACAGGAGAGGACGGTGGAGCTGACCGGGCTGGACGACTCCTTCTGGGCCATGAACGCCGCCGGTCGGCCTGATCTGTACGTCCGGGCTACGAGCAACCCGCCGGGCTCCCACGACGCCGCGATCGTCAACGGCGCGGCCTGGCGCGCCGCGGAGATCCCCGCCATCAATGGACACGGTACGGCTCGCGCTATCGCGGACTTCTACCACGCCCTGGCGACTGGCCGGGTACTCAGCTCGTCGCTTCTGGCCGAGGCGGTGACCGCCCAGTGTTCCGGACCGGACCGGGTCTTCGGATGGGACAACTCGTGGGGGCTGGGGTTCGGCGTCGACACCGACGGGTTCGGTATGGGTGGCCTGGGCGGCAACTACGGCGGGACCAGCACCGCCGGCGGATATTCGCTGGCCTTCGTCACCGGCGGCGTCGGAACCCATGACCGGGTGGAGGGCCTGGAAAACACGCTGCGGGACTGTTTGGGGTTGGCTCCGTTGGCGACGACACCGTGATGTCACCGCACTTGGCGTTGGTGGAGCGGGCCTGCTTGATCGTGGTCAACTCCTAAGAGGTGGCTACAAACTCGGCGATCACCGCGGCCAACTCCGGCCCTTTGTCCTCCTGGAGGAAGTGTCGCGCCCCGGCGATGGAGGCGTGCATCCGGCCTTGGGCGCCGGGCACCGTCTTTTGGAAGATGGCGTCTCCTCCGCGGGTGACCGGGTCGCTGTCCGAGAAGGCCGTGAGTAGGGGCTTGTCCCAGCGGGCTAGCCCGTCCCAGGCGGCCCGGTTCGCCGCCGCGGCCGGATCTTCCGGGCTGGTTGGCACCAGGAGCGGAAAGGCTCGCGCGCCAGCCTTGAAAGTATCGTCGGGGAACGGGGCGTCGTAGGCGGCGATCACCTCTTCGGACAGCTCGGTGGCACAGCCGCCTCGGACTATGCCGCCGACGTGGAAGTTCGGCGTCTCCTGCGAGTAGCGCTGCCAGGCCAGGAAAGCGTCGGTCATCGGGTGGTCGCCGGTGGGCAGCCCGGTGTTGGCCAGGACGACACGAGCGAAGCGGTCCGGATTCTCCGCCACCAAACGGAGACCGATGAGACCGCCCCAGTCCTGGCCAACCAAGGTGGCGCCGCTCACGCCGACCCCATCCATTAGAGCCTGGCGCATCCACTCGACGTGCCGGGCATAGGTGTAGTCGGAGCGCGCCGCAGGTTTGTCCGACCGGCCGAAGCCGACGAGGTCGGGCGCCACGCAGCGCAGGCCGGCGTCGACCAGCACCGGGATCATCGTTCGGTACAGGTACGACCACGACGGCTCGCCGTGCATGAGCACCACGGTCTCGCCGGCGGCGGGGCCGACGTCGAGGTAGTGAACGCGCAGGGTCCCGCCGTCTCCGTCAGCCACGTCGACAAAGTGAGGGTCGAAGGGATAGTCGGGTAGGTGGTCGAACGCCTCGTCGGGTGTGCGCAAGGTGTGCATCGTCGGCTCCTTATCAGTCGGCGTTGATCAGACCGGCGCTTCGACGGCGAGTTTGGGCTCGCGGGGCGCAGGTATGTGGTCGCGAAGGTCGCCAACCAGATCGTCCCGGAAACGTCGCTGGGCGGGATCGTCCCAGCGGTTCTCCCACTGGTGCGGGTCCGCCTCGAGGTCGTACAACTCGCCCTCGCTGCCGTCGTAGCCGCCGCCGGGTTCGTACGTGGTCACCAGCCAGCCGTCGCGGAACATCGACCGGAGGTGCAGATCCTCGGAGGAAAACTGGCTGTCCCACTCGGTGATCACCCGCTCACGGCTCGGGTCGGGCGTGGCGGGCAGGGGCTTTCCCTGGATCCACTCCGGTATGGGGATTCCGGCGATCTGGCAGAAGGTCGGCGCCAGGTCGAGCTGGCCGACCGGGTCGTCGATGGTGGCAGGCTGGACGCCGGCAGAAGGGGCGGGCCGCCAGATCATAGGAAGGTGCATGAGCGCCTCGCAGTGGTAAGGGCCCTTGAAGAGCAAGCCGAAGTCCCCCTGGAGCTCGCCATGGTCGGTGGTGAAGATGACGTCGGTGTCGGCACCCCAACCCTTGGCCTCGACGTGGCCGAGGACGCGGCCCAGCGCCTCGTCGATTAGTTCGTTTTCGACATGGGTGAAAGCATTGACCTCGCGCACCTGGTCATCGGTCATCAACGCTGGCACGAAGCCGGTCGGTCCACCCTCGAGATTCGAGTGGGACCCGTCGTAGTAGGCCAGCCAGTGGTGCGGCTTGCCCTCCATGATCTTGCGGCAGGCCTCCGGCGAACCGGGGTGTCCGGCCGGCAGGTCGAGGTCCCGCCAGGGCACCCGGTCGAGTTCCGAAGCTGGCGGGTCCCACGGGTGATGCGGGTCCGGAAAGCTCATCCAGCAGAACCAGTCCTCGTCCGGGTCGACCGTGTCGAGCCACGCCATGGTGCGGTCTGCTACCCAGTCGGTGTGGTACAGCTCCCGCGGCACTGGGTTGACCTTGAGTTGGGGGGCATCGGTGTCGCCGCCGCCGGCGTTGTTCATCTGGCCCCCGTGGAAGAGCTGGTAGAAGTCGCGGTAGTGCTCGCCGGGTTGCTCGTAGACCCACTGCCCGTAGTGCCACAAGGGCATCGGGCCGTGCATGGCGAGTTCGAGGTGTTCGAACCCCCGGTGGGGACCGGTGGAGTGTTCCCGTGCCAACCGGTTCTCGGGCCAGCGGCCTTCCAGATCCATGGCTGGTTCGAAGTGGGCCTTGCCGAGCAGCGCGGTCCGGTACCCGTGCTCGTGCAGGTGGGCGGCGATGCTGGGGGCGTCAACGGGCAAGGGGACGCCGTTGGCGTACACGCCGTGCGTTCGCGGGTACTGCCCAGTGATCATGGTGCTGCGGGCGGGCATGCACACGACGTTTTGGTTGATAGCCCGGCTGTAGTTGAATCCCTCGGCGGCGAGGCGGTCAGCGACCGGGGTGCGAGCGATGGTGCCTCCGTTGCAGCCCAGGGCGTCGAAGCGCTGTTGATCGGTGGTGACGAAGAGGATCTTGCGACCCATACGTGCTCCTTTGGTGTCGGTCAGGGTGACGGGACGGCGAGCGCCCGCTCGAGGGTGGAGGTCAGCAAGGCGGTCACGGCCGCCGTGGCGGCGGCCACGGAGAGCGCCTGGTGGCGACGCAGAACCTCCCACGTCTCCCAGGACCCAGCCGCTTCGAGCGCGGCCGCGCTGGCCCGGTCGACGCCCCTGATCTCCGGGCTCATGGCGGCGCGAAGATGTCGGCGGAGGGCGGATCGGCTTTCGCGCAGCCGGCGGGCCGCTACCGGCCAGTCGTGTTCGTGGCGGACGGCGACCCGGCGGATGGCACTTATTCGCTCGTAGAGGTCCGCCCGCTGGGTAACCGCAGCTGCCAGCCGGTCGGCCAGCGGCTGATCGGGGGCGGGCGGCTGCAGGACACTCCAATGCCGGCGGGCCTGGGTGTCCGCGGCCTCCGCGAAGAGGGCATCCAGGTCGGGGAAGTGGTGGAACACCGATCGCGGCGCGACTCCCGCTCGGGTTGCGATCGCCTGGGCGGTGGGAAAGGACTGACCTTCGGCTACGAGGGCCAGAGTCGCGTCAACAACGGCTTGCCGGTTACGGTTCCCCCTCGCCACCCTTCCGTCCATCCGTCCGACTCTAGACTAGTTGCTCCCATCATGCAACTAGTTTGGCAGGGCGTTCCCGGCTTGGCGGTTAGTGATTCGGCCGACCCTGGCCAAGCCGCCGATGGTGGCCCGAAGGGTTTCGGCCGGGGGACGGTAGGTGGCTCCGAGGTCGCGTTGACTAGGCCGGTCGTCCGACGGCGGCATTTGCGTGTAGTACTGCATGGCCGCCTCGGTCAACACCAGGTGCAAAGGGACAACGCGGGATACCAGGTCGGCGGTTCGTCCCAGGCTTCGTAGTACACCTCCGGGGACGGGCACCAGTGCCAAGTGGCGCCCCGTCGCCTCCCTCAAGGCCTGAGCCACCTCGGCTGCCGTCAAGTGGTTGCCGCCGGCCATGTAGCGGCGGGGGNNCGGCGGGGGCCGCGCCCCGGGGCCAGCAGGGCGGCATGGACCGCGGCGAGGTCGCGCACGTCCACCAAGGTCCACGCCGCGTCGCGACCGGGCACTATCCCAGTCTTGAGCACGGTCTCAACGCCGTCGGCGACCTCACCGAATTGGACGCCTGCAGGAGGGCCGAGCACCATCCCCGGGTACGTGATCACGACCGGCACGCTCCGGTCTTGCAGGTCGCGTGCGTAGCGGTCGACGGCTGCTTTGGAGCGGCCATACGCGTCAGTGCCTCCCGTCACCGGCAGGTCAGCGTGCATCCGATCGAGTCGGGGTGTGAACAGGGCGGTGATGCTCGATACGTGCACCACTGGGTCCATGCCGAGGTCGGCCGCGCCGCCCAGCACGTGGCGGGCTCCCGCCAGGTTGGTCTCGAGTACCTCGCTGGCGCGACGAGGGTCGGTCGCGACCACCGCCGCGCAGTGGACCACGGCGTCACAACCGTCGAGGGCCCTGGCCACTGAATCGGCATCGGTGATGTCACCGATCGCGACGTCGGAGGTGTCGACCCCGATCGGCTGCGCACTCGACTGCAACCGAGCCGCGTCCCGAACCAACAACCGCACATTATGGCCGGCGTCCCCAACCATCTTTGCTGTCCACGCTCCAACGAAGCCGGTTGCGCCGGTAACCAAGACATGCACCGGTCCGAGAGCGTACTGCCGGCCGCGGCGACGAGCAGTTATGCCCTATTTGCGGCAGACTACGGCTTGTGCCGAAAAAAGAGCCTGGCGGTCCGCCCGACGATCCGACTTCGCGAGAGTCAATGAGTCGCCGGCGGTTCATCGCCGGCGCCGCCGGGGCGTTGGCGGTGGGCGCCGTCGGACCCGGCGTGCTGGGCGCGCTCGACACCGGCGCGGACGCTAGATCTGGCCAGGCTTCCGCGACAGCAACGGCCGAGAGTCGGGCCGCCGCCCTGCGGGTGCTTGGCCGCACCGGGTTGCGTGTCCCTGGCTCACGTGCCTACCCGAATCTGGCGGCGGGCATCGACACGCTCCCCGGCATCGACCACGTTGTCGTGCTGATGATGGAAAACCACTCCTACGACGACATGTTCGGGATGCTACGACGCGGCGATGGCTACACCCTCGACGCCAAGGGCCGACCCACGGCGAGCAACCCGTATCCCGACGGGAGCATCCAGCACGCCTTCCACATGCCCACCACCTGCCAACTCCCGGGGACGCCGAGCCAGGAGTGGTTGGCCAGCCACAACGCCTACAACAACGGGGCCAACGACGGGTTCGTGAGCACGCCGATCAGCTCCGGCACCTCCGAGATCGTCGGAGGGGTGGCCATGGGCTATTGGACCGGTGACGACCTCCCCTTTACCTACAGCCTGGCCTCGAAATTCCCCATTGGTGACCGCTTCTTCTGTTCCCTCCTGGGCCAGACGGACCCGAACCGCCGCTATCTCATCGCGGGCACCTCGGCGGGCATGACCGACGACATCGGCGAGGGGTTGGGCAACGCTCTCCCCGATGCCAGCCTCCCGCTGCCCGCCAACGGGACGATCTTCAACCAGTTGGACCTCCACGGGATCACCTGGACCAACTACGTGACGAGCTACCCGCTCGGCGCGACCCCCAATCTGTTTCCGACCACCGATGCCGTCACCGAGATCCTTCACTACAAGCCGTTCTCGCAGTTCTTCGACGACGCCGCGGCCGGCGCCCTCCCAGCCTTCACCCTCCTCGATGAGGACTACTCCGCCCAGTCGCAGGAGAACCCGCAAAACATCGTGGTCGGCGAAGCCATGATGGCCCAGGTGGTGGAGGCTCTCGGCGCCTCGCCCCTATGGGGGCAGACCCTGTTGATCATCAACTGGGACGAGCACGGCGGCTACTACGACCACGTGCCGCCGCCGCCGGCGCTCGTGCCCGATCTGATCCCGCCAATCGTGCAGCTGGGGGAGTCCTGGTACGACGGGTTCGCCCGCTACGGGTTCCGGGTCCCGTCCGTGGTGGTCTCTCCTTACGCCAAACGAGACCACGTCAGCCACGTGGTCTACGACCACACCTCGATCCTGGCCCTGATCGAGCGCAAGTGGAACCTTCCGGCCCTCACCTACCGCGACGCCAACGCCAACGACCTCACCGATTTCCTGGACCTGAAGGCGCTGGCCCGGCAAGACCCGACGTTCCCGAAGCTGCCCCGGCTGGCCGCGCCTGGTAATACCGCCGCCGCCCTGGCCTGCTCGGTCAACGGTCCGGGGACGGTCCCGCCGCCGGACTCGATCAGCGACTGACCGCCGGCGAGAGCGTCTGATCCAACCGATCAGAGCAGCTAGCCCGATCAGAGCAGATGGTCGAGCTTCCAACCCAGCGAGAGGGCTGGCATGCCCGTTGTTGCCGTGGCGAGGGTCTGCAGCGGTGAGCCGCCGAGAGCGGTGACGGTAGCCACCTGCTGTCCCTTGTCCAGGTGGAGGCCCGGAGGGACGATCGTCACGCTTAGGGGGATAGTCAAGCCGCCCCAACCAAGCCGGGTCAGAGGCGAGGTCGTCACGATCGAGACCTGCCGACGTTGGGCGTTGTCGACGACGAGGACAGGGGTCCCAGCGGGTACGAACGTCCGTACCGTCATCTCCGCGATCACCGAGTCGGCCAGCCTTCGGCTGGCGTCCAGCGCCGCGTCGACCAGTATCGAGGTGGCGCGAACCCCCACCTCTTGGCCTAGGACGGCTCCGAAGAGTGTCACTGATTGTCCGTCGATTGTCCGTCGGTCGGCGAAGACGAAGCAGCCGCCAGCAGTGCTGTCGGAGCCGGTCTTGACGCCCAGAAGGCCATCTGTCCCGACGAGGGTGTCGAAGTTGGTCACGACTCCCGCGACCGGTAGCGTGGCGGAGCGCTCACCGACGATCTCAACGAAGGTTGGGATCGCCATCGCGGCCCGGGCGAGCAAGACTTGGTCGGACGCCGTCGAGACCGTGGTGGCGTCGAAGCCGCTCGGGTCGGTGTACGTGGTCTGGGTCATCCCGAGCTCCCGAGCGGTGGCGTCCATCTTCTGAAGAAACGAGGCCACGCTTCCGGCGTCATAGCCGGCCAGTATCGGGGCGATGTTGTTACCGGAGGGGATGAGCAGGGCTTCGAGGAGTTGGTACTCGTTGAGCACCTCGTCCTGGGCCACCTGCACGGTGGACTGGTTCTCGGCTTGTCGGGCGTGGAGGTCCGCGACGTCGGCTGCGCTGATGGTGATCTCGAAGCCGGTGGACCCTACGGCGATCGGGTGATCACGGAGGATGAGGTAAGCGGTCATGATCTTGGCGACGCTGGCGATCGGCTCAGGGGTGGGAGTGCCGCCTGACTCGAGCGTGCCGAGGCCAGCGACTGCGACCGCCGCTTGACCCTGCGTTGGCCAGTCCGGCTGGGGCGGAGGACCGGGCAACATCGCAGAGCTGGCGAGTACTCGGGTCGTCGTCAGGTCCGGCAACGTTTCGGTCGACAGGCGGGCCCACCCGGCGAGGAGAACCGCGAGGAACACCACGAGGAGCACGCCCAGGCGCCGACGCCGGTACAGGGCGCGTTGCTGCCGACTGCGCTGTCGCTGCTTAGCCGGGGCAGTCAATGCTTGGAGAGGCCGCTCAGCACAATCTCACTTCGTAATACTATGGCGTTGCGGCCGCCGGCGATGACGGGGTGTTGGCGGTGGCCCGGACGCCGCACGTCTTTGAGGCGGCAGGTGCGGGGGCTCCGGGCGGGGCTACCGTCTCAGCCGTGGACTCGATCCTGGCCGCCCTCGCCCAGCAGCACGGCGAGCTGGGTGCGCTGCTCGCCGAGATGTCGGAAGCTGATTGGAGACGGGACACCCGATGTGAAGGGTGGGTCGTCGCGGACGTGGTGCTGCATCTGGCCCAGACGGACGAACTCGCGCTCGCCAGCGCCGAAGGTGACTACGCCGGCGCGGTCGCCCGCTTGACTGGAGGTCGTCCGGCCACCTCCGTTGATGACAGTGTCGCCACCATGGTCGAGCGGGAGCGCGGTCAGACGGGACCACCCTTACGGGACCGGTGGAACACTGGCGCGGCTGCACTACGGGACGCTCTCGGATCCGGCGATGCGCACCGACGGGTGCAATGGGTGGCCGGCCAGCTGTCCCTACGGACTCTGGCCACGACCCGCCTGGCCGAGAGCTGGATCCACACCGGTGACATCGCCGGCGCCCTCGACATCCGACTGGCCCCAACCGATCGGCTCCAGCACATCGCCCGCCTGGCGTGGCGCACTCTGCCCTACGCCTTCGCCCGGTCCGGTCGCGAGCTGGCCGGACCGGTGGCCTTCGAGCTGCGCGGTCCGGCCGGCGACCGCTGGGAGTTCCGGCCGGATACAGAACCGGTCACGGTCATCCGCGGTGAGGCAGCCGAGCTGTGCCTGGTCGCGGCCCGCCGGGCGGACCCGACCGCGACGTCGCTTACGGGCGAGGGCCCTGACGTGGCAGCCGTCCTCGAGCTGGTCCGGACGTATGCATGACTGCTGACCAATCCGGGCTGTGGCGCGCGGCGCGCTAGGTTCGCCGCCATGTCTGAGTTGATCCTCGACTCCTTGCGCCGGCGCATGCGAGCGATGCACTCGTTGTGGGAGGACGCGGTCGACTCCATGGATCTCGATCAGGTCAACCACGTGGAGCGTGACGGCGTGCTGCCGATCGCGTTCTCACTGTTTCACCTCGTCCAGATCGAAGACGGATCGGCGACCATGCTCGGAGCCGGCCCCATGGTCTACGACGACAGTTGGGCCGAGCGCATGGGGCTGGCGATCGCCGATCACGGTAAGCACAAGACGGTGGACGAGATGGTCGGTCAGCGGATTGGGAACTACGACGTCTTTCGGAGTTACCAAGTCCTGGTGTTCGACAAGACTGAATCGTGGTTGGCGGACCTGGACCCCGCGACGCTGACCGAGGTCGTCGTAGCCCGCCCGTTCCCTCCACAGATCGCCTCGACCTACAGCGCTCGGGTTGCGGGCGACGAGGGGATCACCCGGCTGGACGGGACGGAATGCTGGATCTATCAACATGGCCTCCGGCACATCGGCGAGATCGAGCACGCCCGGGCCCTCGTCGGCCTGCAGGGAATGACCTCCTGAGCGCGGGGCGATCCGGGCGGCAGGATTTCACTCAGCGGGCACTCAGCGGTGCGGGCGGCGCCGGCGCCAGGCGCTGGCGATCGAGGGCGGCTCGTAACCGGCGTCGAACCAGCTGAAGTTCGTGCCCGGGGCAACGATCTCATCGATCCGGTCGAGCAGTTCGTCGGTGAGGGTTACGTCCACGGCGTCGAGCTGGGTGTCGAGGTGCTCCCGTGTGCGAGGGCCGATAATGGCCGCGGTCACCGCTGGGTGGTTGATGACGAAAGCCAGGGCCAGGTGGACGAGGCTCATCTTGTCTTCTTCGGCCAGCACCGCGAGGGCGTCGGCTGCCTCGAGCTTCTTCTGGTTTTCCGGCTTCGACAGGTCGTAGCGTCCTGGTATCCGAGCCGCCCGCCGGCTGGTGAGGTCGTCGCGACCCAGACGCCACTTGCCGGACAGCCAGCCACCGGCCAGCGGGCTCCAGGCGATGACCCCCATCCCGTAGCGCTGGCAGGTCGGCAGCATCTCGGCCTCGATGCCCCGCACCAGGATCGAGTACGGGGGCTGTTCGCACACGAAGCGCTCCAGGTGCCGGCGATCCGCGACCCACTGGGCTTCGACGATCGCTGAGGACGGGAAGGTCGAGCTGCCCAGATATCGGACCTTGCCCTGGTGCACCAGGTCGCTGAGGGCCCCGAGTGTCTCTTCGATGTCCGTGTCGGGTTCCGGCCGGTGGACCTGGTAGAGATCGATGTAGTCGGTGCCCAGGCGCCGGAGGCTCTCCTCGCACGCCCGCATGATCCACCGGCGGGAGTTGCCGGCCATGTTGGGGTCGTCGCCCATCGGGGCATGGAACTTGGTGGCGATCACCAGGTCGTCGCGCTTTCCTTTGATCGCTTTCCCGACGATTACCTCGGACTCGCCGGCCGAGTACACGTCGGCCGTGTCGATGAAGTTGATGCCGGCGTCCAGGGCGGCGTGGATGATCGAGATGGAGTCGTCGTGATCGGGGTTGCCCCACGCGCCGAACATCATGGCACCAAGGCAAAGGGGGCTGACTTTTAGCCCGGTCCGACCTAGCGATCTGTACTTCATTTTCGGTCCTCCTTCTTGTCGATTCGTCGAGTACCTCCGGTGTCGCCGACGCCGGCGGTCGCGTCCCTCCGAGTCCTCAAAGGAACGTCACCCCGGTGAGTTGTTCCGACACCTCCCAGAGCCGGCGCTGGGCGTCGGAGTCATAGGAACGCTTCGTCGACCGAACCAGCTTCGGCGCACCCCGCTGTTCCATGAAGCCGGAGGGACCGTAGTACTGCCCTCCCTCTACATTCGGGTCAGTCGCGGCCCGGAGGGTCGGCAGAGCGCCCATGGCGGCGTTCTGGGAGACCAGCGACCCGAAGGCGTCGTTGAGCACGCGCAAGGGGGCTGGGGAGTTGCGGACGAGCTCGGTGTGGGCGGTCCCGGGGTGGGCCGCTACGGCGATGGTCTTGGCGCCGGCGAGGGCCAGCCGGCGTTGCAGCTCGTAGGTAAACATCAGGTTGGCGAGTTTCGATTGCCCGTAGGCGCGGTGACGCCCATAGTGCCGTTCGGACTGCAGATCATCGAAGTGGATGCGCCCCGTCTTGTGGCCGAAACTGGAGATGGTCACCACCCGCGAACCAGGCGCCGGCAGGAGCAGGTCGATGACCTGGCCGGTAAGGGCGAAGTGGCCCAGGTGGTTGGTGCCGAACTGGAGCTCGAAGCCGTCCTCTGTCTTGCTCGGGGGTGTCCACATCACGCCGGCGTTGTTGATGAGGAGATCCACCGAGGAGTACGACGAATGGAGACGCTTGGCGAAGTCACGAACCGACCCGAGGGAAGAGAGGTCGAGCTGTTCGACCTCCACAGACGCGTCCGGAGTGGCGTCGTGGATTCGACCGGCTGCCTGGCGGCCTTTGTCCTCGTTGCGGCAAGCGAGGACGACGGTTGCTCCGCGTGCGGCCAGCACGAGCGCGGCTTCGTAGCCGATCCCGGCGTTGGCACCGGTGACGACGGCGACCCGTCCGTGTTGATCCGGGACGTCTCGCGCGGTCCACTCGGCGCTATGCACAGCGGTCATCTACGGCCTCCGGTCTCGGGTGCAACCAAGGGTAGTCCCAGCTGCCGGGCGTACCGGACGAGGTGGCCCCTGGAAACGGTACATGTGCTGCCGGTTCGGTAGCGTCAGGGTCGAACGTCCATGAGCGGCCCGTGCCGCTCAGAAGTCGAGGGCTTCTGATGTTTCATCGGGTTGCGGTAGTAAACCGGGGCGAAGCGGCCATGCGCTTCATCAACGCGGCCCGAGAGTTCCGAACCGGATCCGATCGCGCCCTGCACACCATTGCGCTGTACACCGCGGCGGAGCCCAAGGCGATGTTCGTGCGCGAATCGGATGAGAGCTTCGAGATTGCATCCTCGGCCACCAACCCCTATCTGGATTATGGGGAGCTCGAGCGGGCGCTACGGGCCACGGGAGCCGAGGCGGTGTGGGTGGGATGGGGGTTCGTGGCGGAGCACGCCGCGTTCTCGGATCTTTGTGAGAGCTTGGGGGTGGTGTTCATCGGCCCGCCCGGCTCCGTCATGCGCCGGCTCGGGGACAAGATCGGCGCCAAACTCCTGGCGGAAGGGGTCGGAGTGCCGGTGGCGGCGTGGAGCGGAGGGGCGGTGGCCTCACTCGACGAGGCGGTCGACTGGGCCGCGACCATCGGCTACCCGCTGATGGTCAAGGCCGCCGCGGGCGGCGGAGGACGAGGTATCCGTCTGGTGGAAGGGCCGGATGGGTTGGCATCGGCGTGGGAAGGAGCCAGTCGTGAGGCGGCCGGCGCCTTCGGTGACGCCACCTTGTTCCTGGAGCGGGTAGTCACGGGCGCCCGACACGTCGAGGTGCAGGTGATAGCCGACCATCACGACAACGTCTGGGCCATCGGCGTGCGTGACTGCTCAATACAACGCCGCCACCAGAAGATCATGGAGGAGTCCGCCTCGACGGCGCTGGACGCCGAGATGGAGGCCGAGGCGAAGGCCGCCGCCATACGACTGGCCCGGGCCGCGGCGTACCGCAACGCGGGCACGGTCGAGTTCCTCTACGAGCCCCGCGACCGTCGCCTGGCGTTTCTGGAGGTCAACACCCGTTTGCAGGTCGAGCATCCGGTTACCGAGATGACGACCGGGCTGGACCTCGTCAAGCTGCAGATCGAGGTGGCGGCGGGTGCCCGTCTCGAGGGAGATCCGCCGCCGGTTCGCGGTCACGCCATCGAGGTTCGCCTCAATGCCGAGGACCCGGGAGCTGGCTTCGCTCCCGCTCCAGGCGGGATCGCCTACGCCGTCTGGCCGACCGGTCCGGGCATCCGTGTCGACACCGGGTACGGGCCCGGCGATGTGGTCCCGTCCCAGTACGACTCCATGGTGGCCAAGGTGCTGGCGTGGGGGCAGGACAGAGAAGAGGCCCGCGTGCGGCTACGCCGGGCGCTCGCCGACACCACGCTCTTGGTACGAGGTGGCATGACCAACAAGGCCTTCGTGAGCCAGCTACTCGATCACGCCGACGTCGTGGGCGGTCGGTTCTCGACAGGCTGGCTGGACGAACTCATGGCAGCCGTATCCGGCCAGCTCGTACGCGGCCGCAACGACGTGGCGCTGATCGCGGCGGCGATGTCGGCCGGCGACGCCAACATGACAGTCGAACGCGCCCGGCTCTTTGCTGCGGCAGCCAGAGGTCGGGCTCAGGGCGGCCACGACGTCGGATACGCCGCCGATCTGCAGTACGCGGGCCACTCCTATCGCATCGGCGTGGACCAAACCGGTCCGGGGCGTTACCGGGTGACGGCCGGCGGCCAAGCCATCGAAGTCGAGCTGGACCGACTGGGTGGGTTCGAGCGACGGCTCACGATCGACGGCCGTCGCTTCCGGGTCGTCTCCCTGCTGCAGGGCACCGAGGATCTGGTCGAGGTGGACGGCGTCCCGCACCGGGTGTCGCAAGACGCGGCGGGCGTTGTCCGCGCCCCGGCTCCGGGGGTGGTGGTCGACCTTCGAGTTCAGCCGGGTGATGAGGTGTCCGCCGACACCGCGGTGGCGGTGATAGAGAGCATGAAGATGGAGGTGGCGATCAGAGCGACGGTCGCCGGCCGGGTGTCCGAGGTTCTGGTGACGCGCAACGTCCAAGTGGACGCTGGCGCCCCGCTCGTGCGTATCGAGGTGGTGAGCGGTGAGGTGGCGGAGGCGGCAGCTCCGTCGGTCCTTTTCGATCAACTGATGAGCACGGACTCTCTCCGCGGATCTCCCCTACGGTGCCTGGATGCGCTCAGGGACATGCGCAACCTGGTCTTGGGCTACGACTTCTCGCCGCCGGATGTCCGGCAGATGGTGGCCGACTACCGCCAGCACCGCCCGCTGGTCGCGGGCGCCGACGAAGCCCCGGTCGACGCGGAACTCGAGTTGTTGACGACCTTTGCCGACTTGTGCATGCTCAGTCGCAACCGTCGCGTCGAGGGCGGCGACGACGACGATGCGACCCACAATCCTCGCGGCTATTTCATCTCCTACTTGCAGACCCTCGATGTCGATCGCTCCGGTCTCCCGGGGCAATTCACGGAACGACTGCGCAGAGCCCTGGCCCACTATGGGGTGTCCGACCTCGAGCGCGGCCCCGACCTCGAGGACGGCCTCTATTGGATGTATCTGGCCCAAAAACGGGTCGCTACGCAACTGCCGGCGGTGTTGGCCGTGCTCGAGTGGCAACTGCACGGGCCGGTTGTGATCGCCCGAGGCTTGCGGGACCGCTTTCTCGGCACGCTGGATCACCTCATCATGGCCACCCAAGTTCGGCATCCCGTCGTTGGCGACCTGGCTCGCAGCGTGCGGTTCAGCCTCTTTGACCACCCCCTCATCGCCGCGGAGCGCAGCCGGGTGATGTTCGAGATGGCCGGTCATCTGGAGCGCCTCGGCGACCCGGACCTGGATCCGCAAACGCGGAGGTCGGTGGTCAACAAACTGGTGGACTGTCCGCTACCGCTGATCGATCTCATGGGCGATCTGGTGGGACGGGAGGGATCCCGATCTCGACACGACCTGATCGATGTCCTCACCCGCCGCTACTACCAGGTCCGGGTCGGCGTCGAGGTCCGATCCGGGCGAACCGGGCTGCGAGAGGTGGTGGTAGCGAAGTATCCCGAGGACGACCACGACGTGCAGGTGGTGGCCGCGGACCTCGAGGCTCCGGAGTTGAGCGACCCGACCACCTTCGCGGCCTTGGTGGCGCTGGCGGCACCGACCGTGGCCGTATTGGATCTGTACGTGCGATGGGAAAAGGGTGGCCCGCACGAGGACGAGCTTCGGTCCCAAGTTGCGGCCGGAGTGGCTGCCGTCGGAGCCTCGGCGACGGTGGCGCGGGTCACCGTGACGACCATGGGGCCGCCCGATCCCGGCGAGGCCGCGGCGGTGGAGCGCTTTACGTTTCAGCCCGAGGCCGGTAGCTGGATCGAAAACCGGGCGTTGCGAGGACTGCATCCGATGATCGCGGAACGCTTGCATCTGTGGCGGCTCGCCAACTTCAAGGTCAGCCGTCTGCCGTCGGCCAACCACGTGTACCTCTTTGATTGCGTCGCTCGTGACGTTCCGTCTGATCGGCGGCTGGTGGCGCTGGCCGAAGTGAGGGACCTTACGCCGTTGCGGGACGGGACGGGACAGGTGGCGGCCCTGCCCGAGCTCGAACGAGTCCTGGCCAGCTGCCTGGACGCCATCCGTCGGGCCCGGGCGAACCGGCCCACCGGGGCCTCACCCCAATGGAACCGGATTGTGCTCTACGCCTGGCCGGTCATCGACGTACCCATCGAGGAGTTGCTGTCGGTGGTGCGAAGGCTGGCTCCGACCACCGACGGGCTGGACCTCGAACAGGTGATCTTCCAGGGACGACTGGCGACACCCGACCGCGAGGGCCAACCCATCGTGGTCCGGGTTTCTCGCCCCCCCGGGACCGGCCTGACTATTCGCATCACAGACCCGCCGACGGTGCGGATGCAGCCAATCGACGACTACGCCCAGAAGGTCCTGCAGGCGCGCCGGCGGGGCACCGTGTACCCCTATGAGCTCATCCACCTGCTCCTGCGGGGAGGAGCGGACTCACCCGCGGCCCTTGGGACCTTCGTCGAGTACGACCTGGATGACGACGATCGATTGGTGCCCGTGGAGCGGGCGCCGGGGCAGAACACCGCGGCCCTCATCGTGGGTGTGGTCTCCACACCGACCGAACGATATCCCGAAGGTATGACCCGGGTTGTCCTACTCGGTGATCCCACCAAAGGCTTGGGGTCCCTGGCCGAACCCGAATGTCGCCGGGTGAGCACGGCCTTGGACCTGGCCGAGTCCTTAGGCGTGCCGGTGGAGTGGTTCGCGCTGTCCTCCGGGGCCAAGATCGCCATGGACAGCGGCACCGAGAACATGGACTGGATCTCGCATGCCTTGCGACGCATCGTCGGGTTCACCCAGGCGGGCGGCGAGATCAACCTCATCGTGGCAGGGATCAACGTGGGAGCCCAGCCGTATTGGAATGCCGAGGCGACCATGCTGATGCACACCCGGGGCATCCTGGTGATGACCCCAGACAGCGCCATGGTCCTGACCGGAAAGCAGGCGCTGGAGTATTCAGGTGGGGTGGCCGCCGAGGACAACTTCGGGATCGGCGGCTACGACACCGTCATGGGTCCCAATGGCCAAGCCCAGTACTGGGCCCCCGACCTGGCCGCGGCCACGACGTTGCTGTTTGCCCACTACGCCTTCACCTACGTGGCGCCGGGGGAGCGGTTCCCCCGGCCCAGGCCCACATGGGATCCGAAGTCCCGGGACGTCTCCGCGTTTCCCCATGAGGTCGAGGGGATCGACTTCGTGACCGTGGGCGAGATCTTCTCGCCTGTCACCAACCCCGACCGCAAGAAGCCCTTTGACATTCGGACCGTTATCCGCGCTGTCATCGACCAGGATCACCCGCCGCTCGAGCGCTGGGCGGAGATGCGCGACGCGGACACGGCCGTGGTGCTCGACGCCTTCTTGGGCGGGCAGGCGGTGACCGTGATCGGCGCCGAGTCACGAGCTCTGCCCCGGCGCGGTGTGCTGCCCGCTGACGGCCCGAGCCAGTGGACGGCCGGCACCCTGTTCCCGCAGTCATCCAAGAAGGTGGCCCGAGCCATCAACGCAGCCAGTGGCAACCGGCCGGTCGTCGTACTGGCCAACCTGTCGGGTTTCGATGGATCTCCGGAATCCTTGCGCAACCTTCAACTCGAATACGGCGCCGAGATCGCCCGGGCGGTGGTCAACTTCGACGGTCCCATCGTGTTCTGCGTCGTTTCCCGCTATCACGGCGGGGCGTTCGTGGTGTTTTCGGCCCGTCTCAACGACCACATGGAAGTCGCCGCGGTGGAGGGATCGTTTGCCTCCGTTATCGGCGGGCCACCGGCTGCGGCCGTGGTGTTCACCGGCGAGGTCAACGCGCGCACCGAGGCTGACGAGCGAGTCGCGGCCCTGCGACGCCGTCTCGCCGACGCGCCCGGCTCGGCGGTGTCGGGATTACGGGTAGCGCTGGAGGAAACCCGGGCGGGGGTACGCTCCGACAAGCTGGGCCAGGTTGCGGAGGAGTTCGAGCGGATCCACACCATCGAACGGGCTCGGCAGGTCGGCTCCATCCACGTGATCATCCCGGCCGATCAGCTGCGCCCCTACCTGATCGACGCTGTCGAGCGGGGCATGCGCCGGACTCTTCCCGGAGCCAGACCGTGACGGCCGAGGACACAGGGCCGCGCTTCGTGATCATCGGCGCCGGTATGGCCGGCCTGATGTGCTCGGTCAAACTCCTGGAGGCGGGGCTCAGCAACTTCATCGTGTACGAGAAGGCCGATCGCCTCGGTGGCACCTGGCGCGAGAACACCTATCCCGGTATCGCCTGCGACGTGCCATCCCACCTGTACAGCTACTCCTTTGCGCCGAACCCCGAATGGAGCCATGTGTTCTCGGCGGGCGACGAGATCTGCGCTTACCTCGAATCCGTCGCCAACCGCTACGGCGTCGACAAGTACGTGGTGTACGGCGCCGAGGTCAGCCGGTTGGAATTCGACCACGGCCGCTGGCGCATCGAGTTGGCGGACGGTCGTCGCGACGAGGCCGATTTCGTCATCGCCGCCACGGGTGTGCTCCACCACCCGAACTATCCCGCATTCGAAGGCCTCGACGACTTCGCCGGGGCGGTCTTCCACAGCGCCCGTTGGGACCACACGGTGCCGATCGCCGGCCAGCGGGTCGGGGTCATCGGGACCGGGTCCTCGGCGGTGCAGATCGTTTCGGCCGTGGCCTCCACGGTGGGCGACTTGCGCCTGTTCCAGCGGACGGCGCAATGGATCATGTCGGTCCCCAATCCGCCCATCGACGAGGAGACGCGCCAGACCTACCGTTCCGACCCCTCGGTCATGAACAAGGTGCGAGAGGGCTTGTCGAGCCGGTTCGAGGAGCTGTCCAACGCCGTCGTGGACGCGGACTCCCCTCGTATGCAGCTGATCGAGGAGCTGTGCCGTGCGAACCTCGAGGAGAACGTGGCCGATCCCGACCTGCGCGAGAAGCTGCGTCCTGACTACCGAGCGGCGTGCAAACGCCTGGTGATGTCGCCGACCTTCTACCAGGCGATCCAACACCCGAACTCCACGGTGGTCACCGAGGCCATCATGCGCATCGAGCCGGCCGGGGTGCGGACCGAAGACGGCCAGCTGCACGAGCTGGATGTGCTCGTGCTGGCCACTGGTTTTCGGGTCGACCGCTTCCTCCGCCCCATTGAGGTGACGGGGCGTGGTGGAGTGAGGCTCGACGACGTGTGGTCCGAACGGCCGAGCGCCTACCTGTCCGTCTCGATACCGGAGTTCCCCAACCTGTTCCTTCTCAATGGGCCCAACGGTCCGGTCGGCAACTTCTCCCTGATCGATGTGGCCGAGCTGGAGTTCGGCTATGTCATGCAGCTCGTCGACCTGGTGCGCAGCGGAGTTTGTCGTGAAGTCTGCGCGTTTCGCGAGGCCACTGACCGCTTCGAGGCTGACCGTATCGAGGCCGCCCAGCGCACCATCTGGGCGACCGGGTGCCGCAGCTGGTATCTCGACGACCGTGGGGTGCCGGCCGCCTGGCCGTGGGGCTTCGATCGCTTCCGCCGGGCCATGTCGCGGCCGACCCTGGCGGACTTCCAGCTCGTCACCTGACGACCCCTCCTGACGACCCGTCCCGTGACGACCGGGTCGCTACACCGTCGTTTCGGTATTGACCTCTGCGACCAGATCGATCAGCTGCGCCAGGCTGTCCAAGGCGTCGCGGCCCGCGCCTGCCGATTTGACTTGCAGCGTCGTGACCCCGACTGACCGATACAACCTCAGTCGTTGCCGGATCACGTCTGGTGGACCGAGCAAGTTGGTCCGGAACCCGATGTCGCGAGGCACCCGGGCGGCCGCCTCCTCGCGCTTGCCGTCGAGCCAGAGTCGTTGGACGGCCCGAACATCGTCGGCATATCCCTGGCGGCTGAAGGCGGCGTTGTAGAAGTTCTGCGCCTCCGACCCCATGGCCCCGATGGTAAAGGCGTAACCCGCCGCGTGCCGGCCAGCCGCCTCGGCTACGTCCTCGGTGATCTCGAGTGCCACCGGGATCAGCAGGTCCAGGTCGCTCATCGACCGGCCTGCCCGCGCCGCGCCGGCCTGCAGATGATCGAGGAACGCGGCCGCGGTCTCGGGCATGAAGGCGTTGCCGATCCAGCCATCCGCGACCTCGCCGGTGAGGGCCAGGTTCTTCGGCCCCAGCGCGGCCAGGTAGATCGGTACCGTGACCGGGGGCGCCATCGATCGCATCGGGCGTCCCGCTTCACCAGGGAGGGGGATCTCAAAGGCCACCCCCCGGTGCTGCAGTCGTTCGCCGCGCGCCACCGAGCGCACAATCTCGATCGTCTCCCTCGTGACCGCCAGTGGAGAAGCGAAGCGGACCCCGTGCCAGCCTTCCATGACCTGGGGCCCGCTGACGCCCAGACCGAGCAGGAAGCGCCCGCCAGACAGCGCCGTCAAGGACATGGCCGACATCGCCAGCATCGCCGGCGTCCGGGCTCCGAGCTGGGCGATCCCCGAGCCGAGCCGGATCGTCGTGGTGCGGGCTGCTAGCCACGCCAGCGGGGTAAGGGCGTCGTAGCCCCACGCCTCCGGGACCCACACCGAATCGGCTCCAAGCCGTTCCGCGTCGAGCACGTACTGGGTGGTCTCGTCGGTGACCGCGCCGATCCCCACCGCCACCCGCAACGTCCGAGGCTGCGTCATGCCACCAACGCTACGGTGTAGGCGGGGAGGAATGACGTGCGATACGCAGACAATCCGGTGGCGCAGGTCGAAGTGCGGGTGGCAGCCCGGCCCGAACAGGTGTGGGCGTTGGTGACCGACATCAACCTGCCGGCCGACTACTCCACCGAGTTCCAGGGCGCGGAGTGGACCGACGACGCGTCCGGACCGTCTCTCGGGGCCCGCTTCGTCGGTAACAACCAGCACCCCGCCATCGGGGCCTGGCAGTCGACCAGCGTCGTCGTCAGCTACGACCCGGGCCGGGCCTTCGGCTGGGATGTCCAGGGGTCAGGAGGCGTGGCCGCCTCGTGGCGCTTCGAGATGGAACCCGACGGCGAAGGTACCCGGCTACGCCAGTGGGCCCGGATGGGGCCGGCGCCGTCAGGGTTGACCGCCGCCATAGAAGCCAGGCCCGACAAAGAGGAACGCATCGTCGCCAACCGCTTGGCCGAGTGGCAGCGAAACATGCAAGCGACCGTCGAAGGGATCAAGGCGAGGGCTGAGTCGGCCGGTTGATCCCGGTCGAGGTCGAGGGCGCCACGCCACTCTGTGCCAACCTTCCCGGATCTTGGTGAGTAGTACGGGCTATATGACGTACTACTCACCAAAATCGGACCGTCGGGGTGACCATCAGCAGGGGCGGGGGTCCCAGGCTTGGAGGACATCGCTCGCAGAACTGGGCGTCTGCCCTTGGGGGGAGGGCACCGTGGTCGTCGTGGTGCTGGGGGCCGGGGCGCCTGCAGAAGACGTGGCGGGTGTCGTGGCCGGACGCGCCGCGGCCGTTATCACCGCCACGGTCGAGCCCACGTCGAGAACGACGGTTCCGGGCGCCACGGTGGGATCGGACTGGAGCATGACGGCCCCGCTGAGGTGCGACATCACGGCGAGAGCCTGGCCCACCTGGCCGGGGTAGTAGTGGACGAGGGTTTCCGTGGTGTCCGCGGGGACCGTTCCGCTGGTGACACCGATCACGTGGAGGCCGGCAGTCGTCAGGGCGGTCGCGGTGCTGGCGGCCAGACCGTTGGTGTAGGTGATGTTGTCCACCTGCACACCGGTGGGGGCGACGGGCGCCGGCAGGGCCGTGCCGTCCCAGGCCGCGATCACCTGGTCGTCGAGGGGTTGCACGGGGAAGTCCACGTCGCCGATGTCATAGCCGCCGTAGGAGTAGTCGGACACCGTGGTGATGGGGAGGGTGGTCTCGGGCGCGGTCGCCGGGTTGAGGTTTCGGTAGTGCTCTAGAAGGGGGAGCAGTTGGTTCTTGAGTCCGGGGTCGATGGTGATCTGGTTGATGACCGCCCCGATGAGGGCATTGGCCGTAAGCGGGTTCGACAGCCCCTTGGTCTCGGCGGTGGAGACCAGGATGCGCAGGAAGGTGTGGTCCCGGACGATCCGGGACAGGTCGGACTCGGGATCGTAGGGCCAGGCGGCCTGATCATCTGGGCTGACGCCCGGCGGGTCGTATTGCAGATGACGGGCTCGGACCAGGGCCAGGGCCTCGCTGCCGTTGAGGTGCTGGCAGCCGACGGTGGTGATGTTGAGCAGCGACTCGGCGTCGTACACGGGCTCGGGGAAGTCGACGTTTATCCCGCCGATGGCGTTGACGGTCTCCTGGAAGCCATCGAAGTCGAGTTCCATGTAGTGGTTGATCGGGATACCGAGATCATTGGTGATGGCCTGGATGAGATTGTCGGGCCCGTTGCCCCCGTCGTTGAGGGCGGCGTCGATCTTCTGGTACGGCCCCACCGGGCTGTTGGGGGGCATGGGCAGGAAGAGGTCACGTGGTATCGACAGGATCGACGCGGAGTCCTTGGCCGGGTCGAGGTGCAGGATCATGATCACGTCGCTCAACGAACCGCTGAGCTCCGCGCTGGATCCGAACTGGGGCTCCTCGGCGGGGTTGAGCCCGGCCCGGGTCTCGTTGCCGATGAGCAGGATGTTCTCCGGCGGAAGCCCGGCGGCGCTGTCCTTCGCCCTCGGAACGGTAGGCGTGAGGTGGGGGGCGGCGACGGTGCGGATGGAGTTCAGCCGCCATTGCGTGTAGCCGTATGCCGAGCCGACCGTGATCAGACCCATGGCCACTATCACGTTGGTCACGATGAGCAAACGGCGAGGCCAGCGGCGGTGCGGGATGTGCGATCTCGGCGCCGACCCACGAGCGTGGCGCCCACGAGTCCTGGTCATCTGCCTCCGAGAGCGGGCAACAGGTCGGGTTTGTGAACGAAGCTACATAATACTTCGAGCGCCCCGGAGGGTGGCATCGCGCCACTCGCTGTGGGCGGATGCAGCCTTCATCAGCGCCAGGGCGCTCAGTTGAGGGCCATGGCGGCGTGGAGGGCAATACCAGTAGCCATCGCCGGCTCGTCGATGAGCATCCGGTTGGAGTGGTTGGGGGCCGGGTGTTTTACCCCTGGAGGACTGGCACCCAGGAAGGCCATCGAGCCCGGGACGTTCTGCAGCACGTAGGACCAGTCTTCGGCACCCATGACCGGTGTCGGCATCCGCACCACCCGATCGGCCCCGATCAGGCCCTGGGCGACGTCGAGGGTGCGGTCGGCGGCCGCGGCGTCGTTGACGGTGATCGGGTAGTGGGTATCGGCGATGAACTCGATCTCAGCGTGACACTCGTGGGCCGCGGCGACGTGCTCGGCGACCCGGCGGAGTCCGTTGATCGCCAGGTCGCGGGACTCGTCGGAGACGGATCGGATGGTGCCGTCGCAGGTCACCGACTCCGGGATGACGTTGAACGCCGTGCCGGCCTGGATGCGGGTCACCGTCACCACCGCCGGGTCGAACGCCGGCACCACCCGAGTCACCATCGCCTGGACCGCCGTCACGATCTCGCAGGCGACCGGCACCGGGTCGATGGCGTCATGGGGCATCGAGGCGTGTCCGCCCTTGCCGGTCACGGTGATGCGGAACTCGTCGCACGACGCCAACATGGTTCCCGCCTTGCAGGCCACCAGCCCCGACGGGAGGACTGAGGAGATGTGGATGGCGAACGCCCGGTCGATGTCGCCGTAGGCGCTGAGCAGGCCCTCGTCGAGCATCACCCGGGCCCCTCCGTAACCCTCCTCGCCCGGCTGGAACATCAGCACGACCCGGCCCGCCAGCTCCGCTCGCCGGGAGACCAGGAGGCGGGCGGCGCCCACCAACATGGCCACGTGGGCGTCGTGGCCGCACGCGTGCATCTGGCCGTCGACGCCGGAAGCGAAGTCCAGGCCGGTGTCCTCGGGCATGGGGAGGGCGTCCATGTCGGCCCGCAGCAGGGTGGTCGGCCCGGCCCGGTCGCCTTGCAGGACTGCCACGACCGACGTGGTCGCCGTCCCGGTGCTGATCTCCAGGCCGAGCCCGTCGAGGGCGTCGAGCACGATCTCTTGCGTGACGGGAAGGTCGAGCCCGATCTCGGGCCGGGCGTGGATGCGCCGGCGCAGAGCCACGGCATCGTCGAGTTGGCGGCCCGCCTCGCCCACCAGGTCCTCGACCGGGTGCGCCGGTGCCGGTCTCGCCGCCTGGCGTTCCTCGCTCATCGTTGCCTCCTCCTGGTCACAGGTGTTCGATCATCGCGCCGATCGGGGAGATAGACGCACACCTGTGAGCCGGCGGCCGCTTTCAGCCCGTCAACCGGCCCCTGCCGCGGCCGGCTCGGTGACCGCGACGAGGGGCGAAGCGGGGCCGCCCCCGTATGCAGGCCGAGGTGCCCCGAGGAGGATGGAGACCACTCCCGATAGCGCCGCCATCGTCCCGGCGAAGAGCCACAGGTGACGAAAGCCGGTGAGAGCCGCGCTGGCGGTCGTCGGTGTCCCGAGGATGGCGACCAGTAGGGCGATCCCGAGCGAGCCGCCGATCTGGCGGGCGGTCTGGTTGACGGCGCTGCCGACCGCGAAACGGTGGCCTGGCAAGCTCGACACGGCCGCCGCACTCAGTACGGGGAAGGTGAGGCCGATCCCACAGCCGGTCAGCAATGTGGCCGGCAGCCACCGGTCCACGTATGCCGGGTGGAGTCCGATGCGGGTGGCATACCAGACGAGGCCGCCGGCGAACACGGCCGATCCGGCGACGAGCACCGCCCGGTACCCGACTCGCCCGGCCAGCCGCCCGGCCGGCCCCGACACGGCGGCGACCACGAGCGGCCCGGGGGTGATGGCCAAGCCGGCCTCGAGGATTGAGTAATGCCACACGCTGGTCAGGAAGAGCACATTGCCGAGGAGCATGGCGAAGAAGCCCATGGCATAGATGAGGGCAGCGGCATTGGCCACGGAAAAAGACCGGGCCGTGAAGAGGCTCAGGTCCAGCACGGGCTCCGGGTGGCGCGCCGAGCGGTAGAGGAAGAGGGCGCCGACAACGGGCGCCAGCACGAATCCGGCCACGACGCGGCCGCTCCCCCAACCCCATGCCGACCCCTCCGAGATGGCCAGCACCAGGGCAGCCAGGGCCCCGACCAGCAGGACCACCCCCGCGTAATCCGGGCTGACCTGACTGGTGGCTTCGCGTGTCTCGACCAGCACCCGCCGGCCGCCTAACCAGGCGACCAGGCCGACCGGAAGGTTGACGAAGAACACCCACC
>PMHH01000124.1:27898-28981 GCA_003156595.1 Acidimicrobiaceae bacterium
CGAGGACGGCACCATCGCCGCCGCTCCGGCGCCCTGGATGACCCGCCCGGCAATCAACAGCGCCACCGTCGGGGCCAACCCGCACAGCCCCGAGCCCAGGCTGAAGACGGCCAGGCCGGCGAAGAACACCCGGCGACGCCCGATCCGGTCGGCGGTCCGGCCGGCGATGACCAACAGCGAAGCGAACACGATGGTGTAAGCGGTGATCACCCACGCCAGGACTGCCCTCGAATCGTGGGAGAAGGAGTGCTGCAGGGCGGGAAAGGCGATGTTGACGATCGACAGGTCGAGCGACGCCATGAACGCCCCGAGAGCGGTGATGGCGAATACCCTCGTGCGCCGGCGGCGCTCGGTGGTGGGTTCTCTCATACACCGACCCTAGCGCGGTTAGTTCTATTATGCAACTTATATCGGATGGGTGCGAACCGGCGCCCTCAATGCCGGCGCCGGACAGGACTGTCCGTATGGCAGGCTCCTGCCCGTGACTACTGGTAGCGAACCGATCGATCAGCTCGGACGGTTCGTACGCGAGGTGGTACATCCCGCCATTCATCGCCGGCGCCACCCCTTGGAAGTGGCCGCCCACCATGTGCACGGCGAACCCATCCCCGCGGTCGAAGCGCTCGGGCGGCCATTCGAGCCGTTCGCGGTCGGTGGGCGTTGGGGCGGACGATGGGACACCACCTGGTTCCGCCTGCGGGCTTCGATCCCCGATGACTGGGCGGGCGATGAGGTCGCCGCCGTGGTCCACCTCGGGGGGGACGAGATGGTGGGCTTCACGGCAGAAGGGCAGATCTGGGATCGCGAAGGCCGGCCGGTCCAGGGTCTGCACCACAAGCACCGCGGGTGCTTGGTGACGGGTAAGGCGGACGGCGGCGAGCCCGTCGAGTTGTACGTGGAGGCAGCCGCCAATCCCATCCCACCCTGGCAGCTGGCGGACTGGCCGCTGCTCATGCCCGACTACGACGGCGCCCCCCTGTATGTGTTGGGTCAAGCCGACCTGGCCACCGTCGACCGCGAGGTCGAAGCGCTGTACTTCGACCTTCGGGTACTGCAGCAGCTCGCCGGCGACGCGCGCGACCG
>PMHH01000104.1 GCA_003156595.1 Acidimicrobiaceae bacterium
AACCGCGAATGGTTCGGCGCTCCTCTGTCTTTACGATTTGCAGGCTGACTCCCAGAGCGGCCGGTGTCTGATCACCAAACGCTGATAACGGGGGCGTCAGGCCGGTTGGCGTAGGGCCGTCGCCGCCTCGAGGTCGTAGTTGAAATACAAGAACTCACAACCCTGGGCTACCAACCAGCCCCCGAAGTCGCTGTGAACCGGGTGACCCATGTAGTTGTCTAGGTCAGCTTCGTTCTCGAAGACGATCGACAACATGTGCTGGTAACCCATGGTGCCCTCGGCGGGCACTAGGCGAGCGAAGCGTAACTCGCGCATCCTACCGATCGTGTTGTGGCAGGTTTCAACCCGCTGCCGCAGCTCTTCCTGCTGGGCCTCGGCGATGTCGGGTGTGAAGCGGAACAGGCAAACGTGCTGTATGGCCACGCTCCAGTGTGCCATAGACGGAGGAGCCGGGCGTAGCGGTAGCATCTGTGCTACACTTTCATCCATGCGTACTGTGGGTCTTCGAGAACTGCGTCAGGACGCCTCCGACCTGGTGCGACGGGTACAAAGTGGCGAGGAGATCGAGATCACCGTCTCGGGCCGTCCTGCAGCGCGGATGGTCCCCGCCGCGCCGAGGCGTTGGCAGCGCTGGGATGACGTCGCCGACCTGTTCGCCGGCCGTGCTGATCCAGATTGGCAGCGCGACGCGGACCTTGTCGACCAGTCCATCGCTAACCCGTGGGAACCTTCACGTTGAAGGCGATCCTGGATACCAGCGTCTTGATGGCTACAGACGTGGAACCGTTGGAAGGAGAGCTGGCAATCAGCGCCGCGTCGCTGGCCGAGTTGCATTTCGGCGTGCTGGTCACCGCTGACGGGGCGGTGCGTGCCGAGCGCCTGCGAAGGCTATCCGTCCTCCAGCACACCTTCGACGCATTGCCCGTCGATGACGACGTCGCGGCCAGTTACGGCCAACTCGCTGCGGCCGTGGTGGCCGTTGGCCGCCAACCGCGATCGCGACTCATGGACATCCTGATAGCGGCCACAGCCCACGCCCACGCCGCTCGGCTCTACACCCGAAACGCGGCGGACCTGGCCGGGATCGAGCACCTCATAGAGATCGTCCCCGTCTAAAGATCCCACACCGGCCAGGGAGCCCGTTCCCGCGGCGTGCACCTGTGGAGGGCGACACGACCTGACGACCCGAGCACTGAGCGTTACCGCTCGCCGCAACGCGAACCTGTGTTTCCGTGAGTCCCGACTCAAGCGTCCGGACGGGGGCGGGGAGCCCGCGACCCATTCCATCCCCCGTCCGGACCTGACTTTATGCCCTTGAGAACCGCACTAACGCGCTTGTACGCAGCCATCTTCGACCCTCGTCAGCACCGGCTGTTCGGGGATCCCATCGTCTGCCATGTCCAACCGGTTCAAGGCAGGTGGAGGATCACGGCCTGGGATAACTGCGATTTCGGTTACCCCGGCGACTTCGAGACCCTCGACGGTCTCGTCACCTTTGTGGACGATCTCGTCCTGCGACGGGCCCCGGCCCGGCTTTGCTATCTGATCAACCCCTGGCCCGAGGTCGATTCGCCCGCCAATTTTCACATGACCGGACATCCCCTTGAGCTGCGGCTGACTTGCCAGGGCTGGGTTATCACCGGCACACCCAGCGAGGTCACAGCCGAACTCGTGGAGAGGCAAGATCCACCTGGCGGGATGGTCATCTGGTCTCGGCGGATGGAGATCCTTCCAGACTTTCCAGAGTGAGCTCGACTCGTACGGGTGCCCGGCTCCCCCGCCTTATAACGGCCTGGCCCAGACCTCGCCGATCTGGTGGCTGTTCAGTCGGTTGCGTGTCTGCGGATGAAGGTGCCGGCGCGCTGGAGGGCGGCCTCGCCTTCGTCGAGATGGGCGGCGAAGGCTTGGAACACGTGGGGTACCCCGGGCACGACTTCGAGGGTGACCTCGACATCGTCGGCGGCGGCCTTTGTTGCGAGGCGGGTGGCGTCGTCGAGGAGGATCTCGTGCGAGCCGACCTGGATCAGGAGGGGAGGCAGTCCGGTGAGGTCGGCGTAGATCGGGCTGACAGAACCACTGGTTGCGTCCGTGCCGCGTAGGTAGTCCTCGGCTCGTAGACGCAGAGCCCGGACGGTGAGGGCCGGGTCCAGGGCGGCTCTGGTAGTCGCGCTCTGCCCGGTGACCGCCAGATCCACCCAGGGAGACATGAGAACCGCCGACGCCGGTTGGGGCAGTCCGGCGCGCGACGCGCCGAGCAGGGTGGCGATCGCCAGGTTGGCACCAGCAGATTCTCCTGCGACCGCGACTCGGGCGACGTTCTGACCGCCGTCAAGCAACGCCCGGTAGGCCGACATGGCGTCGAGCGATGCCGCCGGATAGGGATCTTCGGGGGCCAGGCGATACTCCACGGTGATGACCCGCATGTGGGCCTTGCGGGCGAGATCGGCGGCAAGGCCCACGGAGGCCGATGCCGATCCGATGGCGAAGGCTCCCCCATGGAAGTACAGGATGATTCCTTCCGTAGGGAGCCGGGCCATCTCGAGGCTGATCACTGGGACGCCCCCGAGATGCCCTGGAGTCGTGATGACGTCGTCAGGGATCGGAACGGCGGTGACCATCTGCTCGAACAGTGGCCGTTGTTCGAGCGGATCTCCGCCCAGGTCGAGCGGCGAGGCGCGAAGTGCACCGTCGATGGCTTCTCGTTGCAGTTGGGTCATGGGGGCTCTCTTCTGGGTTCGTCCGGCCCTCGTGACCGGCGTATGTACATTAGCACTAATCTACTTAGTGGTGATGCACATGGAGGTGGGAGGCTATGGGCCATGGACCTGCGCCAGGTGTACGACGATCTGATCCGGTTCGAGACCGATCTGTGGAACGGGGTCGATGCCAGGTTGCAGCGTGACTGCGACGTCTCCCTGGCCGTCTTCAACGCCCTGCTCGTCGTCCAGTCCACACCGCAGTGCCGAGTCTGGGATCTTGCCCGGGCGGTATCGATCACCGTCGGCGGAGCCAGTCAGGCGGTGGACCGACTGGAGGCACGCGGCCTGTCGTTCCGTACACCCAATCCGGCCGACCGTCGATCGTCGATCGTCGAGCTCACGCCCTCCGGCAGCAACTTGCTGCAGAAAGCAGGATCAGTCTTCGACGAGGAGCTCCGGACCTGGCTCGACGGCGGCCTCACGACGAACGAGCTGGTCGGGTTCGCCGAGGCATTGCGCAGACTTCGGACAGCGGCCAGCCTGCGCAGAGCCGACGAAGAGCAGTAAGGCGCGGCTCATACGTTCGACCGGCCGCAACCGAACTGAACCAACCGGTGGCCGTCGAACCTTGCGACGAACCTAGGGCGCTCGCGTGTTGCGATCTCCTCTCAACCCTTTCGGACAGCTGCCCACAATCGCGAGCGTCTACGGAGTAACGCCGAGGGCCGAATCGAAGCGCCCTGCGTGATCGCGGTTTGGCCCGTGCGACGGGCGAGAGGGCATGATTAGACCGTGAACGTCATCCTGGCGGTCGTCAGTGACGAGTCACAGCGGGCCGCGCTGGCCGACGCGCTCGAGCGTCGCTACTCCGCCGATTATCAGATTGTCACGGTGCCAGGAAGGCTGACCTCGAGGCAATTTTGGCGGGCCTCGGTCCGATCGCAGTTGCCCTTGCCCCTATCCGATCCGAGGAGTTTGCGGCGCTGATCGCGGTGCGAAACTCCCATCCGGCCGCGCGCCGCATCGCCGTGGTGGATGTCGGCGACGTCTCTGTCGCCGCTGACCTGAGCCGAGCCCTGACTCTGAGCCAGGTTGACTACTACGTCGGGCAGCCGTGGGCATCGCCCGAGGAGGAGCTCTACCCTGTGGTCGGCGAGGCCCTGCGGGCCTGGGCATACGACGAGCAGCCACGCTTCGCGAAGGCCACCGTCGTCGACACTCCCGGGTCGGGACGGGGGGAGCAGCTGGTGGGCTGGCTCGGGCGCAACGGGGTGGCGGCCGGATTCCACAGCTCGGACTCTGCGGAGGGTCAGGACCTGCGGGCGGGGCCCCTCGCCGGCCTCCAGTTGCCGTCTGCGCTGCTCTGGGATGGGCGCAGGCTCGGGAACCCAGCCGAGGTTGAGCTTGCCGAGGAGCTCGGCGCGCGCACGCGGCCGGAGCGCGATCTCTACGACGTCGCCATCGTCGGCGCCGGTCCGGCTGGCCTCGCCGCCGGGGTGTACTCAGCGTCAGAGGGGCTGCACGCGGTGGTCATCGAGGAGTACGCCGTGGGCGGCCAGGCGGGTACGAGCGCCAAGATCCGTAACTACCTCGGGTTCCCATGGGGGGTTCGCGGTGCCGACCTGGCGGCCCAAGCGAGCCGGCAGGCGGAGCAGATGGGAGCCGAATTCGTGGTCGCCCGTCGTGCGGTCGACCTCCGTGTGGACGGCGACGAGCGGGTTCTGACGCTTACCGGCGATGACACTGTCCGCTGTTCGTGCGTCGTTCTCGCCGGCGGGGTCAGCTATCGGCGCCTCGGGGTCACCTCCGTCGACGGGCTCATCGGCCACGGTGTCTTCTACGGCGCCGCGGCATCGGAGGCGCAGACGATGGGGGGGCCTGCGTGTCTTCGTCCTCGGCGGTGGGAACTCGGCCGGACAGGCCGCGGCCCAGCTGGCTGCCGCTGGCGCTGAGGTCACGGTCCTCATCCGGGGGGATTCTCTCACCAAGGGCATGTCGGACTACCTGGTGCAGCAGCTCGAAGGGACCCCAAATGTCACGGTGCGACCAGGATCGCAGGTGACCGGTGCTCTCGGCCAACATCAGCTCTCGGGGCTTGTCCTCACCGATGTCGCGGACGGATCCTCTACAACTGTCGATGCTGACGCCTTGTTCGTGTTCATCGGCGCTCGACCCCACACTGACTGGCTAAATCGTGTGGTCGAGCTGGACTCGAACGGCTTCATCGTCACCGGACGGGACGGGGCGAGCTGGCTCGAGACGAGCATTCCCGGCGTGTATGCCGCAGGGGACATCCGAGCTGGATCGATTAGACGCGTGGCCGCCGCTGTGGGCGAGGGTTCCACGGCGGCCATGCTCGCGCGCGAACGTTTGACAGCAACCTGAGCCGCCCGACGACCCTCGCGCTAGACCTCGAGTCAGATCGCTCAGCCCTGCGTTCCCCAGTCGTCAGCTGGATTGGCCCAGCCGGTCGGCGATCTCGGCAACGCGAGTATCCATTAGAGGTCTCCTTTCAGAGGGGTAGCGGGTTGGATAGGACACCGGTGCCCGGCAGGCGACTGGCGAGGGTGCGGATGAAGTCGACGGCGTCGATCTCTACTCGTTCGCCGTCGACGCCCTGGCTGTATTTGCCGCCGGCGGGGCCGTCGAGGACGAGCTCGAACGGTTGGCGTGGACGGTGGCCCATTCGGCGACGATGTCCGCGACGAGCCGGCCGTCGTGTTCGGCGCTGAGGGGCATCGGTCGGTTGATGGCGGCGTGGATGTCGATGCGGTGAGCCCACACGTCGCGGGTGAAGCCGACGTCGAGCAGGTACTTGAGCGGCGCCCAACCGATGGGCGGACCGAACGGGAGCGGTATGTACCGTGCTGGGGGCGGGGTGCCCCAGCGGCCCTTGACCGCGTTGGGGCCCACAGCCGCTAGCTGGGCGACGAGCTCAGCGTTGGACAGGTGGTCGCGTTCGCGGATCTGCAGCTCGTTGAGGCCGTCGACCCAGTGGTGCGAGTCGATTTCCTTGTTGAGCGGCATCCCGCGTCGTAACTGATGGGCGAACTCTCTGACCGATGCCTGTGCTTCGCCTGACCCGAGGACGTGCAGGGCCATCGTGCGGACGTCCCAGGCGGTGCAGTTCGGTGGGCGTCACCCACTCCTCTGGTGTTAGTGACGCGACCAGCTCCGCGAAGCTCCCCAGGCCAGCCCGGCTGGGGTCGGCCACGACCAGGGCCGCCTGCTCCGGGTACCACCTGGTCACGTCGGCCCGCACCACCCGGACGCCCAGGCCGGCCAGGTTGGCCTCGGCATCCCGAACCGCTGTAGCCGAACCTTCCACCGCCGTCGCCGACCAGCCGCGAGCGGCCAACACGCCGGCGAAGACCCCGACCCCGCTGTACAGATCGACCGCAACGGTAGGTTCGACGTCGCTCGCAGCGGAGACCACCAGGTCCGCCAACGCGTCGACTCCGTCAGGTCGGGACTGGAAGAATGAAGCGGCCGACACCCGCCACGTTCGGCCAGCTGCCAGCTCGTGCACCCAGTCGGACCTGACATCGCCTGGGACGTCCGCGACAATGCGGTGGGGACGGACCGACACCAGCCGCTCCCCGGTACGGGCCCCACACCGCAGAAGAACCTCTTCCGCTCCTGGGTAACGACGTCCGTCCAGCAACTCGGTCAGGAGCGGGTGCACCACCAGGCAGCCCGGCACGGGTATGCCTTCGTTCGAACGAGCGCGACGCAAAGCGGCCCGGCCGTCCACCACGGTGGCCCGCAGCGACGTGCGGAAGTTCCAGGGCTCCAACCCGACCGTTTCCGACAGCTCAGGACATTCGATCCGACCGATCCGCCTGATCGTGTCGATCAGGATCTGCCGCTTGAACTCCACCTGGGCGTCGATGCCGACGTGCAGCCACTGGCAGCCTCCGCAACCCTCCGCGACGTGCCCACAGCGAGGTTCGAGGCGTGCCGCGGACGCCGTCACCACTCGGGCCACCCGGGCGGTCAGGTAGTGCCGGCGCTCAGCCACGATCGTGGCGACCACCTCCTCGCCTGGCAGGGCGCCCTCCAGGAACACCACCTGCCCCGACGGGTGGCGCGAGACCGCCCGGCCATCGGAGGCCATAGCCGTCGCGGTTAGCCGCAGCTGTTCGGCCATCTGCCGACGATAAGGCGCGACGCGAAGGTGTCGCCACAGCCAGCGACGAGGAGCAGATCGACTGTCAGGCGCCGCTTCCGTTGGAGACCGCCACAGGCCTGACAGATGCGTTCGGGGGCAACTCGTGTGTTGCTTGCGCCTGAGCCTTGGAGGCAGGTGGGTCACATTGGTGAGGACACTCTGTAGCCCATGGCCCTGGCGGCTGCGGCCATCCGGTCGTCGTAGGTGACGATGTCGCTGAGATCGGCGCCGAGTCGCGTTGCAGTGGCCAGGTGGATTGCATCGAGGGATCGCAGTTCGAGCGGTAGCAACATGCCGGCCAAGTTCAGGACCCGATCGTTGACGCGGACAAGATCGACCCGGTCGAGGACGCGGCGACCGGAAGCCAGGGCGGGCTCTCCGCCTGGTAGGAGCGCTCGCAGCACTTCTGCACGGGCGACGGCGCTTGAGATGAGGGGGCGCCGACGACGGAGGTACTTGCGCAACGCGTCGGATTGCGGTTCGCGGACCGCGAGCTTCACGATGGCGGAAGAGTCCATGTAAGTAGCTGCCATGCTCAGCGTTCGTCGCGCCGCAGTCGGGCGAGGGCGGCCGATGGCGTTTCGACGTTGTCGGGCAGCACCAGCGGTTCGGGAAGGTCATCGAGCCCGCCAGAAGCTGGCTCGATCTCGCCGGCCGCGTGCATTTGCTGCAAGGGCGTCCCTTCTGGGACAGGCCCGAGACGGGCCACCGGACGGCCTCGGTCGGTTATCTCGATGGTTTCGCCTTGTTCGACAAGCCTCAGTAGCTCACTGGCCCGCTGCCGCAACTCACGAACTCCTACCGAGGTCATGTGTTACTTGTAGCACAAATAGCCAGCAGTGGCAAGAAGGGTTGACGGTGAAGGTCCGCCGTACCCGGCGATAGAGGAAGCGGGCCGTTGGCGAATCTGGGACGGTCGACCGCGAGATTCTGAGCGAGTCTTCGGTGGCCCCGGTCGGCGGCTCGGCCTAGCGCAACGCCGTCTCGATATGCGTGGCTGGCTCGGCTTGGTTCCCCAGAGCGAGCGGAGCGCGGATGAGTCGTTCGGAGTCGACTGTTACCCCTTCACGGGCTCCCATACGCTCTCCGTGTGTCGATCTCCCCGACGATCTTAAGTGGGTTCATCGCTCCTCTGGACGATTCGGAGGTGTCCACCACCGAAGCCCGCGACGAGCGTGCGGGTCCGGAGACGGCGCGATGCTGAAGAGATGAGCGACGCCGATCGCGGTCGGCTCTCCGACGATCAGGAAATGATCTTGGCCCATGACGCCATGGGCCCTGTCTCCTTGGCAAGTCTCCTGATCCACCTGGCATCGGGAGCAGCGGGTTACTCGGTCCGGCTCCCACCGCCGGCGAGCTTGACGAGTTCTTCCGTGAGATTGAGCCTCTGGTTCGCCATCGCCTCGCCCGTCCGGGGAAGGTCGTAGATGCCAGCCTGGACCTGCCGCAGAACAGCAGCACATCCTGTTACGGATTGAGAGGGGCGAGAAGTGCGGAGTCGATCTCGCTCTGGTACGAGGTCTACTGCGGGCCGCGTGTCCTATCGTCGTCGTCATGACCGCTGGGGGCGACCTGATGGAACTCGTTTCCGGGGCCTTTGGCCGGACGCCGCCATTGTCGGCCAGACTCCGAGGATGGCGCCACATGGTCCGCCTCCGCCAAGCCAACAAAGAGATCCCTGGGCCAAGAGCATCAGACGGGGTCTATGGCGTGGTCGCTCCTTGGGACCCGAAGAATCCTGTGAGCGAGAGCCTCGCTGACCGTATTTGGGTTGCCACTCAACGGGGCTCGTGGCGCCTTGAGCGGGACTGGCAGCGCGATTCGGGGGCTTCGGGTACTTCTGTTCATGTTTGTGACGGCGTCACGAAGTGGCTTCCCACCGCTCGCGGGGCCTTTCACTCTCACCCGGCAGATGCCGAGTCTTCTCCGGCCCGAATGCTTCTCGATCCGTCCTGGCTGATCGGATACGACTGGGGCACTCCCCGGCGGGACAGGCACAACAACCGGGATGTCCTTGTCCTTCACGCCCAGCGCGTCCAGCCCGCATCCCCGGAACCCGGCGCGGAAGATAACCAAGACGCCCGAATCGTGGGCCGCCAGCCTCCTCCCGCCGAGGTAGAGGTAGTCGTCGATGCGGAATACGGGTTCTTGCACCGCATGACCGGGATCATCAACGGTGAGCCGTTCGTGGTGAGCGAACTTCTAGACCTCCTGGTCGATCCACCTCTTGACAAGGAGATCTTTCGCATAGATCCATCGAAGTCCGAGGTCGTCGTCGCGCCCAAGCCCGCGCTCACGGTAAACGTCGCAGTAGGCCCCGCGCTACCGGAACCGCCGCCCCCAGCTTGGTCTGATCTGGGGGCGATCGCCGAAAACCTGCAAGAGGACCTGGACGACCGGGTAGCGAGGCTGCCCCTTGGGCGCCTGCGCAAATGGTCGGACCTGATCCTGTTGCAGGCGGTCGAGAACGATCACGTCAACCTTCTGGCCCGTCGGTACTCCCTGTCCGGTCCCGATCGCCTCGCTCTCCAGGGGCTCTGGTTCGACCGGATAGACGCCGAACTCGAAGAAACAACAGACCAACTGCGTTACGACCTCTGGACCCGGGAGCGGCGCATCAGTCACCGTCTGGGTAAGTACCATCTGCTCCACCGGTTGTGGTTCAACACCTTCGGTCCCGGCGGTGAGACTTGGTTCGCAGACCACCTCCCCGTCCGACGCTTCTTGTTCCGCCTGCACTGGCGCCCATGACACCACCGCACCAGAGCGTTCGCACCCGCGCCGTCAGGAGGCACGTCGGGTGTCTCCACCTGCAGCGCCGAGTCGGCGGGATGCGCTAATCGGAGGGCTGAGCCCGCTACTCCCCGAGCGCGCCCTAACAGCGCCGACGACAGATCAGTAGCATCTATGTGGCATACTTATGGCATGGCACGGGTTCGCGTGAGCACGACAGTCGATGAACATCTCCTAGCCAGCGCCCGCAAGGCACGAGCTGGTGTCGCCGACGCTGCTTTGATCGATGAGGCGCTGGCCGCCCTTCTGGCCCGACACCGCGCCGCTGAGCTCGACGCTGCGTACTCGGTCTACGACGAGCACCCACTTGCCGAAGCCGACGAGTGGGGTGACCTGGCATCGTTCCGGGAGGCTGCTGCGGCGTCGTGAGCGCGCTTCCGGTCCGTGGCGAGATGTGGTGGTGCGAGCTGCCCGACATCGGCCGTAGGCCGGTGGTGGTCCTCTCTCGGGATGCCGCTATCCCTCGGCTGCGGCGGACGCTGGTTGGGCCTTGTACTACGACGATCCGAGGATTGGCCAGCGAGGTCGTTCTGGAACCAGACGAGGACCCAGTGCCTCGGCGTTGCGCCATCAACCTGGACTCAGTCGAGAGCGTGTCGGTAGCTGTCTTGGTTCAGCGCCTCGGCCGCTTGGCCGACGAGCGCATGCGGCACGTCTGCGCCGCTCTTGAGGTAGCCGTCGATTGCCGCGAGCGATGAGAAGGAGTCACACGACCCACCGATCGCCTTGGAACGCCGAAGTGCAGCGCATGATGTTCTCGTCCAGACCGGCGGCGACCACTTGACAGATACCGAATCGGCGTGCCGCGCTCCCTGGGCGTCCCAGGTCGGCTCGGGGAGGACGACCAGAACGCTCTGGGCCGGGCCGACGATATGCGTGTCTGATCGGGGCGACTGTGGCCACAAGCCGCCTGCCGGCGGCGATCGTCGCCGTCGCCGGTCTCGAGGGGTGCTCCGACGGTTTCAACGAGGTGCGAGACTGCCAGGGATGGCTGTTGACATTCCCGTACTCAACGTGCCGGACGTTGCGGCGTGGGGACGCTGGCTCGAGGAGCATGAGGGGCAGCGGGACGGTATCTGGCTGACGTTGGCCAGGAAGGGAACGACTGAACCCACCTCCTTGACCTACGACGATGCACTGGCCGAGGCGCTGTGCCGCGGATGGATCGACGGGCAGCTCGGCGCCGGTGACGACGGAACCTATCGCCGGAAGTTCACACCTCGAAGGTCGGGGAGCGCCTGGTCGAAGCGCAATGTTGCCATCGCCACCAAGCTCGTCGAGGAAGGTCGCATGCGACCGTCCGGGCTCGCAGCCGTGTCGAGAGCCAAGGCCGATGGCACGTGGCAGACTGCTTACGAGGGTCAGGCGACGATCGAGATTCCCGCTGATCTGGCCGCGGCGCTTGCTGCCGATCCTGTGGCGAGCGCCATGTTCGACAAGCTGAACGCGTCCAACCGGTATGCGATCCTCTACCGGGTGAGGACGGCGAAGCAGGCTGACACACGACGGCGCCGCATCGAGCAATTCGTTGCGATGCTCGCCCGTGGCGAGGCCATCTACCCGCAACAGGGGTTCACGCCCCGCCACAAAACCTGAATAGGAGCGGCCTTTGCGGAACGGGCTCAGAAAGCCCTGCTGCTTCGCCACCATCGACCCGCTCTCCGTCGCCGTCCCGAGTCCCGTCACCATGCTCGTGCGTCACGTTTACTCGTGCCGTTGGAGTCGCCACAGATCAGCAGGCCCGCTGCTCGCCCGCTTTCCAGCGCCCGCCGCGCCAGAGTCGATCCCGCGAGTGCCCTAGACGCTCCGGCTCGCTCCGCAGGAGGCGCAGAAGGACGCCCTCGGAGTTCGGAGTGGTCGACCGCAGGCCCCACATGGCGGTCCGTAGTGGGCCGCGCGGTGATGCGCGACGACATTCGGGTGGACCCCGACCAGAGCATCAACACCCCAACAGCCTAGAAAAGAGCCGAGTGGGGACCGTCCTGTATTCCGGCTTCCACCCACGGCCGCCGACCTATTCGCAGAGCACCCATTCGATGGCGTCGTCGGCGATCTCGACGAGCCAGCCGAAGCCCAGCCTGTGGATTGCGACGCCAGAAGCGACGAGGGGCGCCGGGACGGCCGTCCACGTCCAGGTCCTCCAGACAAGGGGCGCCGAGTCGGCAGGCGCCACCGGAGGAACGTTGGCCGTCCCTTCGTGATGTCGAATAACGCGCCGCTCACCGATCGGGAAGTCTCGTCACAGGGGCCTCATAGAGTTCACGGCGTGCCTGAACGCATAAGCCTTCCTTCGCTCGACATCGTGGCCGATTAGGTCGCGGCGGAGCGCGAGACCATGCACGCTCATGCTGAGAGCCTGGATAGCAAGGCCGGCGTAGTGCTCGGGTTCGCGGGCGTACTGGTGGGGCTCGGCGCAACTGCACAGTCGGCCGTGTCCGACGAAGTCGCGTTTCAGGTCGGACTCGGATTCGCGGTCTTCGCAGCCTTGTTTGCAGCTGTCTCCTTCCTCCCGCGCCGCTACCCGGTTCTCGAAGTCGCTCGGCTACGGGAGAACAACCTCACGGCGTCGGTGGAAGAGACCAAACTCGAACTTCTAGACACGGAGATCTTGATGGTCGACCAAGCGGCCGCCCTGGTGAAGCAGAAAGGGCGAGGCGTTCGGGCGTCTGTAGTGGCACTGGCTGCCGGAGCGGCTCTCGTGGTGGCGGGTACACTGGCCGCTACCGGAGGCCACGCTCATGCCTGAAAAGCCAACAAGCCAGGAGTCCCAGGCGAACGGCTCTACACCGCCGAGTCGGCCCGCCCCGCCTCCGTTCCGACCGAACAAGGAACTGATCGGCTACATCGAGAAGGGCCAGAAGCCGCCAGTTCGTCCTGAGCCATCGGAGAAGCGCTAGTTCTGCCTGCATCACCCGACTGAAGCAATCCCGGCAACCTCGTCGAGCAGATTGTTCTATCGGGCGTCACTGTTCGACACCGACGCCGCGAGAGATAGCACTCCGAATCGGCGGTGTGCGTGAGGAGGCCCTTATTATTAGTTTCGTGGCCGGAGGTGTACAGATTGTCGGTCCTCACGAGCAGGCCGGTCGCGGGGAATTTACCTACGGTGGTGGTTCATCCATCTGGGGCCCGGTGGCCTCGTCCCCCGAGTCCCAATGACTCGGGAGGTATCCCATGACCACCAACGCATCGACAGCCATCCTCGTCTACGACCCCGCTCTGGTCGATCCTGAACATGTAGCGCTCGCCGGGTTCCTCGGCGGCTTTCGGGGTCTCACCCACGACGCCTACGCCTTGGACCTTCGCCAGTTCGTCGACTTCTGCGACCAGCGCCACTTGGGGCTGTTCGAGGTCCGCCGAAGCGACATCGAGACCTTCGGACGCGACCTCGAAGCTCGGGGTCGGGCGACGGCCACTATCGCCCGAAGGTTGTGCACCGTGACCGGCTTCTACCGCTACGCCGAAGAGGAAGGCCTGATCGCCCATTCGCCGGCAGTCCATGTCCGGCGACCCCGCATCGATTATGAGTCCCACGCCATCGGCTTGGACCGCAACGAGGTCGGGGCCCGTAAAAGCGCTCAACGGAACCTCTGTGTCAAAGCCCGAAGGCGTTTCGCCAGCGCCGTCGCTGCGGAGGTCTAGACCCAGGACCAGGCGGCCGTTCGTTGCGAGAGCGGCAACGACCTCGACCGCAACGGAGCGGGGCCACATCACCTCCCCGGTATCAGTTCGGATTGCCTGGGATCGCAAGTCCTCGGAGAGAAACGAAATATCCGCTGCCGCCTATGGGACTAGTTTGCCGCGGCCTCGGTGGAGCACGCGGGAACGATGCCGACTTGGGGGCTCGCGGGGCGGACCGTTCACGATGCCCATGGTTTGAATGTCGCCATCGTTATGCTCGCCAGTCGGACCAGTGCTCGGGGAGACGTAGTAGCTGTCTGGTTTCTGTGATCGACCGGTGTGCGAGTGAAGACGCTTCCTGATTGGACAGCTCTAGGAAGGCGTCGGCCTGATCCCGGTACGCACTGTGCACTGACCCCGTGAGGCGGCGCCTCGCCAAGTCCGTCTGCCCGAGAATGGCCGCCGCAATCCCGGCGTTGAGGTCATCGGGGCTGCTGGCGACGTTCTGCAGGCTCTCAATGCCTTCTCCGTGGTTGACCCGCCGGCCTTCGACGGCTTCGACGGCTGACGCGACTACGGGACCGATAGCCACTGCGAAGTCGTCGTTGTCACCTTCGTACCGCACGAATGTGGACCCCCCGAGCGGGCGCTCGGGTTCCTCGAAAACGAGGTGGTTCCTGCGGACCCAAAGATGCTGGTATCCGACGTTCAGATAGCAGCCTTTGGCGAAGCCGGAGGCTTGGAATTCGACGTTGATCGTCCACCAACCGTGATCATCGATCCAAAGCCTTGACCGACCGCGTCTGCGAAGTCCCAGAGGGGCGAGCCCTTCTTTGGCGGCGAGGGCGATGATTTTTGCGACTTCATCCGACACCAGAACAGATTTACCGATCCGCGCCCGCTTCGTCGGCCATCACCTGATCCACGAAGGCGACCAGATCGACGTAGGGCTCGCTTGCCGCCGAGCTGTGCCGCCCAGGGGACGCCCGAACACGCGGCCAGATCGCCGAGCCGGGGTGCTGAACGTTCTGATCGCCTCCATCGAGCCCTTCCCGCCCGGGCGACATGCTCGAGATCGCCGAATCTCGCGTCCCACCAGCGCGGCCGCTCAGCGCGTGGAGGGGGCGCGTGATGGAATGATCGGTGTGCGGTTCATCATCACCTATCGCTCCGGCGCCATGGAGACGTCCGAGAGGCCAGAGGCCATCCGAGCGCTACTAGCCGAGCTGGAGCACTCCGACCCCGAGCATCCGGACGTGTCCGTCAGCACGGAGGACGGCTGGACGCTCTCGGCCTTTGAGCATGGCCTGGTCGTCTTCGAGAATGTTGAGACAGGCAGCCCCCCAAGCCTCAGAAGGACGTACCTCGAGAGAGCGTGCTTGCGATGATGACGACCCTGGCCTCAGGGAAGGTCGAGGAGGTCGTAGCTCTGCCGTGGCTGGGTGGCTATGGATAGCGCTTAGCGCCGAATCGCGCGCCATCCGATGAGGAGATCGGCGGGTCCGTAATGATGCGAGATGGATCGTTATGCCGCCCATCGCGTCAAGTAGAAACGAGATATGCCGCCCATCGCCGGGAGCTTTGGTTGCTCCCGGCGACCGCGGCGGGTGGTGGTCAGTCGGGGTCTAGGGGCGTCCTCCTTCGGGTGGTGCGACCGGCGTAACGGACGAGGGTCATGGCTCGACTGGCATCGAGTTGTCGGGCGATGTCGGTCCAGGGGTGGTCGTGGTCTCGGGCGTCGGCGACGAGTCGTGGTATCCGGCCGTGGGCTTGGGCGACGAGACTGGTGAGTGCGTGGAGCTGGGCCAGCGGGTCGGTTTGGGCCATCGGCGCCCGTAGGGCAGCGAGGGTGGCGATGGCTTCGTCGAGGATCAGGGCGGATTCGTCGTCGGTGATTGGCTGTGGCGGCGGTTCCCGGCGTGGGTCGTGGCCGATCATGACTCTGCCGCCTCCTCAAGGGTTTCCAGGAGGCCCTGGTAGAGGGTTTGGCGTCGTTGTTGGCCGTTGCGGGCGGCGTGTTCGGCTTGGGCAGCGATGGCATGTGTTTGAACTCGATGGTGGTGGCGAAGAACCCGCAGCCCTCGCAGATGGCCTCGAAGTTGCAGTCCAGTTCTGCCGGTCGGGTGCACCAGCCGTTGGCCAGCATCCGTCGGTGCTCAGCTCGGATGTTGCGCATGGCAGGGCCCTCGGCTTCGGGGCCGAGCGGGCTGGGCTGGTTGTAGAGGGCTTCGACCTTGGCCGTGACTGCTTGGTATTCGGCGGCCACGGTGCGGTTGGCGATGCGGGCGTAGCGGGCGGTCATCTGCAGGGTCTGGTGTCCCAACAGGGCGGCCACCGCTTCGAGGCGCATCCCGCGGTTGACGGCCTGGGTGCCCAGGGTGTGGCGCAGCCGGTGAGGATGGACGTGTCCCACCCCGGCTTGTTTGGCCACCCGGTTGAGCATGCGGGTAACGGCGTGGCGGTTCAGCACAGAGCCTTGATCGGCGAGCAGCAACCCCGAAGGGCTATCGCCGTGGCTCGGTTGCCACTCCTCGAGCAGGCCGACCAGGACCGGGTGAAGAGGAACGTAGCGGTCGTTGTGCAGCTTGCCGACCGGCACTCGCAGCCACCACCCGTCACCGATGCGGATCACGGCGTCGGTTTCCAGGGCGCACATTTCGCTGACCCGCATGCCGGTGCGCATCAACAGCTCGAGCACCAGCCGGGTGCGGGCGTCGGTCTCAGCCGCGATGGCCCGGGCCAGACGGGTGGCGTCGGCGTCGTCGAGAAACTTGGGTAGCGGGTCATCAGGTTTGGGCAGATCGCTGGCGAACATCGGAGCCCGGGGCGGGGCGTCGTCCCATTCCCACTCGATGATGCGGTCGAAGAACGCTCGCAGCATGCCGAGGCGGCTGAGCCGGGTGTTGATCGCCGGTGGGACACCCTTAGCTTAGTTCCGTGAGGCAGACTGCGGTAGGAGCCTTTTTCGCCTATGTCGAGCGACGACGCACGCTGATGGCTGGCGGTGGCGGGGCCGCCGTCGTGGTCGGGGTCGTCGGAGGAATACTCATTGGCAGTGGAGCGGGGGCGTGGTGCCTGGGTTTTCTGGCGTTCGTAGGCCTGATGTACATCGTGGGATCGAGGGCAGGAACGGCTCTGATCAAAGAGGCTCACACGCTCGCCCTTGGACCAAGTGTGAAGATGGAGCTATCAACGTGGCCTATCCGGACCATCCGCTCCCCATATAACAACCGCATCCTCGTGACTGTCGACGTGCCCGGGAGCAAGGAGCGCACTCCCTTGGCCGAGTGCAAACCCGTCTGGTACACGCCGGGAACGGCGAACGCCCCAACACGTCCAGGAGACCTTTACGGAACAATCAGCCAGGGACGGACAGTGCTCGGTGTGACGGAGGATGGGAGCTGTTATCTCGGGCGGGTACGAAAGAATCGCCCAGACCGAGGAGTGGCGTAAGCGGCCAGCTTCGGCGCCGAGCCGGTGGGATACGGCCGGCGGATCTGATTGCGGACAGCCCGGCATTGCCGTTCGCGTCAACGGTGGGGTGGCCCGCCTCGATGAGATCGCCGACGGACTCGACATCACCGTCGTCCACAGTTGAACGCCTCCACTGAAAAAGCGAACGGATCAGTCTCGCCGCTCGGAATCGGCGCCGCCGTTACGGAACCCAACGCTTCATGTACTGGTCGAACAGCGGGACGGTGAATGCGATCTCGCCGTACCTGGGGGAATAGCAAAGCGCGCTCTTGATCAGCGAATCCCTAACCGGGCCAACCCCCTTCGGAGACTTGCGAAGAAGGGTCGCGACCTCGGACGAGCGAACCGGACCGGACCCGAGCTCGGCCATGGCCCGAAGGTAGGAACGCTCGGATTCGGAGATCGAGCCAGTTCTCACACGGAAGAATCCATCGTCGAGTTCGGCTGTGGCGACCGGAACAGTTCGCTCGACGTCGGCGAGGGTGATGGCCTCTGGGCCGTCGGCGATGTCCCATGCGAGTTGGCCGAACTGCTGCAGGAAGTAGGGGAAACAGTCAGTCACGCCCAGCAGGTATTCCAGAGCATCGTCAGTCCACAGCACCCCCTCGTCGGCAGCCGGGGTCTGAAGAGCTTCGATCGCCTGGTCGCGGCTCAGCGATCCGATCCTCGGGAAGGTAAACATCCGTTCCGCATAGGTCTTGGCTTCTCCCGTGACAATCGTGAGAGTCGGCAGCCCGGCACCGGCAATCGTGATGGGAAGGGTCAACTGAGACGCGCGGTGAAGGCCGACGATGAGAGCGGTCATCGTGGGCACGTCCACATAGTGCAGCTCGTCGATAGTCAGAAGGATCCCAGTGTCATGGGCTCGGGCGACCTCGCCGAGTTCGACGAACAGGCCGGCCAGGTCGGCGGCTAGGTCGCCGCTATCGGCCGGACCGAACACGGCTTCGACATCGATACTCAGTTCGGGTCCGTTGGGAATCCGCAGCGAGAAGGCTTTCAACACCCCAAGAGCACGCCTGACCGCGCCGCCAATGCGCTTCTTGGCGTCCATGGCCAGCAGCACCCGGCGCAGGCCCGAAGCCAGTAGCGAGGCCAAGGAGCCGTCTTCTGACACCTCGATGTGCTCGTGGAAATACCCTCGACCACGGGCGAGGTCCTCGAACTCGTTGAGGAGCACGGTCTTCCCGACACCGCGTAACCCGGTCAGCAGCTGGCTTCGACCGTTGGCTCCTCTCAGCAGCCGCTGCAGGGTCACGTCCATCGCCGCGATCTCTGCGTCCCGCCCCACCAGCGCCGGCGGTCGGGTACCTGCACCGGGGTTGTACGGGTTTCGAACCGGGTCGATGCCGAAACTCTACCAAGTTCTACACAGATCTAAGGATATCGCTAGACTCTCAGCCGTAGGGCGCGTCGGCGGCATCAGCACATCTAGGGATATTCCTAGATCTTGGTAGATCTGCCGGCCCGCCGGTAGGGTCCGGGCGGACCAAGCGTGCGACGGGGGGTCGACAAGTGGTCGCAGAGAGCACCGAACCGACAGGTGGACCGGATCCGACCGAGCTGCATCGCTCCAGCCGCGACCTCGACGAGGTGCGCGCCGCGCTGCTGCCAGCAGTCGCCGCCCACCTGCCGGAGGGCACCAACCACGCCATCGGCGAACTGCGCGGCACCTCCGCCACCGGCATGTCCAGCGAGACCTTGCTGTTCGACGTGACCTGGCACCAGGCCGGCGACACCCGCACCGAAGGGCTGGTCGCCCGGGTGGCCCCGGACCTGGCGGACGTTCCCGTTTTCCCCAACTATGACTTGCCCGGCCAGTACCGCACCATCGAGAGGGTGGCGGCCCACAGCGACGTCCCGGTCCCGGTCCTGTGGTGGTGCGAACCCGACGCCGGCGTGATCGGCTCGCCGTACTTCGTGATGGGCCGCATCGACGGCGAGGTCCCCCCCGACGTCATGCCGTACAACTTCGGCGACAGCTGGCTCTTCCACGCCTCCCCCGAACAACAAGCCCACCTGCAGGAGACGAGCATCGACGTCCTGGCCCGCCTGCACGCCATCGGCGACCCCCACGCCCGCTTCGCCCACCTCGCCGGCCGCTTCCCCGGCGACACGGC
>PMHH01000077.1:0-174 GCA_003156595.1 Acidimicrobiaceae bacterium
TGCTCAGCGAGGGCCACCGGCGCCAAAAGCGCGGCTCCGACGTCGTTATCGGCTTCGTGGAATGCCATCGGCGGCCCGTTACCGAGGAGCTCATCGACGGCCTCGAGGTCATCCCCCGGCTGGTCATCGAATACCGGGGGAGCGACTTCGAAGAGATGGACCTCGACGCCGTGC
>PMHH01000077.1:221-38651 GCA_003156595.1 Acidimicrobiaceae bacterium
AGCATCGCCGACGCGGTCGAGCAGATGACTGGAGCCCAAGTCCAAGAGCGCGTACCCGACTGGGTCGTACGCAAAGCCGACCAGATCGAGCTCGTCGACTCCTCACCCGAACAGCTCCGCCGCCGCATGCTGCACGGCAACATCTACCCCAAAGAGAAGGTCCCCCAGGCCCTCACCCACTTCTTCCGCACCGACAACCTCATCGCCCTCCGAGAGTTAGCGCTGCGCTTCCTGGCCGACGAAACCGAAGAAGATCTCCTCGAGCACCTGCGGCGCTACCAAGCCAAGAATGTGTGGGAGACAACCGAGCGCATCATGGTCACCGTCACCGCCGCGCCCGGCACCGACATGCTCCTACGGCGTGCCGCTCGCATCGCGGCCCGGGTCAAAGGCGAGCTCGACGTGGTCCACGTAGTTCCCGTGGACGGCAACCGCGCGCGGGACAAGAAGGCCATCGAATCGTTGCGCGGCCTCGCCGTCGACGTCGGGGCCCGCTGGCACGAGCTCCAAGAAGAAGACACCGTTCGAGCGATCACCGGCTTCGCCCGGGACCACCAGATCACCCAGATCGTTATCGGGTCCAGCCAGCGCAGCAGGTGGCAAGAGCTCCGAAGCGGAGGATCCATCGTGCGCCGGATCATCCAAGAGGCCGGCGCGATCGGCATCGACGTCCACGTCATCGCCAGACGGAAGATGCCCCCCGCCGAAGCCAACGAGGCGGCCTTCGACAAGGAATCGTGAGAATCCACTCCCGTGGACCCGGAGATGCGCTGGCCGGCGGTCACGGTGGCGTCGGGCCGGGGGCCTCTGGTGTCGGTGCTGGCTGTGGCCCCGTGGGGGGCCGGACGGTGAAGGTACGCGTGGCCGGTGGGGGTCCCTCGTTGCCGTAGATGTCGACGCCGAGTACCCGCCAGTACAGCGTCTCGCTGGGCAGCGAGGCGAGCGCCCACGCCTGGGCGGTGTCGGTGTTGAAGTCGGCGATCGGGTTGGTGAAGCCGGGATTGTCGGCGACTTGGAGAAGCGAGGACAGCCCGGTCGGAGTGTGCCATCGGAGGATGACGACACGGCCGGTGGCGAAGCTCGCTCCCGCCGACGGCGCTATCAACGTCGGGGGTGGCTGCAGGGTCATCTTCACCTTTACGGTCCTGTCCCGCCAGGTGGCGGTGATCACCACGGGCGTATTGGTGGTCACCGGCTGGGTGGTGATGTTGAAGCTGGCGAGCTGGTCGGTGGCGGTCACGCTGGCCGGCACCGATGCCACGGGCGAGTTGCTGGCCATGGTGATGACGCTTCGGTTGGGGGCGTTCCCGTTGAAGAGCAGCGTGGCCACCACAGCCGTCCCGCCGGAGAAGAAGTTGGGCAACGACCTGCCGTCGAGCTGCTGGTTGGATTCGATGAACACCTGGTTGAGACTGGCGGGGTCCACCGCCAGCGGGGCGGTGACGGCGTGGCCGGCGAGCGTGCCGCTCAAGCTGAGCGTGGCGGGGAGGGCGACCTGCAGCGGCTGGATCGTGAAACTCCCTTGTGCTTGTCCGGCGGGGATCGAGACCGACGCGGGAACTGTCGCCGCCTTCGGGTTGCTGCTGGCCAGGGCGATGGTTGTGCCTCCCGCCGGGGCGGGGGTGGTGAGCTGCACGATCCCGAATGCCTCGTTGTCCTCGTTGGTGCCGCTGAAGACATGGGTGTGGCTGCGCAAGACCACGCCGCCCTCGGTGTACACGTCGACTGTCAGCGTCTTTATTGTGGGCGGGGCGGAAGAAACGCTGAAATGCCGCGCCGCGGACCAGGCCGTTACTGCGCCCCGATCCGGCCCAGCGAGCCCGTGGGAGCTTTGTACCCGCCAGTAGTGAACGCCCGCCGGCAGGGAGAACAGGGTGTCGTCCGGTTGGCTGAGCCCGGTGACGCACTCCTCGATATCCCCGCAACCGGCCGAGAAGTTCGGGGTCGAGTTGATCTCCAGCTCGTAGCCCTCCACCTGCGGGTTGGGGTCGGGCGTCCACTTGAGGGTGACCGGCAGCAACACCGTGGCTCCGTTCGCTGGTGCCAGCAGGGTGGGCGCGGCCGGCACGGGCGCCTTGTAGGTGAGCCGAATAGGCACCGTCGGCGACGGCAGGCCGAGAACCCCGCTGGCGTTCACGGCGAACACGCGGATGAATAGCGGTGTTTGGAAATCCATGAGCGGGGCGTGGGCCTCGGTGCCGGACTCGGGCACATCCACCAGCAACGTGCCGGGAGCGAACGTAGAGTTCGTGGCCAGCTGCAACTGATAGCTCGCGGCCCCCGTGGCCGTGGTCCACTGAATCGGATAGGTCTCAACGGGGTGGTACTCGCTGCCCGCCGTGGGGGCCACCACCGTCGGGCTCCCCGGCGTCCCGACCGCCTCGCCGGTGATAGTCAGCGATCGCTCCGGTGTCCATTCCCCGAACAACGGAGAATATAACGGCTCCGGCGGGAACCTCACCGACTGAACCCGCCAGTAGTAGGTGCCCAGGGCCAGCCCGCTCAGTGTCGTGCTGGTGACCTTCGGCGAGGTCGTCGCCGTCAACACGAGTGTCGTGAAGCTTGGGTCGGTGCTCACCTGCCATTGGTAACTGAGTCCGGGCGGCGTCGCCGGCGGCTGCCACGACAGAGTGACGGGCTCCATCACCTGCGTGCCTGGGAGCGGCCCGACTGGCGATGGGGGGGCGGGGACCGCGGGTGGCGGCGAGATCGTCGCGGTGCAGCCCGACAGGGTCACCTCCACCGATACCGAACCGTCATAGAGCGTGGCCACGCAGCTCGGCTCGCTGAAACCGCTGGCCGAGATGGAAAAGTCGCCGTTCGCGTCGGCCGGCCCGATCGGTAGGCCGTCGTCCACCGACACCGTTGAGTGCGGCACGGCCCCCGACCCGACGATCGTCAACTGCCCGTCGACCAAGCTGGCCTGAGAGGTGACAATCGACGCGCTTGCCGCATCGGCGACGATCAGGCTCAGGGCCATAGTCACCATTGCCACGAGACCGATCGTCGCCACGGCCCGGAACCTGTGGTGATCACCAGGGCCGAAGCGGCGTCGCCGCGCCGGGCCGTGGGCGGTCATAGCCAGGTTTGCTCCGTCGATGCCCGTGCCTTCGTGTTCCACCTCGCGACCTCCCCTGTCCACACCTGTCGACGCTTTGTACGATCGAGGGGGCCGAGGCGGATTGCACTCCGACCGACCTGCTTCGCCTCGCGCTCTCCGGAGTCGCTCGCGCGCTGGTCGCGCATGCGGGTCATCGGCCAATCCAAACCCGTGTCTGAGTCGTATATCCGCGACAAAGGACACCATTAGAAAGCTAGGAGGAGCACCATGAGCACCTTCAGGAGAACTCCACTCGCCACGCTCGCCGCCGCCCTGTCTGCCGGCGGGCTAATTGCCGCTTTGAGCGGTGTCGCCCCCGCCGCAGCTGCATCCTCGAACGCAGCGGTGCACAGACCGGCTGCCAGCAACTGTTATCCGGCGCAGCTCAACGGCAGCGGGGGCTTCCTCGGATCGTTCACGACCGTCTGCCAGATCGCCTCGACCGTGCCGGCCAAAGGCGATGTCAATCCCTATGGCGTGGCGGTGGTGCCCAAAACCGTCGGCGATCTCGTCGCGGGCGACGTTCTGGTGTCGAACTTCAACAACTCGAACAACCTGCAAGGCACCGGGACCACCATCATGCAGGTCTCTCCGTCGGGCACCGCCACGGTATTCGCCGACCTGACCGGACAGACCCATAACCACGTGGGCCTTACCACCGCTCTGGCGGTCTTCCGCGACGGTGACGTCGTCGTCGGCAGCCTGCCCACGACGAACGGGATGGCCGCCACCGCCAGGGCCGGCGCCCTCTACGTCTTGAACAGCCAAGGCACACTGATCGAGACCATCAACGGCGCCGACATCAACGGACCGTGGGACCTCGCCGCCTACGACGGCGGCGGCTTCGGGGTCCTCTTCGTCACCAACGTCCTCAACGGCACGGTGGCCGCCGGGGGCGGAGTGGTCGACAAGGGCAACGTGGTGCGGATCGTGCTCGACCTCACAACCTCGCCACCCGCCGTGTTGCAACGGGTCGTCATCGCCTCCGGTTTCGAGGAGAGGACCGACCCCAACGCGCTGGTCATCGGACCGACCGGAGTGGCCGTCGGCCCCAACGGCACTGTCTACGTCGCCGACACCCTTGCCAACCGCATCGCCGCCATCCCAGACGGAATGTTCCGCACCAATAGCGACGGCACGGGCACCACGATCACCTCCGCCGGCTTCCTAAACGGGCCGCTCGGGCTCACCCGCGCCCCCAACGGCGACCTGTTGAGCGCCAACGGCGGCAACGGGGAGATCGTCGAGTCCACGCTCACAGGCGGCCAGCCGGAATGGCCAGGGGTCGATACCTCCGGTTCGCCTCCAGGCGCCGGAGCGCTGTTCGGCCTAGCCGTCCAACCAGGGAACAAGGGCATCTACTTCGTGGACGACGCCACCAATACGCTCGACATCTTCAAGTAGCACCCGGACCACAAGACTTCCGCGNNCGAGTCCGCGCCTTCGCCCGGGCGCGGACTCGCGGACTCCTGCCAATGCGGGTGGCGTCCCTGGTGGTGTACCCATTGTTTCGTTGGGGTCAATCCCCCTGGTCTTCCTGGTCGTATCTTTACCAGTCGATGAGATGCAAATAGGAAAGAGAGCAAAATGAGAACTGTTCGCTGGTCACCTCGGAATGTGCTGGTTGGAGCTGTGCTGACGATTGGGCTCGGATTGGGAGCCGCGGCGTGCGGTTCGTCAAGCCACAACGATCCGGCGACGCAGACCAATACAGGATCGAGCACGCCGACCCAGACCGCTCCCCCCACGACCGCCCCGAGCGGCGGCGGCGTCTCGTACTGACGTTCGGTGCTCGCTCGGACGGTTGAGTCGGACCGCCCTCCGGCTCCCGTACACCGCCCACGGACCGAGCCTGCGTCGCCGCCGGCTCGGGCTCCGTGGGCGGTGTGGTGCGCCGCCGTTGCGCTCATCGGCCTGTCGGCCTGGCTGATGGGTACGGGGCTGTCCGATCTCGTGCGGGGTCACGTCCTTCGGTCCGATCTGAGCTCGGCGGAGGCCGACACGGTGGGCCCGGCCCTGTTGGTCATGGTCGTCTTGGTGTTTGCCGCCGAGCGGTTGTGGCCGGCGGTGCCACGACGGGTCACCGCCAGGGGCCATATCATCGATGCCGGCTACCTCGGGGTGTACGCGCTGGTCGCCCCGGCCGTCACCCTGCTCAGCACCGGCTTCGCCATCGCCGTCGAGCGCTACGCTCCTTTCCTGCGTCTGGCCCGGCTGCCCCTGTTGCCCCAGGTGGCGGTGGTCGCCATGATCCTGCTCGGTATCGACGCCATCAACTGGGCCGCCCACGTGGCCAACCATCGCGTCGGCGTCTTCTGGCGGTTCCACGCCCTGCACCACTCGCAGGAGGAGATGAGCGTGTTCACCACCTTCCGGACCCACCCTTTGGCCCACGTCTCCTACTTGCCTGCTGTGCTTCCGGCCCTGGTGCTGGCGGCCAACGGGTCGGTTCCCACGGTCGGTCTGGTCGCGTACGGGTGTCTGGTCACCCTCCCACACGCCAACCTCCGGTGGAACTACGGGCGGGTCGGTCGCTGGGTGGTGAGCCCGGCGTTCCATCGTCTCCACCACGCCAACACCGACGTGGACGGGATGCGGGCCGTCAACTTCGGTTTCGTCCTCGCCGTCTGGGACCGCCTGGCCGGCACGGCGGCTCTGCCCCACGGTCGGGTCGTGATGGAGACCGGCATCGGCGGGCGGCCGGTGCCGCTCGAACAGGACTTGGCTCGCCCCTCAGCGGGACGGGTAATTGTCAGCCAGCTGGCCCAGCCGTTCCGGTTGCGTTCGGGATTGGAGAGTTAGAGATGACAGGAACGGTCGATCGTGCTGCGGACCTTTACCGGCGTTCGCAGGAGGCCAAGCAGTCCGGCGCGGCGCGCCACGCTGCCCTCTTGGCGGCACGGATTGGGTTGGCGTGGATCTTCATCTACCACGGGTCTTACACCCTCTTCGGAGCCTTCGGAGGTCCAGGCATCCAACAGGCGTCGATTTTCTATGGGACGGTAGCCCACCTGCATCCGGCCACGTTCTTCGCTGTGCTCGGGGGCATCATCGAGTGCTTCGGCGGCGCGGCGGTCGGCCTCGGGATCTTCGGCCGGATCGCGGCCGCCGGCATCGCGGGCGACATGGCCATGGCAATGGCCACGGTCACTTGGGCCAACGGCATCTCGTCGACCAAGACCGGTGGTGGCTACGAGCTGAACCTGGCCCTGTGCGTGCTGGCTGTGATGGTCGCCCTCCTCGGCACTGGCCGTTTCTCCCTCGACCAGGCGATCAAGGCCCTGTGGGAGAAGCGCCAGTCAGGGACCCAACGTACTGCTGACTCCGGCCCATCTGTGGCCGACGGGAGCGCGGATGGCCACAACCGCCACCCGGGCCGGATCGCACCTTCGTAGCCGGACCGGGCCGTCCATCCCGTCTCCGCGGGATTCCCGGTGCCGCTGGGTCGGTTGCGCCGCGATCATCTCCGTCGTCGTATTCCCGGTGACCGAGATGATCCGCGTTCTGGCCGGGAGCGCTGGTGTCATCCTCTACGGCGATCAGGCCCTCATCGCAATCGCGTCGCGACGCGCCGCTGACTTCGTGCAGCTGCTCGGCCCCTACAGCCGGACCGGCTTCCATCATCCCGGTCCCACTGTCTTCTACCTGCTCGCTCCCTTCGTGGAGTTGGCCAGCTCGGTCGGTTCCGGTCTCTACCTGGGTGCTCTGGCCATCAACCTGGTCGCTCTCGTCGCCACCGTGGCGATCGTCTGGAGGCGGGTCGGGCCGCTGGCCGCCCTGTGGACGGCGGCGGCCCTGGACCTGTTCGCACTGTGCCTCGGGCTGGGGACGCTGCGCGAGCCGTGGAACCCTTACCTCGTGATCACCCCGATGCTGCTGTTCGTGGTGGTCTGGGCCGCAAGCTGTACAGGGCCAAGCTCCTATGGGTTGTGGGCGCTCGTCGTCGGCTCTTACGAGATCCAGACCCACATCGCGACAACCCCCGTCGTGCTTGTGCTTCTCGCCGTGATGGTCGTCCGGATGCGCCTCCGCCGCCTTCGGCTCTCGGGCGGAGGCGTTTGGGCTGGCGCCGCCGTCCTGGTGGCGATGTGGGTGCCCACCGTCGTCGAATTGTTCCGGAACCGGCCCAACAATCTGCAGGAGATCTGGGACTTCTTCACCTCGTCACACCAGGCGACCGGCTGGGGAGAGCTCGGTCGGGTCGCGGCGTCGGTACTGACCGTCGTGCCCTTCGGCAACCATGACTACACCCTGAGCCTGCACCGCACAGAGCCTGAGCTGGTCCTGGGATTCCTGCTGATCGCAGCCCTGATCGTCTTCTCTGTCCGGGTCGTCCGCCGGCATCACAGTTCGTTCGCGGCGCGCCTGGTCGAGGTCGGGCTGGTCGCCGGCGGGCTGGGGGTGCTCTCCCTCGCTGGCAGCGACGGCCCGGTGCTTGTCTACTTCGCCTTGTGGCTGGCCTCCGTCCCGGTGATGTTCCTCATCGCCTCGGGCGTGGCCCTTTTCACGCCCGGGAGTCTGGCAGATGTCCCGACCCGCGCAGTCATCGCACCAGTGCTGACTGGCGCCATCATCGTCTCCGGCCTGGCGACGGGCGTCGGTTTCGCGCTCCCCCCAGTGGATCACACCATCGGATCAGGACCGTGGCCCGCCCAGGACGCTGGGTCGGCCCAGGGACGTCATCGCACCGTGCAGGACACCGCCGAACTGGATCGTGCGTCTCTCGCCGCGCTCGTCCTGGGCGAGCGCTCGGTCCGTTTCGTGATCGGCTCGGAGTCGGATTGGCCATATGCAGCCGGCGTGGTGCTCTACCTGGAGGAGCACGGGGTCGATGTGACCGTGAGCCCGACGTCCTGGGAGTTCTACTTCGGGCCCAACCAGGCGCCGGCTAACAAACCGGCAGGCGAGTTCGGCCTGTACCCAGCCGGATCACCCGCTGGCGCGGCACCCGGCGGCCGGGTGATAGCCAAGGTCGACGGGACCGAACTCACCTTGAGGCAGTTGAACCGCTAAGCGCCCACCGGAAATTTCGTTGCCATTACTGCAATCCCGATCGACGGGAGCGGCGTATTGCAAGTGACGGATCGAGGAGGAAACGATGTTTCCGAAGCTGATGATGACCTGCTCCCCGGGGCGCTCCAAATGGAAGAGAGCGGCATTCTCGGTGGTGGCGGTCACTGCCATAGGACTAGTGGCCGCGGCCTGCGGCAGCAGCTCGAAGCACTCGGTGTCCAGCGCCGCTTCCGCTTCCGCCGCGAACTCGGGCAACCCGATCGTCGTCGCGATGGACTCCAGTAGGTACGGGGTGATCCTGACCACCCCGAGCGGATTCGCGCTCTACACCTACACCGCCGACGATCCGGGCGGCCCAGGATGCACGGGGGCGTGCCTCAAGTTCTGGCCACCGCTGCTCCTGCCCGCCGGCACGTCGCAGCCCGTGGCCGGCCCAGGTGTCACCGGGCTCGGAACTTTCGCCCGGGACGGCCTCCTGCAGGTCACCTTCAAGGGCCTGCCTCTCTACACCTACGTGAGCGACAAGAGCCCCGGCCAAATCACCGGGGAGAACGTCGTCGACGCTGGCGGCAAGTGGCTCCTGGCGATCGTGACCCCTGCCACCGCCTCACCGGCCTCGACGACTCCGGCGCCTGCTAGGACCACGCCGGCCACGGCAGTGACCACCCCAGCTACGGTGCCCTCTGTCCAGCAGCCCCCGGTAACCCAGGCTCCGGCTGTGACCGCACCCCCGGCGACCGGCCCTCCCATGACCTCCCCGCCTATCACCAATCCCCCGGTCACCAGCCCACCGCCGACCGTGCCGACGACCTCGCCCCCGACCACCGCTCCGCCCTTGCCCAGCTACTGACTGTCACCGCCACGCAACGGGTGCCCCCAGATTGTCTGCGATGACAACTACCGTGAACCGGCGAGCGTCGAGAGGTCACAGGGACGGGGCCTTCGTGCTGTCAGCCCATTGCGTCTGAGGAGGAGGAGCCGGTGGTCGAGCTTGTGATCATTGGCTTCGTAGCTGGGATTGTCTGCGGGATCTCGCCGTGCATCCTCCCGGTCCTTCCCGTCATTCTGGTTGCCGGGGCCACTTCGGCGAGCGTGCCGACGGTTGGGGACGATGTCCGGCCGGCCCGGAAGGTGTCGCGTGGTTGGTTCACGACCCGGCCGACGCCCGAGGCCGAGGCGGTCAGCGCCCCGGTCGTGACCCGATCGAGGTGGCAGGCTCAGGCCCGGCCGGTGTCGGTGGTCGCCGGGCTGGTCGTGAGCTTCAGCCTCCTGATCCTGGCCGGTTCGGAGTTCATCTCCGCTCTGGGCTTGCCCCAGCAGTTCCTGCGCGACGCCGGCATCACCTTGCTCGTCGTGGTAGGAGTGAGCTTCCTTTTTCCACCGCTGTCGACGTTGCTCGAGCGGCCCTTCGCCCGGGTCAACGCACGGCAACCCAACGGCGAGGCCGGCGGTTTCGTGGTCGGACTGGCTCTCGGCCTGGTGTTCGTGCCGTGCGCGGGACCGATTCTCAGCGCCATCACCCTGGCCGGAGCGAAACACCATGTCGGGTGGACCGCAGTGTTCCTCACCGTAGCCTTCGGTGTCGGGGTGGCCATCCCGCTGCTGGTCGTGGCCGTAGCCGGCAGTCAACTCACCCAGCGGACCAAGTCCTTGCGCCGCCACGCGGCCCGGGTCCGTCAGGTCAGCGGGGTGATCGTGCTCGTCATGGCCCTCACCATCGGGCTGAACACCTTCTCTGGTCTACAGAAGGACCTTCCTGGCTACACCACCGTGGGCCAGACCGGAAACCAGATCCGCAAGCAGCTCGCCGGCGTCGAAGGTGAAGACCAGCCGCCCCCGGCCGGCACCGCCGATCTGTCCGACTGCAGCTCTACGGCCACCACTCTGATCAACTGCGGCGCGGCCCCGAACTTCACCGGGATCGTCAGCTGGCTGAACACGCCCGGCGGCCAGCCGCTCAGCCTGACCCAGCTGCGGGGCAAGGTGGTCCTGGTGGACTTCTGGACCTACTCCTGTATCAACTGCCAACGCACCCTGCCCCACATCGAAGCCTGGTACAGCGACTACGCCAAGGACGGCCTGGTGGTCGTCGGGGTGAGCACCCCGGAGTTCAACTTCGAGCACGTGGTATCCAACGTGAAGAGCCAGTCGGCCAGTCTCGGCATCAAGTACCCGGTGGCCATCGACAACAACTACAAGACCTGGGACGCCTACAAGAACGAGTACTGGCCCGCCGACTACCTGATCGATGCCCAGGGCGACGTCCGCCACGTCAGCTTCGGTGAAGGGGGCTATTCCGACACCGAGGGCCTGATCCGTCAGCTGCTCACCGCCGCGCATCCTGGCCTCATCCTGCCGGCGGGAACCGACGTGGCCAACAAGACGCCCGAGCACGTGCAGAACCCGGAGACCTATGTCGGCTACGAAGAAGAGCAGTATCTGGACTCGGCGACCGAGCCGGTGCACGACAGCCCGGCCGTCTACCAATTCCCCTCCCCATTACCGCTCGGGGCCCTTGCCTGGTCAGGGACCTGGACCGACCACGCCCAGGAGGCGACAGCGGGGGCCAATGCCAAGATGGAGCTCGGCTTCGAGGATGACGACGTATACCTGGTGATCGGGGGATCGGGGACGGTAGACGTGTCGATTGACGGCACGCACACCCAGACCATCGCAGTCGGCGGAGTCCCGAAGCTCTACACGCTCTTTCACGCCGCCAAGTTGACGACGGGATTTCTGGAGTTCACCGCAACGCCGGGTATCCAGGCCTACGACTTCACCTTCGGGTAAGAGGCCGCACTCCGAGGACCTCCCGCCCGGGCGTCGCGACGTGGGATCACCGAGCGCTCTGGCAGGGAGACGCAGCCTCTTGAGCCTTAGGTGCAATCTGTCCTAAGCGGAGATACGTATTGAACGACACGGAGCCCCTGGCCGGGTCGGAGTCGCTCGAACAGATCGAAGAGCATGGTGTGGATTCGCGGGATCGCCGGTGTCGTCCTTTGCGCGCTGGGGGCGGTGTGGATCGCCCAAGGCTCGGGCGCCATGAGTGGCTCGGGCATGTCGGGTCACGCACAGTTTGCCTTGCTCGGCGGAGCGGCAGTCGTCTTCGGATTGGCGCTGCTGGTGTGGGCCGCCCGTATCCGCCGCCGGCAAGTTACGTAAAGGGGGGAGAGCGACTCGTCCATGCTTCGGCTTTCCAGCTCGATCCGGCGGGACCACGGCGCGGCTGACCCCACCGAGCCGGGTTGTGTTAATGAAAGCACCGAGGTCGTGCTAACCGTTGAGTGAGAGGACCCCGTTCGGTGGCTGAGGCAGTTCGTGTCGAGACCGATGGCGGCGTGAGGCGGTTGGTCCTTTGCCGGCCAGCGCAGTTCAACACGATCACACCTGATCTGCGGGATCAACTGGATGACGCCTTGGAGCGAGCCGACCGGGACCGGGATGTCAAAGTGGTTCTGCTAGCCGCCGAAGGTAAGGCGTTCTGCGCCGGTTTCGGCCTTGACTGGTCGACGCTGGCCCAGGCGAGCGCGCCAGGTGCTGCCGGCGAGCGGGTCTGNNGGGTCTGGGACAGCGTTGACGACGTGCAGATGATCGGCAGGTTCGGTAACACCTTCGCCAAGCTCCACTCGATCTCCAAGCCGACGCTCGCAGCAGTCCGAGGCTGGTGCGTGGCGGGAGGTACCGACATGGTGCTCAACGCCGATCTCATCATCGCAGGCGAGTCCGCCCGATTCGGTTACCCGCCGGCCAGGGTCTGGGGAGTGCCCGAGGCTCCGTGGGTGTGGGTCGCGAGGCTCGGCTTGGAGCGCGCCAAGCGCTATCTGTTCACCGGCGACGAGCTGACTGGGACAGAGGCCGCCGCCGCTGGCATGGTCCTTGAATGTGTGCCCGATGATGAGCTGGACGCAAGGGCCGATGCCCTGGCCCATCGGATAGCGCTGCTCCCACTCAACCAGCTTCAGTTCAGCGGCGACGCGCGAACGCAGTCTGCTGAACGTGTCACGGTCAATGCTCGCCAGAAACGGGGTGAGCAACCATCCGCCAATGCCCCACGCGAAGCCGAAATTCCGGGTCAGCAGGGTGGGGCTGGGGTCGAGGCCGCCATAGATATACACCTGCTTGTGAACCGATGAGCCGTATCTCGAATATTCCCGAGCCGATGTATTGGCGGCAGCCTCCGGAAGAGTGCCTCTTTCCCCGCGAAGTTGGATCCCGTGCGAAGGTGGACTCCGTATGCGGACGATTCGTCGCGTACAGCGACGGCGCAACGGTGGGGGGACCAACGCGCGATGCTGGCATTTTTTGGGAGTGGATTGATATCAGAAAGGGCGCTAGGTGTTCACCAAACTGAGTGCAAGCTTCGAAAAGTGGCTCGACTCGCATCCCGCCTTGAAGGCCTGGCTGCCCACGCACGCCAAGACCGTGATCACGTCGATCGGGGCACTGGCAGCCGCCGTGATCGGCGTTCTCACCTCCCTGGGTGCAGTGCATTGGTCGGGAGCTCAGACCTCCCTCGTCTCAGCGGAAACGGCTGCCACCATTGCCTTCCTCTCCGCAGTGGTGGCCCATATCTGGCCTGATAGCAAGAAGGAACCAGTAGCCGTCGCGGCCGCTTTCACCGCATTGGTGACCACGACCCTGACCATCGGCACCGGCTTCTCGTGGTGGACACTCGACAAGGAGCAGCTGTCCTCCCTGACCGCGGTCGTGTCAGCAACTGTAGGTCTGGGAAGTGCCCTGTTCGCTCGCTCCAAGGTCACGGCGGGCTCGACTACGCCGGTCGCGCCTACTCCCGGCGCGGCGCCTGATGCGGGAGCGGCGGTATGATCCGGCGACCTGGGAGTGGTTGTGCGGTTAGGGCGGTCCCCGCCGGGCGAAGCCTCTAGTCCGCCTGATCGGGGTCGCGGGTGTACTTCCTAAACAGGTCGATCAGCTCGTCGCGGGCGGCGGGCTCCAGTGACTCGGGCGTCATCTGGCCTGTGAGGTTGATGGTCTGGCGTATCTGATCCAGGTAGGCGGAGCAGTTGGGGCAGCCGGCGAGATGGCGCTCGAAGCGCTTGCGGTGTCGTCTGGACAGGCGTCCCTCGAGGTAGTCGGTGACCAGCTCCACCGCCTGCTGGCAGGCCAGGTCGCGCGTCAGGAAGGTCATGTCGAGCCGCCTCTGCTGGCCGGGGCGATGGCGGCGCGGACGCGCGTTCGGGCCCGGTGCAGCAGAACTCGCTGGTTGGCTTCGCTAATGGACAGCACCTCGCAGGTCTCCTGGCTGCTCAGTCCCTCGACGTCGCGCAACGTTACGACCTGTCTCTGCGGTTCGGGCAGACCGTCTATGGCAGCGAGAGCGAGCGGGGCCAGGGTCGCTGCGGCCAGGCGGTCGTCGATGTCGGGCCACGGTTCGGGCGGGTCGATCCAGGCTCCCTTCGAATCGAAGTGGTCTCGGCCGACGGTGGCGCCGGGCGCTCCGATGGGCAGCAGCCTGTAATCGATTCCCGACCGGGTCCTGGCCCGGTTGGCGCAGATGCGGAACAGCCACGTCTGCAACGAGGATCGCTCCTCGAAGCGCTCCAAACCCTTGATCACCGCCACCCAGGTGTCCTGGGCGACGTCCTCGGCCGCCGGCCCCGACGAGACGAAGGTCTGGGCGAAGCGGACCAGGCGGGTGTGGTAGGCCTCGACCAACTCCACGAAAGCCGTCTCGTCGTGCTCACGCAGGCGACCGAGCAGATCCGCTTCGTTGCCCACGGCCCGCACCATATCGGCTCGAAATGATTCTGTAACGGCGAGGTCCCCGGGCGGACTGCACCTATGAAGCCCCTATACCTGGAGAACCCAAACGTGAAAGTACTTCCAAAGATCCTGGCGTCCGGTCTGCTCTTTGCCGGAGCCACCGGCCTTACCGCCGCCCTACCCGCCGCGGCGTCGGCCGCCCCGCTGGGTGTGGTGTCAGCCCACGCCGTGTACGTGGAGACCGACGACAGCGCAGGCAACCAGGTCGTCTCCTACGAGCGAACGGACACCGGCGCCCTGACCCTGTACGCCACCTACCAGACCCAAGGGCTGGGCGGCCAGCTCGACGGTTCGGTCGTCGACCACCAGGCTTCTGAAGGGGCACTGCTCTACGATGCCGACCACCAGCTGCTGTTCGCCACCAACGCCGCCAGCAATACGGTCACGGTGTTCTCGGTCCATGGCCCAAACCTCGAGCTGCGCCAGGTCATCGGATCGGGCGGCGACTTCCCTGTCAGCGTGGCCCGCCACGGGGAACTGGTCTATGTGCTCAACGCCCGCGAAGGCGGCACCGTGTCCGGCTACCGGATCGTAGGAACCCGTCTGGACCCGATTCCGGGATCGACCATCGAGCTCGGGTACACCCCGGTGACCGGCGCCACCGAGTTCACCAGCACGCCCGGGCAGGTGTCATTCTCTCCCGACGGCACCCAGCTGCTCGTCACGACCAAAGCCCTCGGCGAGAGCGTGCTCGTCTTCCACGTGGAGCAGCGCGGCAGCCTCGACGCCAACCCGGTCGTCAACCCCGTCGGCAACGTGCCTTTCGCGGTGTCGTTCCTCTCGCCGCAGAAGCTGCTCCTGGCGGAAGCGGGCGGCGATGTCGCCAGCTTCACACTGGACCGGTTCGGCAACCTGCACGCGCTCGACTCCGTGCCCACCAACCAGGCGGCCAGCTGTTGGATCGTCCGGGCCGGCCACTACTGGTACGTGTCCAACGCCGGCAGCTCGACCGTGTCAGGCTTCAGTGCCAAATACACCGGAGCCCTCACCGATCTCGGTAACACGGCGACCGACCCTGGGACCGTCGACGCCGCGGCCACCCCAAGTGGGGGCTACCTCTACGTCCAAACCGGTCTCGACGGAGTGGTCGATAGCTACCAAGTGGCCTCCGATGGTGCTCTGACGGCCATCGGCTCTCCCATCACCGTCGCCGGCGCGGCCGGCGGCGAGGGCATCGCCGCCTCCTAGCCCGACCATGACCCAACCNNGAGCCGTGGTTACCTGCGGCGAAGGCTAAGGAGGCACACAGTGGTCTACCTCTTCTGGTAGTGGTTGTCGTGTGTACGGACCAGGTTGGCTCCCAGCTCGGCGAGGTAGATGCGCAGCTCGGCGGGACGTTCGACCTCGAAATCGACGCCTAGCCCGACGAGGTAGCCGGCGATCCACTCAAGGCTCTCCGCGCCCAGCTCGAGCGAACACTCCTCTGGCCCGAGGGGTTTGACGACGCCGACGTCGGGTGGCACCCGGCGAATCATGTCGACCGCTGACGCCGCGACCCGCGCCGTCGCTTTGTGGAGGAAGGGCGCCACGGAGATCGACTCGTTGACGAATCCGGCCGGGTCGGCGAGCGAACGAGGCCGGAAAGTGTGCCCGGTCACCCGGATGTTGGACATGCGATCTACCCGAAAGGTGCGCCAGTCGTTGCGGTCGAGATCGTGCGCGACGAGGTACCAGCGCCGATCCGTGGCGACCAGCCAGTGAGGTTCGGCTCGCCGTACCGCTTCGTCACCTTGTCGGGTGCGATAGCCGAACACCACCCGCTCTTTGGCGTCGCACCCTCGGGCCAGGGTCACCAGGTGCTCAGCCGGCACCACGTCGTGGTGTGACATCAGCGGTATCGTGCTGGCTCGTAGGGCGGCCAGCGGGGATCGAAGCCGGGGCGGCAGGAGCCGGTCGACTCGGGCCAGGGTGGCCAATGCCGGCCGCTCGATACCGGGGATGGCGGCTCCCGCCGAGACGCCAAGTAGCACCGCCACCGCCAGGGCTTCGTCGTCGTCGAGGAGCAGCGGTGGCATGTCGGCGCCGATCCCAAGTCGGTATCCGCCGTGCGGGCCGGGCGTCGTGTCTATGGCGTATCCGATCTCACGCAGACGCTCGGCGTCTCGGCGCACGGTGCGGGGACCCACGCCCAGCTGATCTGCCAACTCGTCTCCCGACCAAGAAGGGCGGCGTTGCAGCAGCCCGAGCAAGCGCAGGAGACGGACCGCGGTATCTGGCACGATCCCCAAGATTATCTGGAGATGCGGACCGATTCTGACCGCATCTGTCCGTAGGTTCGGAGTCATGACACATCCCCGATTGCTGGAACAGTTGGCCAAGTACCACCAGGAGGAGCTGCGTCGTCTCGGGGACTTTGATCGTGGGCAGCGGCGTCCGTCGAGTGGACCACGACGGGCGCGCCGAGGTGCGCGTGGGAGCCGGCAGGCACGGGGTCTTCTCCCGCCCTATCCCGCTTGGCCCAGGTAGCGTCTCGGCGACACCTGACCCATGGCACGGCAGACCGATTGCGACGAGTCGAGCGCAGTAGGGTCTCGGGCGAGCCGGCGTTCAGGGAGGGATTGCCATGGCGATAGTAGGCAGGGCATGGCGCGTCGCCGCGGCCGCCGCGGTGTTGATAGGCATGACCACCGTGGCGAGCGAAGCCGCATCCGCGCAGCAGTACCCGGAGAACTGGAACGTCCTTAGCGCCTTCGCCGGCGGCGTATGGGAGCCGGGCACGCCACCCGCCGGCGCCAATGTTTCGTCGTGCCAGCTCACCTCCACCCATCCCAACCCGGTCGTGCTTGTCCACGGCACCTTCGAGAACCAGAATGACAACTGGCAGGCCATCGCTCCGTTCCTTGCCAATGATGGGTTCTGCGTGTACACGTTCACCTACGGCCAAACCTGGTATAGCGGCGGCATCGGAGGAGTCGGGGATATCTACTCGAGCGCCAAGCAACTCGGCTCCTTCGTACAGCGCGTGCTCACCCAGACGGGTGCCGGGCAGGTCGATCTGGTCGGCCACTCCCAGGGCGGGATGCTGCCGCGGGTCTACCTGAAAGACGGCGGCGGCGTGCCTTTCGTCCACCAGATCGTCGGGCTCGCCGCCGACAACTACATCCCGGGTGTGTCAGGCGTCACCGAGCTCGCCGAGCTGATTCCCGGCGCGCAAGCTGTGCTGGATTTCGGCTGCCCGTCGTGCTCGGAGCAGACCAGCCAGTCGTTCTTCAACCAGCTCAACAGCGGAACCGTCACCTACCCGACCGTGCAGTACAGCGAGATCGAGTCGACCCACGACGAGGTCGTCACGCCCTACCAGCACGCCTTTCTGCCGGCGGCGCCGAACGTGACCGACGAGACTGTCCAGCAGTACTGCCCAGACGACCCGGTGGGCCACATCGGCATCGTCTACGACTCCGACGTAGCCCAGATGGTCGCCAACGCCCTCGCCCCAGCCTTAGCTCAGCCGGTGCTCTGCTCCAGCGGGTTCGGCTACTGAGGCGGGGCGGGGGCCACCGCTTCGATATCACGTGAGAGTGTCTCAGCCATCGTGGACGGCGCTATCGAGTTGGGACCGGCCGCGAGCGAAGACGCCGCCGACTCGTTCGGCTATGCCCTCGACCCCTCCGCTTCGCCTCCACTGACGGCTGGTATCGGCTTCGACCTGCAACCCGTCACCGACCGCCTCGGACTCGATGCGGCGATAGGAGGCGAGCAGGGCGCGAATGGCTGGGCCGGTGTTGGCAGCGATCGTCGCGGCCAGCCGCCTCGCAGTAGGGAGGAGCTCCTCGTGGGGCGTCACCTCCGTGACCAGCCCCGCGGTCAGGGCTTGGGCTGCGGTCATGAAGTCGCCCGTGAAGCTCATGCGGCGGGCCATCGAGAAACCGACCCGCTGCGGCAGGATCACCGACAGGCCCCACCCGGGTAGCACGCCCACCCGGGCGTGGGTGTCGGCAAACGCCGCCCGCTCGGACGCGATCAGGAAGTCGCAGTTGAGGGCCAGCTCGAAGCCGCCTGTGATCGCCACGCCGTTGACGGCGCCGATCAGCGGCTTGTCAAGCGGCTTCCACGGGGCGCCCGTCGGCAGGTCGGCGGACGCGTCGTCGTCGAGCTGGCGACCGCCGTCGGCGCTCATCTCCTTCAGGTCCAGTCCGGCGCAGAAAGCGGGGTCGGCGCCGGTCAGGATCACCGAGCTAACATCGGCGTCGGCGTTCACGTCGGCCAGGGCCTCCCTCAACTTCGCCAGCAGGGCCCCGCTGAGGGCGTTGCGGGCCTCGGGGCGATGCAGGGTGAGCACAGCCACACCGTCGTCGGTCCGATCAATCAGAACGAGATCGGACTCGGTGGGTTGGGCGATCTGCATGCGACGACCCTACCCGGAGCTATTACGACCTGACCGCCGGCGGCCTACCGGTAGGTGTTGTTGCTGGTGTGGTCACCCGCGAGCCAGCGGGCGAGGTCCTCCCGGGCGCTTACCTTCCGCACCTCGTTGATCCTCTCGGCGTCGGGGTGGTCCACGGTGAACTCGAGGAGCAACCCGTTCGGGTCGGTCACGTAGAGAGAGACGCAATACCCATGCTCGAGCACGAAGGTGTCGGGCTCTGTTATGCCGGCCTCCGCGATGCGCTTTCTTATCTGGTCCTGAGTGTCCTGATCCACGGCCAGGGCGATGTGACGGAAGGGGCTGGGCTCGAATGCGGTCTTGAACAGGTCCTGGTCGGCAGGGTCGGCGAACTGGAAGAAGGCCAGAGCGCTCCCATCGGCCAAAGCGAAGAAGGTGTGGCAGTAGGTCCGCTCCGCCCCGAAGAGGACATCCTTCTCCGCCCACGTGGCCACGAGGGGCATGCCGATGACGTCCTCGTAGAACTTTCGCGTGGCTTCCTGATCGTCGGTGATGAAGGCGTTGTGGTGGAGGCGCATCGGCCTGGGTGTGGTCGTGGACATGGATCCGTTCCCTCTGATCAGATCGTTGGCAGTAAGGATGACAAATCTTGTTCGACGTGGCCTCTCCGGATGGGGAGGCACGACTCCGGGAAGTCCGGTCGGACCTCCGCCTCCATGTCGGCCAGGGCATCCAGGAAGCGGGGGAGCTGCTTCATGGCTCCGGTGCCCACGTCGTGCAGGACGACCACCGTCCAGGGCTGGCCGGCCACGTCGGCGCAGGCTGGTTTTACCCACCCGTCGGGGTTCTCCCAGTCGCGGGGCAGGCTGTTCCAGAGGACGCAGGTGTATTCGTGGGCGACGAGGTAGGAGACGGCGGCGCGATTGAGCACCCGGTAGTCCAGCACCCCTCCGGCCGCGTAGGGGCGGAACAGCTTCTCCTCCCCGTCGAGGCCGGCCAGCCGCGCCGCAGCAGGCTCGATCTCGGCCACCACGGCTGCGGCCGCGTCCTCGGCTGCACCCAGCAGAAGGGTGTGGGTGTGGGTGTGGTTGCCGAGGCGATGGCCCTCGGCCACGGCCCGCCGGGCCAGGTCCATCCCCTCGTCGACCAGACGGTCCCCGACCACGAAGAAGGTGGCGGGCAGTCCCCGCTGGGCCAGCTCGTCGAGGACGGCGTCGGTCACGCCGGGCCACGGCCCGTTGTCGAAGGTGAGACTTACGACCGGTCCCGGCCGCCCCTGGTTGGCCATCGAGGTTCCTCCCCGTATCCATGCTAGGCACCCGGTCCGAGCGGTGGCGATCGTATTTGTTCAGTCGGCGTCTCGTTGTCGGAACACAACCGAGCCCGTTCTAAGGTGGTCAACCTTCTTGACTACCTGGCCGTCCGCTCCTAGTGTTGACGTATGACCAACGGGCACGCCGATGCCAAGACAGAGGTAGACAGCGAAGAGCCAAACGACGACACGGCGATACCCACCCTGATGCAGGGGGCGCGGGGGGCATACGCGCAGGCTATCCGGGCCGAACTGGAGTCGATAGGGATCGCCGACCTACCTCGCAACGGAGCGGGCGTCCTGTTCGCGACCCTGTCGGCCGACGATGGCCCCGGCGAGCGGGGACTCAGCCTTCCGGTGCAGCTCGGGATCAGCAAGCAGGCGGTCAGTCAGCTGGTCGATACCCTGGTCCGGCGGAGCTACCTCGTTAGGAGGGACGACCCCGAGGACGGTCGAAGAGTTGATTTGGATGTAACCGAGCGGGGGCAGGAGGTTGTTGACGCGGTGGTTCGAGCGGTCGACTCAGTGGACCAGGAGTTGGCTCTAGCCGTCTCCACATCGGAGCTGCTGGCGTTCCGCAAGGCGCTCACCGCTCTGGCCGAGATCAAGACTGCTCGGGTCCTGCGAGGCGCGAGCAAGCGCCGGCCGAGTAGGGACCGAGCTCGGTTGGAGCCGATCTTCCCCGTGCGAGAGCTCACCGCTGCCCTGATGCACTACCAAAGCCTCGGGTTCGAGACCCATTCCTTCGACGAAGGCTACGGCTTCGCCAACTGGCGGGGGTTGTCGATCCATCTCGCGGTCCAGCCCGGCCACGATGCGGAGGCCAACCGGACCGCGGCCTATCTGAAGGTAGGCGATGCCAACGCCGTCGAAGCGGCTTGGAGCAAACCCGGACTCGGCGGCGTGACCCGTCCGGTGGAGGAAACGCCCTGGGGGATGCGGGAGGGATCGCACACCGACCCGGATGGCAATGTCATCCGGTTCGGTTCGCCGGGTGGTGGCGAACGGTTGGGTTTGAGTAGGCCGAGGCGATGAATTAAGCCTGAGCGGGACGTCTACCTATTGGCGTGCGGTCTGTCGACGTCCGGCGCCAACCAGAGGTCTTCCATTCCAGGTGCTAAGGAGTTGCCCATGTCCCGCGCTCGCGTCCACGGTTTCTCGGTCTCGCTCGACGGTTTCGGCACCGGTGAGGGCCAGAGTCTCGATGACCCCTTCGGGCACGCCGGTAGCCGGCTCCTGGAGTGGTTCACGGCCACCCACACGTTTCGCCGGATACACGGCGAGCCGGGCGGGAGCAGCGGCGTGGACGAGGCCTTCGCTGACAACTGGGGCCTCGGCATCGGCGCGGAGATCATGGGCCGAAACAAGTTTGGACCACAGCGCGGCCCATGGGTCGACGGGGAGTGGAAGGGCTGGTGGGGCGATGATCCCCCCTTTCACACTCCGGTGTTCGTGCTGACCCATCATCCCAGGCCCTCCATCGAAATGAACGGCGGGACGACCTTCCACTTCATCGACGCCAGCCCGGGCGAAGCCTTGGAGCTCGCCCGGCAGGCCGCCGGGGGATTGGACGTGCGCATCGGCGGTGGACCGTCGATGTTGCGCCAGTTCCTCGAGGCAGACCTGATCGACATGATGCACATCGCGATCGTGCCCATAGTCCTGGGGCGGGGAGAACCGCTCTGGTCCGGACTGGAGGAGCTAGAGGCAAAGTTCGATGTGGAGGCGGTCAGCTCCCCCAGCGGCGTCACTCATCTCACCTTCACCCGCCGATAGTCGCACCTCAGGAAGCGGCCGACCACGAGCCGGGTGATCGACGCGGTTCGAGGTGGACCTGGGGCCGGACGGGCCATCTACGTTGGACGCCCATGACGACACAGCTGCTGCTCTACGGGATACTCGGTGTGCTCAGCACGGCCTACGCCTTCTACGTCAATCGACGTTTGTTCGGAGGTCGAGTCGGGCCGGTCTCGCTCCTCGAGGCCGTCTACTACGGGTTCGGCGTGGTGGCACTCGTCCTGGGCTGGTACTTCAACGTGCGCTACGCCCACCAGTACGGACACCAAGCGAGCTACATCAACTACACCAAGAAGCTGTTCGACAACTGGGCTTCGGATTCAGCGGCGCAAGACTCGATCATCGTCAATGTCGTCTTACTGCCGGTCTGGACAATCGTCGACGGACGGCGGCGGGACCTACGCTCACCGGCCGTCTTTTTCGTGATGAGTCTTTTTACGAGTCTGGCCTTCTCGATCGCCATGTATCTCGCCTTCGTTGAACGCCAGCTGCGCTACAACCGAGCGGTGCTCGCAGACTCCAGCACCTCGTATCCGCAGTTGTAGCCGGGGATGAAAGTGATCCCCGGTCCGCCGTAGCAACCGGCACCACATAGGTAGAGGCCCGAAATGGGGATGGGCAGGTCGGGCCAACCCCGAGGTCCCGGGCGGAACGGGCCCATGAACTCCGGCTGGAGCAGCCCGTGGGTGAAGTCCCCGCCAGTGCATCCGAACATGAGCCCGTACGTGTACGCCGGATAGTTGAGCTGGCGTTCGATCAGGTCGGGGAAGTTCGGGGCGACCCGGGTGATCTTGGCGACTATGCGCTCGGCCATCTCGTCGCGGAGACGGATCTGTTGATCGTGGGTGGCCCCGATCGGGAAGTAAAAGGCAAAGGTGCTTCCGGCCTGCTTGCCCGGTGGGGCCAGGCTGGGCTCGTGGATGCTGGGGATCTGCAGGTTGAACGACGGTGACGCTGGCACATGACCCAACACGCAGTCGTCGAAGTCCCTTTGCATCTGCTCGGCCGTGCCGAAGAACGTCACGTTTCGGCCGTATGACGGATCGTTGAGCACATCGTAGGGTCGGATGTACTCCGGAAGACCGTTGAGGGCGAAGTGGATCTGGAAGTACGCCGCACGGTGATCGATGGCGCCGACCCGTCTGACGAGAGCGTCGGGCAGGTGCTCGCCTTCGAGCAAGCCGAAGAACGTGCTGCTCGGGTCGAGGTTCGACGCGACGACGGGGGCGGTGATCACCTCACCGTCGGAGAGTTCGATACCGCGGATCCTTCCCTCAGAGACCAGGATCTTGGCGGCCTTGGTGTGCAGGCGAAGGGTGCCGCCGTGAGCTTCGAAGATGCCGAGGACGTGCTTGGACATCGTGCCCAGTCCCCCCTCGACCTTTGACATCGTCGCGTCTCCGGGCGAGGCGAGGGCAAAGGCCAGGCACAGTGCGCTTCCCGGGGTTGCTGGACCCTTGTAGGTCGAGTTCACAGCGAGGAAAGCGAGCATGCTCCGGACTGGCGCGTGCTTGTCCCGATCGGGAAGGTACTTGTCGATGACGTCCATCACGCTGCCGAACATGGCCAGCCGGATCGCCTCGCGTTCGGTCTCGTTAGCCGCGCAGCCCCACATCTCATCCAGAGTCTTCGGCGGCTTGCGCACGTCGAAGCGTCCGATAGCTCGGGCTGGCGCTTCCGCCCAAGCCTGCACTTCGGCCATTCCCATGACTGCGTCCAGCCCCAGAGTCTCACCGAGATGATCCAGCAGACGCTCGAGATCGGAGTACAGCAGTAGCGGCGGCTGATCCCCCTCGCCCACACTGGCCGACATCACCTCCGGCTCGTAGATCGGGCAGGCGTCGAACCCGAGGTCATCGTAGATTTCGTTGGGCAACGGGAACTGAATCGAACCAGCGAGCTCGAAGCGGTAACCGCGGATGAGCTCGGTGGTGGACGCCATCCCGCCGACGAAGTGGTTCTTCTCGACGCAGAGGACCTTCAGGCCGCCACGGGCCATGACCGCCGCGGCCGTAAGGCCATTGTGGCCCGCTCCGATCACGATGGCGTCGAAGTCGTTCAGCTCACCTGTCACCCCGCTTAGGATATGAGCTTGGCGAGGAGCGAGTTGAGTCGACGTCTCGTGAACCTGCTCCCGGAATGAACGCCCGGATGACACTCCGCACGGCGACGTAGAGCTCCTCCTGGCCCTCCGGAGTCCCAGGTGCGGGGGAGTTTTCCACGGCTACCGGCTGAGCTGAAACCCTGAATATAGCCATTCGTGTTTATGGCTGCCGCGAACAGCGATACAATCAGCCACTCGATCCCCAAGGTTCGGTTGGTCTGGTGTCCCATCAGCGCTAAGGCGCTTACAATAAATACCGCGGTGAAGCCAGAAAGCATGTTTATAGCTCTATATCGGTGTGTGGCATCCTTAGCTACCGCTTTTAGGTTGATAGACATAGCCACAAACACTAGGCCCGTCAGTGCGGCAGAGCCGGTACCTACGAGGACGAAGAAGTTGTTCCATTGCTCAGGATTATAAATTTCTGAACCGACCATAAGACCTACCCTCCACCTATTTGTACGCTCAGTCACTCTCTCCATACGGCACAACATCGACCCGATAGATGAAGGTCGACTCGTGTGCCAGGTCCGCCTCAATGCGCCGAATGAGTCGTGTCACCTGGCCGACGCCGAGGCTGCGAGCGACAGTGAGTCTGGCGAGAACCCAAACTTGCTCGGGTCCGAGATACGTGACAAGAAGTTCACCGACATCCGTCACCTCGGGATAGGCGAGCAGGAAGGCACGCACCCGATCTTGGTCGGTGGACGGAATCGGCTGGCCGATCAGGAAGTCGTGGTTACGTCTCACTAGGCGAAGGCTGATACGGATAAGCAGCAGCGCGATGAGCACTGCAGCTACCGCTTGGGGTCTCGACGACCCGATGAGTTGGCTGACACCGAGGCCCGCTAGTGCCAGCAGGTCTCCGACGACGGACACGGCGTCTTCATTCAATACGGCCCGCAGGTTCGCGTCCGAAGTGATCATGGCCTGATCCAGGAGGCTCCGGTTCGCCAGACGCGCGGTTACGCGCATCTGGTGCGCCGACTGGCGAAAAGAGAGAGCGTCGAAGACGGCGGAGACGGCTAGCACGAAGTACGCCACCAGGAACGACGAAGTGGCGCTGGGATGGATGAGGTCGGTTATCCCTTGCCGCAGCGAGAAAGCGGCGCCGGCTATGAATACGCCGAGCGCTGCGATGAGGGTCCAGAAGTAGGCTTCCTTCCCGTATCCGAACGGATGTCGCTTGTCGGGCGGGCGGGCGCTGCGATGCTGAGCGACCACCAGAAAGAGATCGTTGGCGGTATCAGCCAGTGAATGTGCTGCCTCGGCAGCCATCGCCGGAGATGCAGTGACCACGGTCGCGACAACCTTGGCGACGGCGACGGCGAGGCCAGCTCCCAGGGCCACCAATATGGTCCGGGTGGTGTCGCCTCCGGGCATTGTCAGAAGGCGAGGTACTGGTGCACGGATCGCACTGAAGCCGAACCCTCACCCACGGCCGCCGCTACTCGCTTGGTGGATCCTGATCGCAGGTCGCCGACGGCGAAGAGGCCGGGATGGCTGGTCTCGAACGGCAGCGGCGTGCGAGCTAGCGTCAGCCAAGTCTGGCCGAGCTGGTCGGGAGTCAGCGAGAGGTCGGTCAGCACGAAGCCTCGGTCATCGAGAGCTGCGCAGCCATTGAGCCAACCCGAGGACGGGTCTGCTCCTATGAAGGAGAACAGGCCGGCGCATGGGAGGACGATCTTGCCGTCGGGGCCATTGAGATGCACCGCTCGTAGGGTCTCGTCCCCGTCAACCGCGACGACGGTCGTGCGTGCTCCAAGGGTGATGTGGAGGTCGGCCTCGACCCGTTCGACCGCCTGGGGTGGCCCGGCGCAGCACGGTGCCGGTGGCGATGACGAAGGGCAACTCCGTCGCGGCGAGGCCGAACTGCTGCAGGAGAGCTTCCACGTGGGGGTCACGATCTGCATCCAGCCACTCGTGGGGTACCCGGGTCCGGGTCAGGAACTCCCTGATGTGGAGGGATTCCGGAGAGAACTGTGACCCGATGACCCGGATCGCAGGCGCAGCTCCCGTCATGAGCAACCCTCGTCGGGCCACGAACGCGGCCAGGATGGTGTCTCCCAGCCGAGGGTTCGTCGCCATCAGTTGCCGCAGCCGGTCTCGGGAAACCACGACCACCTCGCCCGCCGTGACGACCCGAGCCGAGACGAAGACCCGTAGCCCGCTCAGCATGTTGAGCTCGCCGAGAAACCGGCCGGGTCCATGGCGAACGATGACCCTCTCGCCACCGTCGACGGCAACCACTATTTCGACCTCCGCGCTGACGAGGACGAAGAAGTCGTAGGTGACGTCGCCCTCCCGGAAGAGGTACTCCCCCTCCCGGACCTGGCGTCGAACCCCCAGCTGGGCGACCAACGCCATGTCGGTTGCGTCGAGCGTCGCAGTGGCCTCTTCCTCATCTCCCATGCTGCGGACCCTCCATTTCTGCGCACCCACTTTCTAGGGTAGGGATATTCTCAGGTGAAGGCGCCCACCCCGGTGATGTCGCGACCGACGATCAGGGTCTGCATCGTCTCGGTGCCTTCGTAGGTGTGGATGACCTCGATGTCGCCCATGTGGCGGATGATGTGGTTGTCGAGGAGGATGCCGTTGCCGCCGAGCAGGTCTCGGGCGTCGGCAATGACTTGGCGGGCCTTGCGAGTGTTGTTGAGCTTGGCCAGGCCGGCGATGGTGTCGGTCAGCCGCCCGGTGTCCTCGAGGCGGGCGAGTTGCATGCAGTAGAGCTGCATGCTCGTGACCTCGGCCAGCATCTTGACCAGGCGGTCCTGGACGATCTGGAACGAGCACAGCGGTTGGCCGAACTGCCGGCGCTGCTTGGTGTAGGTCAGGGCGGTGTCGTAGGCCGAGACGGCGTGGCCGAGCGCGGCCCATGCGCAGGTGGTGCGGGTGGTCACGAGCACCCGGCCGGCGTCGACGAACCGCTCGGCCTCCGGAAGCCGCGCCTCGTCGGGCAGGCGAGCTCCTGCGAGCGTTATGTCCGCCTGCCAGATGGCCCGGGCCGCGCCCTTGCCCTCCATGGTCTTGGCGGTGAAGCCGGGGGTGTCCTTCTCCACCAGGAACCCCTTGACCTGACCGTCTTGGTCCGAGCGGGCCCACACCACCACGACGTCGGCGATCGACCCGTTGCCGATCCACCGCTTGGCGCCGTCCAGCACCCAGTCGCTCCCGTCTCGGCGAGCCGTGGTTTCGAGCGAAACCGAGTCCGACCCGTGCATCGGCTCCGTCAGGGCGAAGGCACCGATGGCGTCGAGGTGGGCCAGGGCCGGCAGCCAGCGTTGCTTTTGCGCGTCCGAGCCGAGCAGGGCGATGGACTTCATGGCCAGTCCGGATTGGACACCAAGGAAGGTGCCGAGGCTTCCGTCCCCCCGGTGCAGCTCCATGTTGACCAGCCCGCGCGCCAGTGGCGTCATGCCCGGACACCCGTACCCGGCGATGTCCTCGCCGAGCAGACCCAGCTCTGGGAGGCGGCGCATCAGAGGCCACGGCAGTTCGGCCGCCTCCCAGTAACTGTTGATGGCGGGAAGGACTTCGGTGTCCACGAACCGGCGGGTGGCCAGGAAGTGCTGCCACTGTTCGTCGCTGAACTCCTCCCGTACGTAGAAGTAGTCGGTGGCGAGGGCGTCGCCAAGGTTCTCGTAGGGCATGGCCGTGGCGGTCATGGACGGCACCTCCTAGTGGTCGCTGGTGAGGAAACTAGTGACGAGCGGTGCGAGCTGTTGCGTGTCGGTGACAAGCTCCACGTGCCCGCCGTGGTAGATGTGCAAGGTGGCGTGTGGGAGCAATCGGGACATGATCCTGGAGTTGATTGCCGGCACGACGGGGTCATCGTCGCCGGCGAGGAGCAGGGTCTGCTGGCGGATGAAGGGCAGCCCGGGCAGGCTGGTCCAGCCGGCGCCGGCGAGCAACTGGTGTAGGTAGCCGATCCGGGATGCCGGGCGCATGTCGTCACCCAGGAGCCGCAGGACCCGCTCGGGATGAGTGCGGGCGGTGCCTCCGTAGATGTCGCCGATGATGGAGGCCGCGAAGTTACGATCGTTGAACCGGCGGGTTGTCAGCATCTTGGTCAGCACGCGCAACCCTCCGGGGACCATGATCGAGCCGGTACCGGTGCTGACCAGGACGAGGCGACGGACGAAGCGGGGCGACTGGAATGCCATCTGCTGGGCAAGCCCGCCACCCCACGACAGCCCGAGTACGTCGGCGCGCGAGTACCCCAGTTTCCGGAGCATCCTCACGGCCAGATACGCGTTGCCGGGGAACCCGTACGGGACCGGACCCGCCGGAGACCCTCCGACTCCAGGGACATCGAAGCGCACTACCTCGATCGCCGGATCGACAGCGTCTACGAAGGGCTGTAGCACATCGAAGCCGACGCCTATGCCGCAGCACAGAAGTAAGGGCACCGCACCGTCGGTGCCCGGCCGGATTCGTACTCGCAGATCCTGGCCCAGGACATTGATGACCCGGGTGGCCTCAACGGTCGAACACATAGGTGCCCGGCGCGGCCTCGAGAGCTGGGAAGCTGGGGGTGCCGAGCAAGGCGGGTGCCTCTTTTTCCTCACTCGAGCGTTCGGCCAACCAGTTGGCGTAGTCGGGCCACCAGCTACCGGTCTGCGAGCGGGCTGTCTTGAGCCACTCGTCCGCGTTGGGGATGTTGTCATCGGAGCTCTGGAAAGTCGCCTTGGGATTGCTGGGTGGATTTACAAGGGCGGCGATGTGACCCGAGTTGGAGAGCACGAAGCGGGACTTGCCGCCGAGCAGTTGGGTGGTCGCGTAGCACGACTGCCACGGGCAGAGGTGATCGGCCGCGCCGGCGACGACGTAGGAGTCGACCTCGACCTTGGATAAGTCGACGGGCTGTCCAAACACCGTCGCTGCCCCGGGCGTAACGAGGGCGTTGGTCATCGCCAGGTCGATGAAGTCCCGGTGGAGGTGGGCGGCCATGCGGGTGGTGTCGGCGTTCCAGTACAGGATGTCGAACGCCGGAGGCTGCTTGCCTTGCAGGTAGTTGTTGACCCAGTAGTTCCAGATCAGGTCGTTGGGTCGCAGCCAGGCGAACACCTCGGCGAGTGACCGGCCGTCGAGATATCCTCGGCGGGCCGAGGCGGCGACGGCCATCTTGGCGACCCGCTCGTCGATCAGGGCGCTGGCCATTCCGGCCCGGGACTGGTCGAGGACGGCGACCGCCAAGGCGAGGGAGGCCACTCTGTCGATTCCGCCGGTCTCGGCCAGGTAGGCGAGAAGCATCGTGGCGATGATGCCGCCCGAGCACAGTGCGGCGAGGTGGGTCTGCTCGACGTCTGCGATTTGCAGCACCGCGTCGAGGGCGTCGAGGATGGCCTGGGCGTAGATGTCGATGCCCCAGGACCGGTGGCGGGCGTCGGGGTTGCGCCACGAGACGACGAACACCTGCTGGCCTTGGGCCACCAGGTACTCGATGAGGCTGCGGCCAGGAGCGAGGTCGATGGCGTAGTACTTGTTGATCACAGGCGGGACGATCAGCAGCGGCACGGTCCGGACCCGGTCGGTCTGGGGCGTGTACTGGATGAGCTCCAACACGGCGGTGCGATGGACCACTGCGCCGGGAGTGACGGCGACAGTCCGGCCCACCTCGAAGGCCGACGGCTCGACCATGGTGGGTATCCGGGGTGCGGCCGCCAGGTCCCGGGTCAGGTTGGCGCCGCCCCGCAGGAGGCTGGTACCGCCGCTGTCAATGGCGGACTTCCAGGCCACCGGGCTGAGAATCGGGTTGTTGCTCGGGGCGGCCGCGTCGATCAAGTTGTCGATCAGGAACCGGACCCGCAGGTCGTCGCGGAAGTCGAGGTGGGCGTCGGTGACGACCGTCTCAGCGGTCTGGGCGGCGGCAAGATAGGCCTGCAGCACGCGGTGCAGCATCGGGTTGCCCGTCCAGGCGGGGTCGCCGAAGCGCCGGTCCCCTTTCGGCGGCGCCAGTGTCGAGGCGCCGACGGCGATCCGGCCGCACTCGCGGACAAGATCGCTCCCCCGCATGATCATCTTGCGGGGCCGCCGGCCGAGCCGTCCGGCCAGGCGGACGGTCTCCCAGCCGGGCCGAAAGCGACGGAACTGGCTGATCGCCGCCCCCGTCAGGACCAGGTCCAGGGCTCCGGCGCTGTCGGCCCTACTGTCGTCGATGGCATCTATCCCTTGGTATGTCTGCGTCATTTCGCGCTCGTTTCTTCGGGGGCCACCACCAGGCGGCGCATGATCTTTCCGGTCGGCCCCTGCGGCAGACTGTCGACCAGCCACACCTTGCGGGGGTATTTGTAGGCGGCCAGCCGGGCCTTGACGAACTGCTGTAGCTCCTCGGGAGACGCCGATTGGCCTTCCCGCAGTGCGACGGCGGCACCGATCTCCTCGCCGAGTGACTCGTGGGGCAGCCCGATGACCGCCGCCTCCAGCACGGCCGGATGTTCGTAGAGGACCTCTTCGACCTCACGTGGGTAGACGTTGAATCCGCCCCGGATGATCAGGTCCTTCTTGCGGTCAACGATGTAGTAATAGCCGTCCTCGTCCACCTTCGCTATGTCTCCGGTCCGGAACCAACCATCGACGAACGCGGCGGCCGTCTCGTCCGTCTTGTGCCAGTAACCCTTCATGACATTGTGGCCCCGGATGGCGATCTCACCGGGCTCGCCCGCGGGCACGTCCCGCCCCTCGTTGTCGATAAGTCTGAGGTCGACGCCCGTTATCGGGGTGCCGATGGAACCGGCCTTGCGTCGTCTGCCTGGATGGTTGAAAGAGGCGACCGGTGATGTTTCGGATAACCCGTATCCCTCCAAGATGGCGCAGTTGAACGTCTCTTCGAACCGGTGGAGGGTCTCGACCGGTAGTGCCGCTCCGCCCGATATGCAAACGCGAAGAGAACCTGTCTGGCGGGGGTGTCGGGTCTGCTGCTCGAGGAGGGCCGAGTACATGGTGGGGACACCTTCGAACACGCTGACACCCTCGCTGGCGATGATATCCAACGCTCCGGAGGCATCGAAGCGTGACATCAGGGTGATCGTGGATCTCGCCTGGACGGCGGCGTTGAGACAGCAGGTCTGGCCGAAGGCGTGGAAGAAAGGCAGGCATCCGAGGATCACGTCTGCCGTATCAAGCCCAAGCAGGGTCGTAGCGGTGACCTGGGCGTTGCGGCTCAAGTTGAAGTGGGTGAGCTCGGCACCTTTCGGATGGCCGGTGGTGCCAGAGGTGTACAGGATGACAGCAGTGTCCTCGGCAGCCCGGCTGGCGATGTCGAGCTCAGCGTCAAATGTGGCGATAAGCCGCTCGAACTCGCCCGGCGCCACCTCGATCAGCCCGGCGCCGGCGGTTCCGGCCGCGTCGGTGGTCGCAGCCGGAACCTCGTGCCACGCGAACAAGAAGCGGGCGCCTGAGTCCTGCACGTAGTAATCCACCTCCCGCTCCTTCAGCAGCGGGTTCATCGGCACAACCACTCCTCCGGCCCGCAGGACGCCGTAGTAGGCGACCGCGAACTGGGGAACGTTGGGCAGCATGACCCCCACCCGGTCACCCGGTTGGAAGCCGCGTGACCGGAGCAGGCCGGCGACCCGGGCAGACGCCCGGTCCAGCTCGGCGTAGCTAAGACCACTCTTTTCGAGGCGGATCGCCGGGTGGCTTGGATACATGGCAGCGGTCTCGCTCAGGGCCAGGGCAAGGTTGGGCATAGAGCAATATTCGCTGTTCCGGGCGCGACCGTCCAGAGTGCCGGCGACACATGTTTCCGGGCTCCGGTTGTGCTGGCTGACAACTTCGTGCTGGCAGGGCTGGTGGCGGTCCGTTGGGCTGTGGCCCGCGACAAGCCGATCCGGCCGCGCGTTGTTCCCGGCAACAATCTCGGCGGTAACTAAGGTCGCGGCGATGGCCGTCCCAGCCACCCAGCCGCTGCGCAACCCGGAGATAGTTGTCCTGGCCCGCTCGCTGCTGGAACGCCGGCAGGAGATCGCCGACGGGATGGCGGAGCGGATCCGGAGGGAAATCGACTTCTACCGGAGCGGCGCGGTGAGCCTCGACGACCTGCGGGCTTCGTGCGACCGGAACGTAGAGATGATCCTCTGGCCGCTGGTCAGCCCCGCCCCAGTCGATCTGCGCCCGCCGCAGGAGACCGGACGGCGACGGGCCCGCCAGCGCGCTCCCCTCTCGGAGGTCATGGCCGCTTACCGGGTCGGGTTCCGATTCGTGTGGGAGACCCTCGTTGTCGAAGCCCACGAGCGGGGGCGCACGTCGAGCGAGGCGTTGGTGGCGGCCGCCTCGGCGCTCTGGGTCAGCAACGACGAATACACCGATGCGATGGCCACCGCCTACCGGGAAACTCTGACGGCAGATCTGCGCCACGACGAGCGAGAGCGGACGGCGATGGTCGAGGCGCTGCTCGACGGCACCGTCTCGGGTTCCTCGACCACCTGGGAGATCGCCGATATGCTCCGGCTTCCGGCCAGCCCCAATTACGCAGTGGTGGCAGCCGAAGTGTCCGATCTGGCTCGCGAGGCGCTACCGGGGGTCGAGGGTCGACTGATCCGCAAGGACATCGCTTCGGCGTGGCAACTTCGCCCAGAGATGCAGGTCGGGATGGCGTGCCTGAAGAATCCGGCGAAGCTCGACGCCCTGGTCGCCACGTTGCGCGAGGTGAACGCCGGACGGGTGGGAGTTAGTCCGCCGTATCCCGCCCTAGAGCACACCGCGAGCGCCCTCCGGTTGGCCCGACTGGCGCTTGCCGCTTCGCGCCCGGGCCTAGTAACGGTGTTCGATTCTGCCCCGCTATCCGTCACCGCGGCGAGCGCCTCCGAAGTCATGCCACGCGTGGTCACGGCGATACTCGGTGCCCTACTCGAACTCCGACCCGACGACCGGGACATCCTGCTCGAGACCCTCGAAGCATGGCGCGACAACAACGGCTCGGCCACCACCGCCGGCGCGAAGCTCTTCTGCCATCCCAACACGGTACGGCACCGGCTCCGGCGGGTAGAGAATCTCACGGGAAGATCACTCTCCGACCCACTCGCGATTACCGAGTTGTGCCTGGCGCTAGAAGCCGTCCGCCTCCGGCCGGAACTGCTCACCTCGTAAATAAGGTAGGAGTGCGACAAACGTGAAACCCAGTGGCAAGGTCATTCGCGGGAAGGTACGTCGATGCAACCGCGCCCCTCTAACCGGAAAACGTCGTGCCGTGCCGGGATCTTGGGCGACACTTGCTGTCATATTATTGATGCTGGCGATAGTCCAGGCGCCTCGAGACTCCCTCTTGACGGCCAGCCTGGCACGGGTGACGACGAGCCCATTCCGGGTACCTCCCGGATTGCCGACACACTTTGCTTTCGGCTTGGCGGCCGACCCGGATCAGGCTGGGATCTATGGCTGGATGCCGGCATCGGAGAGTGGGAAGAAATCAGACATTCGCTGGGATTACGCATATCAATACCTATCCGGCGGGGTTGACACCAATGGGTCGGGCGGAGATACGGGTTGGGAGACGTGGAACAGCGACGGGCAATTTCCCCTGTACTACGCTAAAGGTGCCGCGTCCGCAGCGCCACACCCCTACATTCCGGTGTTCACGTACTATGAACTGCTGCAGAGCGGGCCACCCTGCAGCGGCGACTGTCCTCCGGCATCTGAGGTCGATCTCAACCACTTAAATGATCCGACATTAATGGAGGCGTACTTTAAGAATTTTACCGAACTCATGCAGCGGCTCGGACCACACACCTATACCGTCCACGGACAAAAGAATACCGGATTCGGTAAGACGGCCATCGTACATATTGAGCCGGATTTGAGTGGTTACGTAGAGCAAGCGGTCAACGGAATGAGTCATTGCTATGGGCATTGCACACACACCGGCAACGACCCTGCGTATCTCAGAGCAGCCGTAGCCAGTTCCGGCGATTCTGACGTCAGCCGGTTTGCCAACACCTATCAGGGCTTCAACTTGGCTTTGCTGCATCTCCGCGATGAGTACGCTCCCAATGTCTTGCTGGCATTTCACGTCAGTGATTGGGCCACCGGAATCGACATCGGCTCGGACACCAGTACCACCCTGAATGTGCAGAGCCTGGGTCAGGAGGCTGGGAGTTTCGCGGCCCAGTCGGGTGCGGTTCAGCAACAAAGCGGAGTCAGCGCCTACAACCTCATATTTAACGATGTTCTCGACCGTGACGCGGGTTATTATCAGACGCAGTATGACCTGGATGTTTGGTGGGACAGATACAACGGAACCTTTCCCGATTTTCACCGCTGGGAGGCCTACATCAAGGCCGTGAGTGAGGCAACCGAGAAGCCAGTGATGATATGGCAGGTGCCCGAAGGGAATCAGTGGTTTGACACAGAAGACAATTCACTAGATTCTGGTGACCAAGACGCAACCGGCTACTTCCAGGACAATCGGGTCGAGTACTTCTTCCAGCATATCTCTGAGTTAATAAACGCCGGAATCATCGGAGTGTTGTTTGGGGCAGGCAATGGTGGTAGCACCGTAGCGAACAATGCAAATTATAAGACTACGGACTACGTACCGAACTTCCCATCCTTTTGCACCCCGTACGGCAGCGACCCGGCGCACCCTCGAATTTGCAACAACCACAAGAGCAAGAGTACCGATGGCGACGGCGGATACCTGCGCATGGAAGCCCAGGCTTACTACGCTCATCCGGTGGCTCTACCATGATCCTGTGGTTCGTGCCATTCAGCTGTCATGGGCGATGCGAACGAGTCAGCCTGGGCCACGCACCCCACGCTTCCGCACCACCACGTCGCCGTCTAACTTGACCCGGCAGGCGAGGCGCAGGTTCGGCCTTCGGCCCCACAGCAGGTGGAGGGTGGTCGCCTCGTCGTCGCCCACCGGGGAGAGGTGTTCGGCGCCGGCGATGACCTCGACGTGGCACCTGGTGCACTCGGCCTGTCCGTAGCACGTCGTCGGCCACACGTAGCCCAGGCGCCAGGCCGCCTCGATCAGGGTCTCGCCGGGATCGACGTCGATGAGGAAGCCGTCGGGTTCGACCCGGACGGTAGGCATCGCTAGGTGCGGACGAACCCGGCCGCGTGGGTGCCGGCGATGTGCCCCCACACCAGGCCCAGGCCGATGGTCGTGCCCCCGCCGAAGTAGGCCGGCCCGGACGGGCTGGCGATGGCGTTGCCCGCCCCGTAGAGACCGGGGATGGGGCGGTCCCGGACGTGCTGCACTCGGCCGTTGACGTCGATCCGGGGTCCGCCGCTGGTGCCGACTGCCCCGAGGTAGACGGGGCAGGCGTAGTACGGGGCTTGCTCGATGGTGCCCAGGTTCGGGTGGGGCGCGGTGGGATCGCCGTGGAAGCGGTCGTAGAAGCTGTCACCGCGACCGAAGTCCCGGTCCCGTCCCGACGCCACCAGTCCGGTCCATCGCCTCACCGTCTCCTCCAGGCCGACCGGGTCGATACCGGCTTTGGCGGCCAGGCCCTCGAGGGTGTCGTCCGCTAGCAGCCAGTCCGGATCGGCGCCGCCGGGCCGGACTGATATCACCGGGTAGCGCGACCGGTACTGCTGGTCGAAGACGACCCAGCTGGGGAGGTGGCGGGGGGTGGCCTGGTTGGCGTCGAAGCCGAAGAACGCCTTCTGCATGTCGTTGTAGTTGGCCGCCTCATTGACGAAGCGCTGCCCGAACCGGTCGACGATGATCGAGTGCGGCGCAGTGCGCTCCACCGCCATGAAGCGGGCCAGCTGCCGGCCCTCGTACTGCTCGTTGGGAACCGCCGCGGCCGGATACCACCAGGCCTCGTTCATGCCCATCAAGTCGGCCCCGAGCTCCATGGCCATCAAGAGCGCGTCGCCCTCGTTGACCGGCGGGCTGGTGGGATGGGTGAGCGGCCCCGGCAGGTAGCGCGAACACAGCTCGGCATTCCATTCGTAACCGCCAGACGCGAGGATCACGGCCCGGGCGGAGGTGTCGAAGCGCCGTCCGTCCTGCTCGAGCACCAGCCCGGCCACCTGCCCGTCGCGGGTGATGACCTCCACCGCTCGGGTGGCGAGCACCGGTTCCACCCCCCGGGCCAGGCAGGCTTCGAGGAGGCCGGCCACCAACGCCTGGCCGCACGCCACCTGCCGGGCCTCCACCCGCCGCTTGATCTCGGACCCGTCGTACCGCTGTGGCGTGTAGGACGGTGTCCAGCTGACGGTCGACTCCTCCAGGGTGAGCGGGAGACCGAGGACCGGTGCCGGGCGCAGCCGCTCGGCCCAGTCCCCGAGGAGGTCGGTGTCGAACAGATCCGGCTCGAGCATCCGCCCGCTCCTCCGGGCTCCTTCCATCTCCGGGTGGTAGTCGGGCCACGACATGGCCCGGAAGCGGAGCTGGGTGCGACCCTCGAGCCCGGCGACGATCCCCGGCCCTTCGTCGACGTAGCGCGCCAGGAGATCGGCCGGGGCCCGGCCCCGGGACAGCTGCGACATGTAGGTGAGGGCCGCCTCTCGCGAGTCGTTGCCCCCCGACACGTGGTTGCGCGGCATCCAGACCCCGCCGCCCGAGACCGCGGTGGTACCTCCCACCGAATCCGACCGCTCGACCACGGCCACCCTCGCCCCGGCGTCGCGGGCCGCCAGCGCCGCGGACAGAGCGGCCGCCCCGCTGCCCACTACCACCACATCTGCCTCTAGGGCGGTCCCCTCGGTCACGTCGGTCGGGAGAGGGGCTGGGCCAGGTAACGGTCGACCTCCTGGTGCAGGTTGGCGATGCCGACCTCGTAGGTGTGGGAGATCCGCGTCGCCGGGACGGTCTGGTTGTGAACGCCCCGCTGCTGGCGGGTGATGTTGGAGAAGTCCTGGAGTGGGATCGCGGGCCAGTGCTCCCGGTCGTCCGGCGCGAACGGGCCCTGCATCGCCGGCCGCCCGTGGTCTTCGCCCGAACCGGGGATAGTGATCGACCACAGCTCCAGCAGGCAGCGCTCGGGCTCCCCGTGTACGGGCCGGAAGCGGTAGGTGAGGGCGTTGCCATACTGCGGCAGGACGAAGTAGTGCGGGAACACGAAGAACACGCCACCCCACCGGGCCAGGGCGTCCGGGGCCAGCCGGGGGAGCGGTATGCCGGCGTTCTTGGCGTGTTCGTAGATGGCGCCGACCAGCTCGCTGCCGAGGGAAGTGTTCTCCCCGACCGGGCGCCGTCGGAGGGTCTCGATGACATGCAGGTCGCGGGGCAGGGTCATGGCCTCTAGCCCGTCGCAGAGCAGGCGGCTGGACTCGATCAGGGACTCCACCTCGTCCAGGTAGTCGACCTGGCGCCGATGGTGGCGCTGGGCCCCCGGCCGGCTCACGTAGCTCGAGTGCCCGTTCTGGTGGACCGAGTAGGCCAGCGCGTTCGGGTCGTACTCCTCTCCTTCCCCTTGGGTGAGCTGGGGATGGCTGGCCATGATGTGGTAGCCCTCGATGAACGCCTCCATGGCCAGCTTCCAGTTGGCCTCGAGGGTCACCGCCTTCCACCACACGACCCGCATCTGGTCTATCCCGAGCGGGTCGAGTAGCGACGGCATGGGGTCCAGGGTCTCGAGGAGCGGTGGGGCGGCGGGGTCCAGGTTGACCCACACGCACGCCCCCCAGGTGTCGACCTGGGCCTGAGGCAGGCACAGGTCGGCCGGGGGCTCGGGGGCAAACCCCTCGACCCCGTAGACGAAGGAGTTGGTCCCGTCGAGGTTCCAGCGCCACCCGTGGAACGGGCAGGCGATCTGGCCGCCGCGGAACGACCCGCTGCCCTTGGCCAGTTCGGTGCCCCGGTGGCGACAGGCGTTGTGATAGGCCCGGATGGTGTCCCGGTCGACCCGGACGACGATCAGCGACTGGTCGCAGATGGTGTACTCCACGTAGTCGCCGGGGGAGGGGATTTCTTCGAGCCGGCACGCCATCTGCCACGTCCGTGACCACAGCCGCTCGTTCTCGAGCACGGCGAAGCTCGGGTCGTAGTAACGGGGGGTGGGAACCCTCGTGTTCCCCGTCATGGCGAACGGCTCGTCGCCCGAGGTCACTTCCAGCTGGTCTGTCACTGTGCCTCCCTGGTGATTTGGGCCCCCGGGTGATTGGCGGCGATCCCGGCGGTGCCGATCCGATCACGCCGTCGTTCTCCAACTCGGCGATCTCGCCCTCGGGACAACCTCATGGGCAATGTGCTGTGCCGGCCGGCCACAGCACATCGACTATGTCGCCGGCGGATCGGGCGATGCACCAGGCTGCAAGCTGCTCGTCGATGAGGTCATGATATTGAGCCCGTCCCCATGCGGTGCCGATCGGTTCGGCCGCGGCCCGGGCCAGCCGGCCCAGCGCATCGACCAGAGCTTATGCTGCCCTTCTAACCCAGGCGTTCCGCATGGGTGGCAACCTGGCCCGGCTGGTCGCTACTGAAGTAGTTGGGGGCTTCCGGGACCGTTGAGGGTGCCGGCCGGGAAAACGGACAGCACCCTCAACAGCCCGGACCCCCCTCTATTGAGTATCGGGGGCTGGAGTAGGGGACGATCCACTTTCTTGGTCCCATCTGTGTTCTTGGTAGCCCAGGGAGCCCCTTCCGGTCCTCGTCCTTACAAAGATGCGGGATTGCTACCGGAACAGGGGGTCCACGCTGGACCTGGACCCCCCAAAAGACGGTTACTTCATCGGGCCGCGCGGCACGTCGCGGAAGGCCACGTCCCGGTCCACGGTCCGCTCGCGCGGCATGCCGAGGACCCGCTCGGCGATCACGTTGGCCGCCATCTCGGTGGTACCGCCGCCGATGNNCCGGCCACCTCGAAGGCGATGGACGCCCGCCTGACGTTGGACAGCCCGGTAAACAGCCGGCCCACCGCGGCCGCCTGATCCGACATCTTCCCGGTCGCGATGCCGTCGCCCAGGCGCGCCTGGAGCTGGCGCACGGCGATTTCCAGCATGCGGTACTCACCGACTAGCTCGCGGGCTCGCGGGTCTCCCAAGCGGCCCGCGGCCCGGGCCACGGCCACCACATCCACCGCCCCGGCCCGGCCTGCCACACC
>PMHH01000065.1 GCA_003156595.1 Acidimicrobiaceae bacterium
GATCGGCACGCCGGCGTCCATCAACGACAGGCTGGACGCGCACACCGACGCCATCGACGTCGACCCGTTGGAGGCCAGCACCTCGGACACCAGTCGCAGGGCGTACGGAAACTCTTCGACCGGAGGCACGACGGGTAGCAGGGCCCGCTCCGCCAGCAGTCCGTGGCCGATCTCGCGACGCTTGGGGCTGCCGACCCGACCGGTCTCGCCGTTGGCATACGGCGGCATGTTGTAGTGGTGCATGTAGCGCTTCTTCTCATCGATGCCGATGGTGTCGAGCATCTGGTCCATACGGGGCATCCCCAGGGTGGTGATGTTGAGGACTTGCGTGTCGCCCCGCTGAAACAGGCCGGAGCCGTGCGCCGTCGGGATGACCCCTACTGCGGCTGAGAGCGGCCGGATGTCGGCCGGGGCGCGTCCGTCCATGCGCACACCGCTCGTTGCGATGCGCTCGCGCACGAGCTTCTTGGTCAAGGACCGCACGGCGGCCTTGATCTCCTTCTCACGCCCCTCGAACTCGCCGGCCAGCTCCTCGATGATGGCCGAGGTGACCTCCTTGGTCGCGGCTTCGCGCTCCGCTTTGGCGGTGATGGTGGTGACCTTCTCGATCTGGGCCGCGCCAACCTCGGCGACCCGGTCGGCCACATCGTTGCCGTAGTCGACCTGGGGCACGTAGGCGATCGGCGCGTGGGTGCCGGCCTCGGCCACCAGCTGCCGCTGCAGGTCGACGCTCTCTCGGATCCACGTCTTCGCCGACTCGAGCCCCTCGGCGATGACCTCCTCGGTCACCTTCGGGGCGCCGGACTCGTATAGGCCCCAAGCCGCTTCGGTACCGCCGGCCTCGACCATCATGATCGCCACGTCTCCGTCTTCGACCTGACGACCGGCGACCACCAGCTCGAAGGCCGAGGCGTCACCGTCCTGGTAGGTGGGGTGGGCGACCCACTCCCCTTCGGCGTTGTAGGCGATGCGCACCGCGCCGATGGGCCCCTCGAAGGGGATTCCGGACAGCATGAGGGCGGCGCTGGCGGCGTTGATGGCCAGCACGTCGTGCGGGTTCTCCTGGTCCGCTCCGAGAACTGTGATGACCACCTGGGTCTCGTTGCGATAGCCCTCGGCGAAGCTGGGGCGCAGCGGTCGGTCGATGAGCCGGGCGGTCAGGATGGCGGTGTCGGACGGGCGGCCCTCCCGCCGGAAGAACGAGCCCGGGATCTTCCCGGCCGCGTACATACGCTCTTCGACGTCGACGGTCAGCGGGAAGAAATCGATGCCCTCCCGGACGCCCGTTTCGGCGTTCGCCGTAGCCAGAACGATGGTGTCGCCGAGTTGGGCGACGACCGCCCCCTGGGACTGCTGGGCGAGGACCCCGGTCTCGAAGGACAACGTCTTCGACGTGCTACTGACAGGAACTGACACTTTGGTGGATGTGGTGGGTTTGGCGGCCATTTGGCTCGCTCCTTTCGGCTGCCCGGATTCTCCCGGGCACTCGGAGCGGCGGTGGGGCCAGTTCCCAGTCGGCGAACCCCTGGCCGTGCCTTCGGGTATCTGGCCTGGGGATCTTCGACTGGCAGCTGACCTGCGGTCGCCGCTCGATGATTTTTACATTGGTGCGCCTTCGTCGCCGACGGGTCGGCCGGCGGCTCGACGCGAAGGAGCGGCCCACGTGGGCCGCTCGTCAGGTTGCGCCTACCGGCGCAACCCCAGCTTGGCGATGAGGTCGCGGTAACGCTCGACGTCATTATCTCGCACGTAGTCGAGAAGCCGACGCCGGCGCCCGATCAGCTTCATCAGTCCCCTGCGGGTGTGATGATCACCCTTGTGGACCTTGAGGTGTTCGGTGAGATGGGCGATACGCTCGCTAAGGATGGCGACTTGTACCTCGGGCGAGCCGGTGTCGGCCTCGTGGGTGCGGTACGTCGCGATCGTGGCGGCTTTGTCTGGCATGAATACGGCGTTTCCTTCAAATCGAAGTTAGGCAATCGGAGTGATGCACACCGCAATGATGTACATCCTGGCAAGGCACATGCGGTGCAGCACATGTGGGTGATCAGCTTGGTCCTCGACCCCGAACCGCTAGGGACTCGTACCTGGGCGCGCCGACCAGGCCGGTCACCACTTCCATGCTAGCAGCAGAGGGATGTGATGGCTGAACCTCCGCCCGAGCCGGGACCAGCGGACGTGGTGGCGGTGGCTCCGGGGGTGCGGATCCCAGTGCAGGAGCTGAGCTGGCGCTTCTCCACCTCGGGCGGACCCGGGGGCCAGCACGCCAACACGTCGAACACCCGGACCGAGGTCCGCTTCGACGCGGCGGCATCGCCGAGCCTGCCACCGTGGGCCCGGGAACGGATCGTCGAGCGCCTGGGCCCGGTGATCGTGGTGACCGCCAGCGACGAGCGTTCCCAGTCCCGCAACCGGGCTCTCGCGGTGGATCGCCTGCGCGCCCGGTTGGCCCGAGCCCTCGAGGTCGTTCCGCCCAGAAAGCGCACCCGGCCGACCCGAGCCTCGCAGCGCCGGCGCTTGGAATCCAAACGGCGCCAGAGCGAGCGCAAGCGCAACAGGCGCTTCGGAGCCGGCCCGGACGACACCTAGGAGACGTCAGCGGCCCCGAGAACGTGGCGGGTCGTCGCCACATCCCGGGCGGTCTGCTCGATCAGCTCGCGGACCGACTCGAAGCGGATCTGGGCATGCAGGTGGGCGACGAACTCGACCCGCGCCGCCTCGCCGTACAGGTCGCCGTCGAAGTCCAGCAGATACGCCTCCAACAGCGACAGGTCGGCGTCCTCGTAGAAGGTCGGGCGGCGACCCAGTGACAGAGCGGCTGGTCGGCGCAGGCCATCGGGACGCTGGTACCAACCGGCATACACTCCGTCGGCGGGCAGAGCGATCCCGACCGGCAAGGCGACATTGGCCGTGGGAAACCCCAGCTCGCGTCCGCGCTTGTCGCCGTGGGCGACGACACCTCGAACCTGATGCGGGCGACCCAGCAGCGACGCCGCCTCGCCAACCGCTCCCGTGGCCAGTAACTCTCGAACCCGGGTGGAGGAAACTGGTTGGCCGTCGGGACCGTCGGGAAAGAGCCGGAGGCCGGTCACGTCGAAGCCAAGCTCCGCTCCCATACGCTGCAGCAGCGCCACGTCACCCCGGCGCTTGTAGCCGAAGTGGAAATCGTGGCCGACCACGACCGCTCGGGTGGCGACACAACCCACGAGGACCTCCCGGACGAAGTCCTCTGCCGACTCCTCTGAGCGGGACTGGTCGAAACGCACCACGAGCACGTAGTCGACCCCGGTGCTCGCCAGCAGCTCCAGCTTCTGCTCCAGATCGGTCAACAGACCCGGAGCCGACTCGGGTCGCACCACGGCCGCGGGATGCTGGTCGAAAGTGACCACCGCGGACGCCAGATCCTGCTCGGCCGCCACCCGGCGCACCCGGTCGATGACCAGCCGATGCCCGATGTGAACTCCGTCGTAGGCGCCGATCGTCACGGCACAGGCACGCCCGGTCGCACAGTCGCCCGGGTGGTGGAGCACTTGCATTCCCGTGCAGGTTAGGGCCCGCCCGAGCCGTTCGAGAGCGCAAGCACTTCGAGAGCAGCAGCTTCAGCGCTCGGGCGGCGGCATGACCATGACCGGCTTGACCCGGCCGTCGAGACAGGGCTCGTAGACGGCCAGCAGGTCGCCATCCGGCCCGATCACCGGCCACGGGCCTTCGCCGGCCGCGCCCAAGGCATCGAAGACGTCGCCGGCGAGGACCCGGCCGTTGCTGATCTCGCCGGCTCGCGCCGCGTCCACGACCACCGGGTCGAGCCAGGGCAGCGCCGCGGCTGGTGGGACCACATCTGTGGCGGTCAGCGACTCCAGCCCGGTCGCCCTGTCCTCCTTCCAGGGACCGACCCCGGTACGGCGCAAGCGGCGCAGATGGGCCCCTCCACCGAGGGCGGCGCCCAGATCGGCTGCCAGCGACCGGACATACGTCCCTGAAGAGCACTCGACCCCGACGACGAACACGGGGCCGCTCCCGTCGGCTGCGGCCGTGGGGTCGGCGTCCGGTCGACACGGATCCACCGAGAACCTCGACACGGTCACCTGTCGGGGGGCCCGCTCGACCTCAATTCCCTGGCGAGCCAGTTGGTGCAGTCGCCGGCCTCCCACCTTGACGGCGGACACCATCGGCGGGATCTGCCAGATGGTGCCGGTCATCTGCTCGGCCGCCCGACGAGCGTCCGCCAGGGTCACGTGGCGCTGATCCCAGCGACCGGTGACCTGGCCCGCGGCGTCCAGCGTGGTGGTGGCGACGCCCAACACCACTTCGGCCGTGTACGACTTCGGTAGCCCGACCAGGAACTGCAACAGGCGGGTGGCCCGGCCCAGCCCCACGATCAGCACCCCTGTCGCATCGGGGTCGAGAGTGCCGGCATGGCCCACCTTTTTTTGATCGAACAACCTCCGGCAGCGAGCCACCACGTCGTGACTGGTCATCCCCGGGGCCTTGTCGACAACGACGAGCCCGTCGATCACCGATCGGGTCCGGTGTCTTCGGTGACAGGGGCGTCTACGGAGGAGGGAGGGTCATCGGTGGGTGGAGGCACGTCGATGGGGCGAGGCAGGTCTCGCAGGATGTCCTCGATGCGAGCCCCGGCGGAGACCGCGGGATCGGGAGCAAACCGGAGCTGCGGAGTGCACTTGAGCCGAACTTGCTGAGAGACGGCCAACTGGAGCCGCACCCTCGCCTCGGACAGGGCCCCTTGCGCGTCGTCGCCGAGGGAGGAGAAAAAAACGAGGGCGTGACGCAGGTCCTGATCGCAGTCCACTCCCGTGATGGTGAGCAGCGCCAGGCGCTCGTCGGTGTCGGCAAGCCGTTCTAAAGCGTCCGCCAGCACCTCCCGGAGGATCTCGTTGACCCGGGCCGATCGCGGATAACGGCGAGCGACCTTGTCCCCGGTTCGCCGGCTCCGGCCGGCACCACCCCGCCGGCCCCGCCCTCCGCTCACCTCAGCTGTCCCCATCGCTGAGCCAGTCACGGCGGCTGTCAGTCACGTCGACCTCGGGGAACGACCAGACGAAACGCTCGGCGGCGTCGAGCACATCTCGGGCGTGGCCTGCCGAGCCCGACACGGCGGCCAGGCCGAGCGTCGCTCGTTGCCACCGGTCCTGGTTGTCGACTTCGGCGGCGGCGACGGCGTAGCGCCGGCGGGCGCCTTCTAGAATTGGTCGCAACACCGCCCGCTTCTCCTTGAGGGAGTGAACGTCGCGCAGGTGAAGCTCGAGCGTGAGACACGCGACGTGCATCACCGACTCACGGCGCTAGACCCGGGGGATCTCCCGCTCATCGAAGGTCTCGATGACGTCACCCGGCTGCAGATCCTGGTTGTTGGACAAGCCGATCCCACACTCGAAGCCTTCGTGGACTTCGCGGGCGTCGTCCTTGAAGCGCTTGAGCGACGTGATCGAGCCCTTCCAGATGATCACCCCGTCTCTAAGGAAACGAACTCTGGATCCGCGGGTGATGACGCCGTGGCGGACGTAGCAGCCCGCGATGGCACCAACCCTCGGCACTCGGAAGACCTCTCTGACCTCGGCCTCCCCGGTGATGACCTCTTCGAACTCCGGGGCGAGCATCCCGACCATGGCGCTCTCGATGTCTTCGATGAGCTTGTAGATGATCTCGTAGGTCCGGATCTCCACGTCGTGGACCTCGGCCAGCTCGCGCGCTCCCCGGTCGGGACGGACGTTGAACCCGATGATGGTGGCATTGGAAGCAGCCGCGAAAGTTACATCGTTTTCGCTGATTCCGCCGACCGCCCGATGGATGAACGACAACTTCACCTCGTCGCGCTCGAGCTTGCGAAGGCTCTCGGTGACGGCCTCGAGGGAACCCTGGGTGTCCGCCTTCAGGACCAAGTTGAGGGTCGCCGTCTCGCCCCGCTGGATCTGCTCGAAGATGTCCTCCAACTTGGCGCCGGTGCCAGTGGCCGAGGAGGTCCGGCGTTGGTCGGCTGCCCGGAAGCGTTGCTCGCGCTGCTCGGCGATGTCGCGTGCTGTCCTGGCCTTGTCGGTGACGCGGAACTCGTCGCCAGCCGAGGGCACACTGTCGAAGCCCAGTATCTGCACCGGTGTCGACGGCGATGCCTCTTTGACGTTGTCGCCGCTGTCGTCGAGCAGGGCCTTGACCCGACCCCACGCGGCGCCAGCGACCACAGATTCCGACACGCGCAGGGTTCCCGATTGGACGATGACCGTCGCCACCGGACCCTTTCCGGCATCCAGGTTGGCTTCGAGCACGATCCCCCGGCCGCGACCCTCGGGGTTGGCGACCAGCTCTTCGACCTCGGCGACGAGGAGCACCTGCTCGAGTAGGTCGTCGATGCCGAAATTCTGCAGGGCTGAGATCTCCACCATGATGCTGTCGCCACCCCAGGACTCGGGCACCAGACCCTGGTCGGACAGCTGCTGCATGACCCGGTTGGGATCTGCGTTGTCGCGGTCGATCTTGTTGATCGCCACGATGATCGGGACATCGGCCCCTTTGGCGTGGTTGATCGCCTCGATGGTTTGCGGCATCACGCCGTCGTCCGCGGCCACGACCAAGACGACGATGTCAGTGACCTCGGCGCCCCGGGCGCGCATGGCCGTGAACGCTTCGTGGCCGGGCGTGTCGATGAAGGTGATCAGCTGGCCGTGGTAGTCGACCTGGTAAGCCCCGATGTGCTGGGTGATGCCCCCGGCCTCGCCCGCCACCACGTTGGTGTGGCGGATCCGGTCGAGGAGCAGCGTCTTGCCGTGGTCGACATGGCNNTCGATCATGTCGTCGGAGAGCGATTGGGTGGTAGTGACCATCTCTCCCTGCTGGAAGAGGAAGCGCACCACGTCGGCGCCGGAGCGGTTGAGCTTTGGTCCGAGCTCCTGGGCGGTCGAGCCCCGTTCGACGATGATCTCACCGTCGGGAACGGGCGCGTTGGACGGGGTGTAGTGAGTGATCTCCTGAGCTTCGAGCTCCTCGATGTTGCGGCGCCGGCGGCGCGCCGGGCGGCGTCCTCCCGGCCGCCCACGGTTGCCGAAGGGCGGTCCACTACGAGCGCCGGCGGCGGCGCCCCCTGCCCCACCCGGAGCACCTGGTCCACCGCCGGGACCGCGGAAGCCCCCACCTGGGCCACCAGCCGCGCCGCCCCGATAACCGCCTGCACCCGCGCCGGCCGGCGACGGCCGGGAACCGCTCCTGAAGCCGCCGGCTCCGGGGCCGGCGGGACGGCCGGNNGGCCGGGGGGCGGCGGGATGGGCTTGCCGGACGAGGACAGCATCGGGGCGCCAGAATCGGCGGCCTCAGGAGCGTCGCCGGCGGGGGCGCCGCGAGTCGAGCCAGGAGTGAGTCGGGGGGCACCGCCGGATCGCGGTCCCGCAGATCCAGGAGCCGAAGCGGGAGGCGCCGAGTGGGCGGCAGCCGGCTGGACCGCGGGCGACTGGGGGGCCACCGGTGCAGGGGTCGCGGATCCCGGCACCACGACTGACCGGCCGGCGGCCGGGCCAGGACGAGCAGCCGGCGGCGCCGAACGAGCCGCGACAGGGGACACGGCAGGACGAGCCGCGGCAGGCGGGACGGCGGGACGAGCAGCCGGCGGGACGGCTGGACGAGTCGCGGCCGGGGGCACGGCAGGGCGGGCCGCCGGGGGGGCG
>PMHH01000078.1 GCA_003156595.1 Acidimicrobiaceae bacterium
ACGTACGTGTAGGCGTAATCAGGTGGGGTCGTGATCACTTGGGTGGGGTTGATCACGACGCTGATAGGAATCCCCAAGGGATGGCCTATCTCGCCGGCAATCTCCGCACTGGCCGCTTCAGCGGCGGCTTGATACGGGCCGGCTGGTGGAGGGGTGTTCTCTTCATAGCCGGTCAACCAAGCGTTGCTGTCCGATCCTGCAGATGTCTCTCGACCCACCTCGGGCAGGTACCTTCTGATCGCAGTCCGCTGTGCCGTGCTCAATTGGCGCCAGTAGCCAAGAACCCACCGCACTGCGAAGGTGCCGTCGGCGACCTGCCCCACAGGGCCAGCGGGCGGGGTCACCCCGGGAAGCGGTCCTACGACAAGACTGAAGGCCTGCAACGCCGTGGTCAGCGATACCGTGCCGTTCGGATCAACCTCGGACAGCACTGTGCTCAGGCCGGTCCCGCTCGCCGGCGGGCCCGATAGCAACGAGGCCGATGGCGATTGGGTGGAGGGCGAAGCATTCAAGGACCCCCTGTGCGTCGCACAACCCGCGCATGCCACCACCAAGGCCAAAGCCGCCAACGGGATCGTTGCTCGCCCAAGGTCCATCGCGGCCTCCATCCGACCTCGAACCGATGCGCGGATCCTAGGCCACCGGCGGAACGGAAGGCAGGGCTCGTGCTAGGGGCCGCCAAGGCTGTGGCACTGGAGCCCGAGGACGGCCAGGTGGTGGCCCGTGCTCGGATCGCGGGAGGCACGTCGGTCGCGGTTCGTGCGGCCAGAACAGCTCCCTAAGTCGTGAGATTGGATCTGGCGTTCTTGCTGTCGAAAATTGCCGGCGGACCGGACGGCTGCAACGTCCAGACCGATGGCCCTTCGCAGCAACGAAGTTGACTGGCCATCCGAGGGGAGCATCGATGCCGACGTAATCGGCCTGGCGTGCCAAGCGGACTAGGACATCGTCACTGGCCGTACCCTTGATTAGGGAGACCTTGGGCAGCCCAGAGGTTGGAACCAGCAGCATTATGGCGCCCGTCTTGTCCGCCTGCTCCGCCAGGTCAACACCCAATACCCTCATCGCCTACCTCAGCCCGACAATATTCAGCCCGTGTAGATCGTCGAGCACACCGATGTCGATGATCATGAGCCCATGATGTCGCGGTGGTACACCCCAGAGGCAATTCGGCCGAGAGGATCGCCCGGTCACAGGCGCGCTTCTGTCTTTCGTACTCTGGCGAGATGCCCACCCCAGTAGGGCCAGCACCGAGAGACCCCAACGACCCCGACCTTTGGGACTGGGATGACCCCACCCCCAGCGTCAGGCCTGGCTATGGCGTTAAGGCGATCGTCGCTGTCATATTGGTCATCGCCCTCGTCACGCTGGTCTTGGTCAGCGTCTTGTAGGCGTTCTGCGCAGACGCGCTCGTACGTGCCGTTCGGCATGTCGTCCCTATGGTCGCGCTGAGGCTCGCTGGTTGGGAACCACTTGGCTTGACCAGTTCACTCACGCCGAGACCGACTCCGCAGCCGACGCGACAGATCACGCGATCCTGCGGCTCGTGCAGTGGGGCAAAGTCGATTGCGTGGGCCCCCGACTTGTGGCTACGGTCTCGACGCCCACAGTCATCGAGAGGACCCGAGGGACCTGGCCCGACGACGGTCCGGCAACCTGCGCGTTGCGCAAGGTGCCAACGCCAGGATCGATGAGGAGGACCAGTGACATTCCGTTTCGACGTTCCGGCGCTCGACGGCCGCCTTGTACGGCTCGAGCCCCTCACCGCAGTACACGCGACGGACCTTCAAGTCGCCACCGAAGAGGACCGCTCCGGCTACGGGTTCACCACCGTTCCTCGCGCCTGGCAGGTCGAGGAGTATCTGACTGCGCATTTCGAGAGGGCCAGGGACGGCCAGCTGGCGCCCTTCGCCCAGATACGCAAAAGCGACGGACGCGCCGTCGGCTGCACGGCCTACTGGGACCCGCGCCTCTGGCCGGGTCGCCCCGAGCTGTGTGCGGTTGAGATTGGCTGGACCTGGCTTGCGGCCTCAGCCCAGCGCACAGGCATCAACGTCGAGGCCAAGCTTCTCCTCATGGAGCACGCCTTCGAGTCCCTAGGCGTGATCCGAGTCGACCTCAAGACGGACGCCCGCAACGAGCGATCCCGGCAAGCCATCGAGCGCCTCGGGGCGACCTTGGAAGGGGTCCTCCGCAGCTGGTCACCGTCGCACGCGCCCGGCGAAGAGGGCCGGCTGCGCGATTCGGCCATGTTCTCCGTGACCGCATCCGACTGGCCGACGGTCAAGTCCTACCTACACGCCCGGCTGGATCGGCACCTGGGCCGCCAAGCTGCCGACCGCTGACGTAGCCGACGTCGCCCCTGGAGCCCCACGACATGACCGATCCGAATAGCAATGCGACTCGCCGGTCCTACGACCGCGTCGCGGTCTCGTACCGCGAACGCTTCGAAGGTGAACTCGACGACAAGCCCTTCGATCGTGACTTTCTCGATGCGATGGCGGCCGCCGTGTTGGGGCGCGGTTGGGTCATCGACCTCGGCAGCGGACCAGGCCAGGTAGGCGCCTACCTCGCTCGCCGGGGTGTGCCTATCGTGAGCCTGGACCTTTCCTTGCAGATGCTCCGACAATCACGGACGCTCGTGCCCGATGGTTCGCCACTTCAAGCGGACATCTGTGACCTACCCCTGCTTGCCGGATCGGTCGCCGGCATCGTGGCGTTCTACTCCCTTNNTCCACATCCCGCCGGCCAACATGGACCACAGGCTCGCCGAGTTGCGGAGGGTGCTGAAACCAGGCGGACTTCTGGGCATCACCACCCACGTGACAGCACCGCCCGATCGAGCGGTCTCGTCCCAACCGCACATCGAGAGATCTCTTCATGTGGACGAGATGCTGAACGCGCCTGTCGATCTGGATTTCTTCTTGTACGGAACCGACGGGCTCGGGCACAGGCTCAAACACGCCGGCCTTACGATCCTGCGGGCCGACGAACGGCATCCGTACCCAACCTACGTAGAGGCCCAAACACGTCGGGCGTACGTTCTGGCGCAGAGACCCCGTGAGAAGGAACCTCGCCCCTAGTTTTTCGCCGAGCACCCCCAACGGGATTCGNNAGGGCGGTGTCCTAGGCCGCTAGACGATGGGGGCGAGACAGCTCAGCGTACTGCTGCCCCGCCCCCGCGGTCGGAGGGATCAGGTGCTCTTCCAAGCAACGGAGAAGTTTTCGCCGCTCGACAACACCGAGGGCTGCGCCTCGACTTTTCCGCCGGATGTCGCCATGGTGATCTTGGCTGGCTTGTAGGTGCCGATGTCGACGCCGTCGGCCATTGCGGACGTGAAGTGGACCGTACCGAAGTCGGTCAGGGGGAGTACGCCCACCTCGTCAGACGGGGCCTCGGCGATGACCTCCGCAGAATTCTGCTTCGCCGACCCCGAGGTCTTGTTCTGCGTGTGGGTCCAACCCTGTGTCGTGTCCTTGATGGTGATGGCGAAGCTCGTCCCGCTGGCGGTCACCGACGCGGTGAAGACGTCGCCAGGCTTGACCAGGTTGCTGTAATCAACCGAGCCCGCCGGGTACATCTCGTACCACGCGTAGTACACCGGGCTACCGCCATCACAGTCGACATCGGAACCGGTTTGCTCTACCGAAGGACTGTTTTCCCGATATCCGTCGAGGCCCACCCAGAATGCGGCTGCCGTCGTCTTCGACCCGGTGCAAGTGCCAGTGGGCTGCACCCATGATGCCGAAACGCTGGTGAAGGTGTCGGCTGCCTGCTTCGACGCCGCGAAGCCGGACCAGTTTGTGCTTTCGACACCGTTGCGCAGCATGGACGAGTGAGTGATGACACCTGCCGCCGCCCCCGCGGAGGCGGGCGCCGCGAGCAGCGCAACCGTCGGGGCGAGCGCCGCCACGAACAACCGAGCCCGAAGGCCTTTCTTGACCGACACACAGAACCTCCTGGTAGGGGGCGGTTTCCGCTCATCCGCCCATCTTGCACCGAACGGCGAAACGGTAGCTCATCACCGGTCCTACCGCCGCTATCGGCCATTCATAGGTCCGACTTGAGCTCCCAATGCGTGCCGTCCGGCGTGTCGCGCACCTCCACCCCAAGCGCGACCAGGGCGTCGCGGATCCGATCGCCATCGTCAAATCGACGGCCCTCCCGCGCCACCCTCCGCTCCTCCAACAGGGCGTCCACGAAACCTCCCACCACGTCCCTGGGGTCGCGAGCGCCGGTGCGGGACAACTCACCGAGGCGTACCACCATCCGCCGCAACGCGGCGCGCCCCCGATCCGCGGCGTCGGACTGCGTGGTGTCGCCGGACCAGGCCACCAGGGTGTCGTCCAGTTCCAGAACGGCGCGCACTGCGGCGTCGACATCGAGGGCGCCCACCGCGGCGTCGAACTCGGTTTCCAGCCTCCGGATCTCGGCGTGCAGGGCGGTCGGAGCGGCCTCGGCCGAGGGCGCCGGCGGGGGTGGGAGGGGCACGCCGGCCGCCCTTTTTCCAAAAGCCAGATCGACCAGCGCGCCAAGGGGAAGGGTCTCGCCGCCGGCGACGACCTCCGATCTGCCGGCCCGCCGGACCGTCACCACCCCGTTGCCGACCACCGTGGCCGTGCCCGCGTCGAGGTCGATCAGGCAGCCCGTGTGCTCGTCGACACCGAGGACCCATCCGGTGTCAGGCAGCTGCGCTTCGAGGGCGGCCAGCCGGCGCTCGCCGAGGTAGCAGAAGCGGGTGTCGTGGTTGCCGCCTTCGGCGTTGTCGTAGTGCGGGATGACGGCGACGTCAGGGCCGAGGGCGCCGAGCAGGTCCAGCCCGGCGGCCCACACCGGGTCGGCGCCGACCTTGTAGATCTCGTACACCGGCACCGTGTAGCGGCCCAGTGTGAGGGCGGCCGCGCTGGCGAACACCACGCAACCGCCGTGCGCCAGCTTGTCGGCCAGCAGGTCGGGGACATCGGTCCCGGCCCACTGGCGCAGGGCGTACGTCGGGCTGCCGGGTCCGGCGAAAACCCACCGAGTCGCCGCCAACCGGGCCAGGGCCGCCTCCGTCCGCACCGGGTCGGCGCCCTCGACCCGGCGCAGCTCGACCGCCTCGACCGGCCGGCCGACGCTGGCGGCGAAGTAGTCGACCGCCCGGGCCGAGATGTCGTCGGCGTTGGCCTGGAAACCGTAGGGGGTGTCGAGGAGCACGGCGGGAACCGGGTCGGGGCCGAGCCGCTCGAACAACTGACGGTGGGGCTTGACCATGGTGGGCGCTGTTTCTCCCGAGCCCAGGATGGCGAGCAGCCGGGCCATCAGGAAAAAAGAGCCGGCCCGCTCGCAGCGTCGATCAGCTCGGCCACTACGTCGGGGTGCTGGGCATGCAGGTCGTGGTCGCCGGCGATCCAGCGGGTCAATGATCGGTCGAGGGCCGCGCTCGCCCGGGCCACCTCGTCGCGTTTGCCGGCCATCCAGCGCTGGTTGCCCGCATCCTCCGCTGGTAGCAGGAGGACCGGGACACCGATGAGCGGGTACCGAGCCGAGGGTCGGTGCTCCCATAGGTGGTGGAGGATCGTCATGTGGTGCTCCCGCGAGAGCCACGGCCGAATGGTGCCGTCGGCCAGCATCTCGAAGTTGGCGAGGGTGCCGGCGATCCCGCTCTCCGGCCAGTCCGAGTGGTGGGTGCGGATCAACCGCTCGAAGCCGGCGGCGGGAGTGCCGGTCAGCGGCGGGGGCGCCAGGGCGGCCTCGCAGGTCGGCCAATCCGCAAAACGACTGGCCAACTCGATCGTCCCCCCGTCCACCAGGACCAAGCCCAGGGTGGCCTCGGGGTGTCGGGCAGCCAACTCCAGCACCACGTTTGCGCCCCAGCTCTGGCCGGCGACCCAAGGGCGCCGGTCGCCCTGCCAGCCGAGGTCAGCGAGAACCGCCAACAGGTCGTCGGTCAGGGTGGCGAAGTCGTAGCCGTCGTTTGGCTTGTCCGACCGACCGTGGCCGCGCTGGTCGACTGACGCCACCGGGTGGCCCGTTGTGGCCAGCCGCTCGGCGACCCCGTCCCAGAGGCGGGCGTTGGACGCCAGCCCGTGCACGAGCAGGACGGGCACGCCCGGAGTGTCGAGCGCGCCGGTGAGGACGTGAAGCTGGACATCGGGAGCCACGACGACCCGTCGCACTTCCGCGGGTGGCCCGTGCGAGTCCCCGACCGAGGGCGCCGTCACCCGGATCGGTTGGGGCCAGCCGACGTCGGCGTGATGGCGATGATCAGGCGCTGGTCGCGCACCATGGCCGCTCGGTAGTCGTCCCAGTCAGGGTGCTCACCCTGGATCTGGCGGTACAGGTCGACCAGCGGCTCCATGGCCTCGGGCAGGGAGATCAGCTCGGCGGTGCCGTCGACTTGGACCCACTGGCCGTAGAAGCCGTCGTTGAGTCCGAGCAGGCTGGCGCGGGGGTCCCGGCGGAGGTTGCGGACCTTGTAGGCCGGTTCCCGGGTGGAGATCACCACCCGGTCCTCTGCATCTACCCCGTGGGCGACCGGGGAGAGCTGTGGGTCACCGTTTCGCTTGCGGGTGACGAGGACCGACCGGTGGTTGGTCCGGAGAAACTCGAGCGCGTCCTTTACGTCCATGGCGCCAGTCTGGCCCAAGGTCTCAGGTTCCGACTGCGAGGGCGTCGATGGCCTCGCCCAGCAAGTAGGTGAGCCATTGGTAGAGGGCCTCCTCGGTGCTTGCCGGCGTTCGTCTCTCGTCGTCCTCCTGGACGTCGAGGAAGGTGCCGAGCACCAGGCGGAGACTGTTGAGGGCCCGGCTCCACGCCAGGAGCTCCTCTTCGGACAGATGCTCGGCATCCGCCACTTTGACCAACAGGTCGAACTCCTCGCGGTGGCGGGCCACCAGATCTTCCTGCATCAGGCGCCGGTACTCCTCCTGCTTGTCGGCGTGGGCGGGCTCCGCGTACGCCGGGGGAAAGAGACGCCGGAGGACCGGTTGGTCGGGCTCGTCGAGCAAGGAGCTGAACTGCGGGCCCAGCTGGCGCAGCACCGCCCGGTCGTCGTCGCCGAGATTGAGAAGGTAGCCACCGTGCCGGTCTCGCCGGACGACTCGGCGCGGCAAGAAGGGGCTCAGCTGTCGTGCTCCATGGTCGCCCACAGGCCGTGCTCGTGGAGGCGGAACACGTCAAGCTCGGCCTTCTCCCTCGGGCCGTGCGACACCACCGCCTTTCCCTTGTAGTGGACGTCGAGCATGAGCTGGTGGGCCTTCTCGCCGCTGTAGCCGAACAACTTCTGGAAGACGAAGCTGACGTAGGACATCAGGTTGATCGGATCGTTCCAGACCAGCACTTTCCAAGGTCGGTCGAGGTCGGTCGTCTCGATGACTTCCGGCTCTTTGATCTCGGTGGGGGCGGTGGTCGTCATGAGGTCAGCTGGATGGGGAGAGNNTAGCGCTGCCGGCGGTGACCCGGGCTGGGCCGGCCGGGCGGGCTGGGTCGACGGCAGCCTCGGCCGCGGTGCGGATTGTCAGCCCGAGGTAGAACCACAGCGTGGCGATGACGAGAACGCAAGCGCCGGCCACGTGCACCGCCACCAGGCCGACGGGGTCGCCGTTGAAGTACTGGGTGTAGCCGACCGCCGCCTGGGAGACCATCGCCACCAGCACGACCTGGGCCCGGCGAATGACCCGGGGCGGGGCGGCGCTCCTGGCCAGGCCCCACATGCTGATCAGGGTGATCCCGATCAGCACCTCCACGGAGGTTCCGTGCAGCTGGGCCACCGAGTGGAGCGAGAAACCGAACCGGCGGGCGGTCGGACTGCCACCGTGGGGACCGGTCGAGGTGACCACGCTTCCCAACGCGACCGCGACTGCGGTTGCCGCCAACTGGAGGCGGGCCAGATTGAGCTGCGTCCCCCCCACCAGCCGAACCTTCGGGGCCGGCACGCGTTCGTCAGGGATGCCGGCCTGGTGACGCAAGACCACCGCGTCCACCAGGATCACCACGGCCAGAAGGAAGTGGGCCATGACGAAACCCGGCGCCAGCTTGCTCAGGACGGTCAGTCCGCCGAGCACCACCTCGGCGAGGATGCCCGCCACCAGCCCGGCCGCCAGCAGGGTCAGGTCCCGGCGTTTCGGGTCTCGCAAGAGGGCGGCGGCCAAGGCACCCAACGACGCGATGGTCACGAAGGCATTGATCAGCCGGTTGCCGAACTCGACCCAAGCGTGCAGGTGGAGGGGAGCCACCACGCTCGACGCCGTGCACGTCGGCCAGTCGGGGCAGCCCAGGCCGGAGCCCGTCAGCCGGACTGTCGCGCCTGAGACGATCGTCAACGCCAAGGCCCACACCGCGGCGGTGGCGACCAGCCGGAACCTCTCCGGCGACACCCGCCGGGCGCGCCAGTCCTGCCAGGTGACGCGCCAACCCGGGGCCTTCATCGACGCCCATGCTACGACCGAGCTGGCGCCGGTCCCATCCGGCGGTCGCTGACCCGCTTTGTCGGGTTGGCTGTCGCTGCCGTAGTCTCATGGCCCGATGTCAACCGTGGCTTCCCCGGTGGTCCCTCCGGGTGAATTCTCTCTCGGGCGCCGCCTGAACGGTTTCGTCGCGCTCACCAAGCCGCGGATCATCGAGTTGCTCCTGGTCACGACCCTGCCGACCATGATCGTGGCCGCCCGGCGCATGCCTCCTTGGTGGTTGATCGTGGCGACCCTCGTCGGGGGCACGCTCGCCGCAGGTGGTGCCAACGCCATCAACATGGTCGTCGACCGCGACATCGACGCGGTCATGAAGCGCACCAGGGGACGACCGCTCGTCACCGGAGTCGTCTCACCCGCGTCTGCCCTGGTCTTCGCGGTGGCCCTCGAGGTCGTCGCTTTCGGCGAGTTGTGGGTGGCGGTCAACCTCCTGTCAGCGGTGCTGGCCATCAGCGCCATGCTCTTCTACGTCTTCGTGTACACGTTGTGGCTCAAGCGCACGTCCAAACAGAACATCGTCATCGGTGGAGCCGCCGGCGCCGTTCCGGTCCTGGTTGGCTGGGCGGCCGTCCGCGACTCGGTTGGTTGGGCGCCGATCGTCCTGTTCGCCCTCATGTTCGTATGGACTCCGCCCCACTTCTGGGCCCTGGCCATCCGCTACCGGGACGACTACCGGTCGGCCCACGTGCCGATGATGCCGGTCGTCACCACGTTCAAGCGGACCGCGGCCCAGATCCTCGGGTACTCGCTACTGGTGGCAGCCGTGTCGCTCGTGTTCGGCTGGACCGCCGGGATGGGGCCGCTCTACTGGGTCAGTGCCTCGATACTCGGGGCGGTGTTCTGTGCCTTGGCGTTCGAGTTGTGGCGTCGACCAACCGAAGCGGCGGCCATGCGGCTCTTTCACTGGTCCATCACCTACGTGACCCTGCTGTTCGCGGCCATGGCCGTCGACCAGCTGATCTTCCACTAGTCCAGCCGGTTGACGCCGGCCGCGGCCTTACTCCCAGCGGAACGTCCGGGCCGCCACCAGCGGAGCGGCGACGGCCCAGGCGGCCAGGACGACCCACGCCCGAGCAGGGACAGCCCCACCTGTGGTGAGTGCCCCGTGCAGGGCATCGGAGAGAGCGCCGGCGGGGAGCGCTTGGGCGACAGTCCGCAGTCCGCTCGGCAGCTTGCTCAGGGGAAAGATCATCCCGCCGAGCAGCAGCAGCACCAGGTACAGCCCGTTGGCCGCGGCGAGCGTCACCTCGGCCCGCAACCCGCCGGCCATCAACAGGCCCAGTCCGGAGAAGGCGATGGTGGCCAGGAGTATGGCTGGCACCGCCAGGGCTACCGGGCCTCCCGGGTTCCATCCGAGAAGCAGCGCCACCGCGACGATCACCGCGGCCTGCACCAGCTCGATGGCCGCGATGGCGGCGATCTTGGCCGTCAGCAGCTTGGGCCGGCCGAGGGGGGTAGCGCCCAGGCGCTTCAGGACCCCGTACTGCCGCTCGAAGCCGGTGGCTATCCCGAGGCTGACCATGGACGTGGACATGACCGCCAGCGCCAGGATGCCCGGCGACAGGAAATCCACCGGATGGACCACCCCGGCCGGTTTGGGGAGGACGTCGACGAGCGAGAAGAAGACCAGCAGGCCAACCGGAATGGCCACGTTGAGCAGCACCGAATCGCCCCGGCGCACGGTCAGACGCAGTTCGGCGGCCACTTGCCCTCGCAACGCCCTCACGGCCGGGTGTCCGAGCCGCCGGCGCCGTCTCCCGCGGTCAGCCGTAGGAACACATCCTCGAGCCGCTGCCGGCCCGCCCGCAGATCGGCGAGCGGGAGGTCGTGCTCGGCGAGCCAGGCGGTCAACGCCGCCACCGTCGCCGGCAGACCCGGGGCGTCCACCCGGTACTCGCCGGGTCGCAGCTCAACTACAGCCGCCCGCAGCCGGGTGGTGAGCGCGGCGGTATCCAACCCCGGCGGCGCTCCGAAGCGGATCTCGAGCGGGCCGCCGACGCCGGCGCCGCCTCGCCCTGAGGTGGTCAACTCGGCGGGTGTTCCAGCCGCCACCACTCGACCGCAGTCGATGATCACGATCCGGTCGGCCAGCCGTTCGGCCTCTTCGAGCTCGTGGGTCGTGAGCACCACACACACGCCCGCCGCCCGCAACTCGGTGACCACGGTCCGGATGGCCAGGCGCCCTTGCGGATCGACGCCCGCCGTCGGCTCGTCGAGGAACGCCACCTCCGGTCGCCCAACGAGCGCCAACGCCAGGGACAGGCGCTGCTGTTCGCCTCCCGAGAGCCGCCGCCAGGGGGTGCGGGCCACCGCGCCGGTGAGCCCCAATCGCTCCAGGAGGACGTCCGGATCCTCGGGGCGCTGGTAGTAGCTGGCAAAGAGACGGAGCGCCTCGGCGGGGCCCATCGCCGGATACACCCCGCTCCGTTGCAGCATTACCCCGACCCGCTGGGTCAATCGGTGATGGTCATCCCGCCGCTGCGGATCGAGGCCCAGCACCCGGACGGTGCCCGCCGCAGCCCGGCGGTAGCCCTCGAGGGTCTCCACCGTGCTGGTCTTGCCGGCACCGTTGCGACCGAGCAGGGCTACCACCTGGCCGGCGTCAGCCTCCAGGTTGAGGCCGTCCACCGCCACCAGCCCGCCGTAGCGCACGACCAGGCCAGAAACCTCGATTACCGTCACGTCAAGTGATGTCGGAGCGCAGAGTCGTCAACGTGCCGACAGTTGCCAGCGCGATGCCATAGACGAGGAGCATGGTGGCCCCACCCCACCAGGGGAGCAGGTGAGTGGTGCCACCCCCGAAGGGGCCGGACCCGAGGTTGGTCCGAGCCGCGTTCTCGAGCGCGGTGGCGGACTGGCCGGGCAGGTACTCGCCGATCGTGGGCCAAATGGCCTGGATGATCGACTCCACCACCAGGGTGAAGATCAGGCCCGTGACAATGGCGACGATCTGGTTCTTCAACAGGGCGCCCAGACCGATGCCGTAGATGGCGAACAGCCCGGTGCCGAGCACGAGACCCGGCGCGATCCGCGACCAGTCGTGCCACAGGTTGTGGGTGGTGGCGACGTAGTACACCCCGTTCTGGGCGCGGCACATCGCCTGTGACATTCCCTGTTTCACGCCGCCGGAGGTCACGCAGGAATGCACCTTCACCGCCACGAGCACCCAGCCGAAGATGAGACCCGTCAACATGGTCACGGCCCCCAGCACGATGCCGCCCCCGAACGCGGTCTCCAGCTTGGCGGTGACGACCCGACCTCGACGGGGCTCGGCCAGGAAGGTCGGGGTCACGGTCTTGTGCCGGTATTCGCCCGTGATGATGAGCACGCCGAGCACCAGGGCGAGCAGCCGGGCATTGGCGAGCACCGAAAACACGTTCGTAAACCACTCCGAGGAGCCGTGCGGGACGATGCCGGCCGTGCCGCCGCGCCGTCCGCCGGGCGCGAAGGCGACTCCCGAGCCGAACAAGATGTCGAGCACCACCACGATGCCGAAGAGCACGTATGTCGACCAGATCGTCCGCAGCTTGCGTATCTCGGCCCTGACCGATCGGATCATCCCGGACCGCCGCCCGGACCACCCACCGGGCCGGCGGCGGAGGGTGCCGGCGGGGGCGGTCCGTCTGCCGGTTGGTGGTAGTCGCCCATCAAACCGGCCGCGTGGCCCGGGTGCATCCCCTCGCCGCCTGTCAGCTCGAAGAAGAGCGACTCTAGGGATTCCGTGGACGTGATCATCTCGTGTACCTCGATGCGGTTGTCGACCATGATCGGGCCGACCACCTCGGGCGTGCAGCCCTCGCACACGACGGAACCGTCTTGGATCTTGGCCGGAAGGTTGGCGGCGGCGAGCGCTTGGAGCAGACGCTCGGCATCGGGTGTCCGCACCCGCAGAGTCCGCTTGGTGCCGTCGAGCAGATCCTGCAGCCGTCCTTGGGCCGCCAGGCGGCCACCCGCCAAGACGATGACGTCGTCCACGGTCAGCTGGGCCTCGGAAAGAAGGTGCGAGGACACGATCACAATGCGCCCACCGTCACCCTTCTGCGTTTCCTCGGCGGCATACCACTTGAGGAAGTCGCGCAGCCAAGCGATGCCCTGCGGATCCAGTCCGTTGGCCGGCTCGTCGAGCACCAGGATGTCAGGTTGGCCGAGCAAGGCCCGAGCCAGCTCCAGACGCTGGCGCATCCCCATCGAGAAGCCGCCGACCCTGCGGTCGCCGGCATCGGACAGGCCCACTAGGTCGAGACACTCGTCGACCCGGCCAAAAGAGATGCCCGCCACCGTGGCGACCAACTTGAGGTGGTTGCGCGCCGTGCGGGCCGGGTGGAAACCCGACGCTTCCAGCACCGCCCCAACCCGCAACGTGGGGTTGGGCAGGTCGCGGTAGTTGTGCCCGTCGACGAGCACCGTGCCGGAGGTCGGGGTCACCAGCCCGAGGAGCATCCGCAGGGTGGTGGTCTTGCCGGCTCCGTTGGGCCCGAGGAAACCGGTGACCCCGCCCGGGATGGCGTCGAAGTCGAGGTGATCGACGGCGAGGATGTTCCCACCGAAGCGTTTCGTCAGCCCCCGGGCTTGGATTGTCGGCATGCCTGGACTGGCCTCCGTCGAGCCTCGTAGGAACAGCAACCGCACTTGGCCGCGCCGGGACAACCTTACTTCCGTGACCGGGTCACCGGGCTCCGGGCGGCGGCGGCGGCCCGTTCGGCGGCCCGTCTAGCATCGCCCTGTATGTGCGAGCCGGTGCTCACCGTGATTCGCCATGGTGAGACGGAGTGGAGCCGGAGCGGCCAGCACACCGGTCGCACCGATCTGGATCTGACTGAGGCGGGCCAAGCCCAAGCCAAACGATTGGGCCAGGCCCTGGCCGGGATCAGGTTCGACGTGGTGCTGTGCAGTCCGCGGCTGCGCGCCCAGCGAACCGCCGAGCTCGCGGGCCTGGTCCCGTTTACCGTCTACGACGACCTGGCGGAGTGGGACTACGGGGAGCTAGAGGGGCTGACCACAGCCGAGATCCAAGCGCAATACCCCGACTGGAGCATCTGGAATGGCCCCTGGCCGGGCGGGGAGACCGCCACTCAGGTGGCCGCCCGCGCCGACCGGGTCATCGACCGGGCGGTGGAGGGGGGTTGGGCCCGGGTGGCGGTCGTCGGCCACGGCCACATGAGCCGGGTCTTGGCGGCGCGGTGGGTCGGAGCCCAAGTCGCGGTTGGCCAGTGGTTGGACCTCGACACCGCTTCCTTGAGCGAGTTGGGCTGGTCCCGAAACCTCCGGGTGCTGCGCCAGTGGAACGTGACGGCTCCGGACGTAGAGCGGGAGTAACAGAACGGCCCCACTGGTCGTGGCAGGCGCTCGATGCGCTCGTCAGCCAGGATGGGTCGGTGCAGCCCGATCCACCGCCTCCGACGCCCACCTGCTACGTCCATCGGGATCGGACGGCGGGGTCGATCTGCCGGCGCTGCAACCGGCCGATCTGCCCGGACTGCATGCGCGAGGCGCCCGTCGGCTGGCAGTGCGCCCGCTGCGTTCACCAGGACAGCCGGCGGGCGCCAGTGACTCGATGGCGGCCGACGGTCGGCGGGGGCCGGCTGGGCAATACCCGGCTCACCCCGGTCGTGATCGCGCTCATTGCCGTCAATGTGGTCGTCTACATCTGGGAGCAGACCCAGCATGCCGGCATCTACGTGTTCCAGGGCACCGCCAGCCCATGTCCCAACATCGGGATCTGCCGCTACGGCTTGTGGCCATACGCGGTGCACCACGGACAGTTGTACCGCATCATTACCTCCGCCTTCCTGCACGAAAACATCGAGCACATCGCGCTCAACATGATCACCCTGGCCATCGTCGGTCCGCCGGTGGAAGCCGAGCTGGGCCGGGTGCGCTTCATCGCCCTTTACCTGGTGTGCGCGCTCGGCGGTTCGGTGGGCTCCTACCTGCTGAGCCCGCAGGACGAGCTGGGTCTCGGCGCGTCGGGAGCCATCTTCGGGCTCATGGGTGCGTACTTCATCCTGGCCCGCCGCCGGGGTTGGGATACGACCACCATCCTGGCGCTGATCGTGATCAATCTGCTCTTCGGTTTCACCGGCGGCATCGACTGGCGCGACCACCTCGGCGGCCTGGTAACCGGCGCCTCGGTCTCGCTCGGCATGGCTCACTCCGTCGACCTACGGCGCGCCGCCAGCCGGACCGCCGAGGTGGCCACCGGCGTCGCCACCACCCTCGCCGCGCTGGGCGTCCTCGGCTTGCTGCTGCTGCTTCCACCCGGGCACGTCAACCTCTGACGCGACGGTGCCTTCCACGCTCGACGACGCGACGCTCCGGGCTGCCCAAGCCGCCGCGGCCGCCGCCAAACGAGCCGGCGTGACGGTGACGGCGCTCACTGACGTGTCCGGTGCCCGTCTGGCTGCCCGGCTGTTCGCGGCGATATGGGGCACCGCACCCAGGGAGCCGATCTCGGCCGAAGCCGTCCGCGCCCTGGCTCACGCCGGCAACTACGTGAGTGGGGCCTGGGTTGGGGACGAGCTGGTCGGGGCATCGGTGGCGTTCTTCGGCCGAGACCACGAGTCATGGATCTTGCATTCCCATATCTCGGGCGTGGCGCCCGGCGCCCAGAGGGCTGGTACGGGCTTCGCCCTCAAGCAGCACCAGCGGGCCTGGGCCCTCGAGCGCGGCATCAGCGAGATCATCTGGACATTTGATCCCCTGATCCGCCGCAACGCCTGGTTCAACCTGGTGAAGTTGGGAGCGGTCGCCGTCTCCTATCACGCCGACTTCTACGGACCCATGGAGGACGGGATCAACGCCGGCAACCCCAGCGATCGATGTCTGGTCCGCTGGCACCTGCACACCGCGAAGGCGGTGGCGGCCAGCGTGGGGCCATGGCCCGACCCCGGCGAGGCCGACGGGCTGGGCCCGGGCTCGACCGTCCTGCTCGAAGCGGATTCGGACGGCAATCCAGTGCTGGTCGGGCCCTACCTGGCCCGGAGCGCCGGCCCGCTGCTCTGCCGGGTTCCCGCCGATATCGAGGCTCTCCGGGATACCGCTCCGGCCCGCGCCGACGCCTGGCGCCAGGCGTTCCCCGGCACCGTGGGTGCAGCCCTCGCCGACGGCTTCGTGGCCGGCGCCATCACCCGGGACGGCTGGTACGTTTTGACCCGGGACCACCAGGAGGACGCAGCCGGGTGAAAGTCGAGGAGGTAGAACTCCGGCGGATCAGGCTGCCGCTGGTCACACCTTTTACCACCTCGTTTGGGACCGAGGCGGATCGCGACATCCTGCTCGTCAAGGTGACTGGCCCCGACGCCGAAGGCTGGGGCGAGTGCGTGGCGCTGGCCGAACCGGTCTATTCCTCCGAGTACGTGGATGGAGCCGCGGACGTCATTCGACGCCATCTGCTTCCTCGCCTGTTTGCCCTCTCTGACCCGGCCGCCCGTTTTGTCGGCCCGGCTCTGGCTGACGTCAAGGGCCACCCCATGGCCAAGGCGGCCCTGGAGATGGCGCTCCTGGACGCCGAGTTGCGCATCGCCGGCATGACGTTCGGCGCCTACCTGGGGGCCGTACGCGGGCGGGTACCCGCCGGGGTCTCGGTCGGCATCATGGCTTCGGTACCACAGCTGCTCGACGCGGTCGACGCCTACTTGGAGCAGGGTTACCTGCGCGTCAAGCTCAAGATCCAGCCGGGCTGGGATGTGGAGCCGGTGCAGGCCGTGCGGGAACGATTCGGAGATGGTCTCGCGCTCCAAGTCGACGCCAACACCGCCTACACGCTGGCGGACGCCCGGCACCTGGCCCGGCTCGACCCGTTCGACATGCTGCTCATCGAGCAGCCCCTGGCCGAGGATGATCTGGCCGGACACGCCACGCTGGCGAAGCAACTCCGCACCCCTATCTGCCTTGACGAGTCGATCACGTCCGCCCGGGCCGCCGCCGAGGCCCTGGCCCGGGGCGCATGTGCCGTCGTCAACATCAAAGCCGGGCGAGTCGGTGGCTACCTGGAGGCCCGACGGGTGCACGATGTGTGTGCGGCTTCAGGCGTGCCGGTCTGGTGCGGCGGGATGCTGGAGACCGGGCTGGGCCGGGCGGCCAACGTAGCGCTGGCGGCCCTACCGAACTTCAGCCTGCCGGGGGATACATCCGCGTCGGACCGGTACTGGCGCCACGACATAACCGTTCCATTCATCCTCAACGAGGGGCACCTGGCTGTACCCACTGGGCCTGGTCTGGGTGTCGCCCCCGACCCCGACGCTCTGGCCGAGTCGACGACTTCCTCCGAGCGGCTGCGGTGGGGCACGTCCGGGTGAAAAGGCCACACTTGCGAGGCTTCCAACTCGGGCTCCGGCGCCGGTTCCGGCGAGTTGCGGACATCGAAATGGACAGACCTCCGTGCCAGTCCGGCCCCTCGGACGGAGGTCTGTCCGTTTGGATGTCGATTTCGGCCTCCCCACGGACAGACCTCTCTGGTTGAAGGGGCGCTGACGTCGAGGTCTGTCCGTTTCAGTGTCAACGCTGTCCAGGTGACATCGAAATAGTAGTAACCACTTTCGTTACACTCTGGTAGGCAAACCGGAGCTATTTCGGAAACGCACAATAAGAAACGGCAGAAAGCAAGGCCTTTTGCGTTACAGCGGGTGAGTCACTCTCCCGACGTAGAGATGGAGCTGTTACCGGCTCCATATCGCGGAAGGTAGCCGAAAAGCCGATGTCGAGAATTGCCATATTGGGCGCGCGCGCCAACACACTTGGTGCCGAACTCGAAGGCACCTCGTGAGCCGTCTAGCCCCGGCGATCGGTTTCGTCGGAGCCCTCATTCTGATCTCGACCATGCCGTCCGCGTTTGCTCTCAACGGTTTGTCCTCGCAATCGGTGTCCGCTGCCCAAGCGGTAGCCACCTCGAAGCCGGCTGGCGCGGCTCTGCAGGGAGGGGCCATGCGGCGGGAGGCGCAACCCAGCTGGGCGACAGTTGCCGTCGCCACGGCCAAGGTTGCCAAGCCCGCCATACCTAAGCCGGTAGCCCCGAAGCCGGTAGCCCCCAAACCGGTGGCCCCCAAACCGGTGGCGCCGGCGCCGGTCGCGTCAACGCCTCCGGCATCTATCCCGGTGACAACCACCTCGGTGACGACAACGCCGGCAGCCGCTCCTGTCCAAGCGGCTTCCGTGACCGAGGCGTCGACCGCCCTTGGATGGGGCTGCGCCGATGCGCTGGCCTACTTGAAGGCGAACGCCAACCCCGCCTACAGCTTGGTGTGTCCCGGGTTTGCCCAGGGGCATCAGGCCATGACCTGCAATGAGCTGGCGGGTATCTGCTCCGGCTTCAACGAGATCGTGATAGCCATTCCCTGCCCCGCCGCTTACGAAAACGAGGCCTGGAACTCCTGGCACATCGTCCTCGGTCCGTTTGATCCGTTCGGGTCGTGCCCTTGACCCGTACGGGTCGTGCCCTTGACCCGAACGAGTGATCCAGCGCCGGTTCTTCCCGCGCCGGCGCGTGCGCCGGGCACCCCGTGCCCGGTTCGGAGTAAGCACCACTCGGCTACTCTCGTCGAGGGCCGCTAGCTCATCGGGTAGAGCAGGAGCCTTTTAAGCTTCTGGTGCGGGGTTCGAGACCCCGGCGGCCCACCTACAAAACCCAGCTGCCCCACGTGCACCTGGCCAGCAGCACCAACCGCAGGACTGACCGCGCTCGTCGGGTTCATTCGGAGGTAGGTGATCTGCGCTAGCGCCATGACGCGCAAATACGTTGTGCCCATCTGCAAGCAGTTCTATTGGGTGAACTGTATATTGCTCTCGGGGGTCAAGAAGTTAATGTCAAGCTCTCCACTCCAGTAGACAACGCCAGAGAACGAGCCATTGAAGAACATGCCGTTCGTGCAATTTGTCGCGCCGCTGTCGCCGCAGATACCGGCCATGGTCGCCGTATAAGTCGCGGTGCCCAGGTTGTCTGTCACGGTTAGCGTGGCCGGGCCACCGACGTCCTGTACGATCAATGAAAAGACACCGACTACGCCAGCAGTAGTGGGCGCGCGGGCGCGGTGATTCGTCGGTGGGCGAACTGTGTGCAATCGCGGCATGCTCAGCCAGTGAGATCGAACACCGCGCCAGGCCGGCGCCTGTCGTGGCCGTTGGTGCTGGGCGGGCTCGGATGGCTGGTCGTCGTGATCGTGGCCGTCTTCCAGGCCCGGGCGACGATTGCCGCTCCCGGGGTCGGGCTCGACCTGCGGCCGGTTCGCGATGCCGGACTGGCGGTGCGCTCCGGGCACTCCATCTATGACGTGCCGATGTTCGTCTACATGCCGTACACGGCGCTGGTGGGCGTGCTGTTGTCCCTGGTCAGCTGGCACGGCGCCGTGGTCGGGTACGCCTATCTCGAGTACGCGATCCTCGCCAGTGCGGTGTTCCTGATGCGTGGCGCGCTGGGTCGGTCCAGGTGGACGCTGCTGGCCGCGGCCCTCATCGCGGCCGCACTTCTCGAGGGCGACCTGGTGGTGCGGGACGCCAGGCTGGAAAACATCAGCGTCCTGATGGTGCTCCCGTGCGTGGGGATCGTCCTGTGCTGGGGGACGGGTCGGTGGCGGTGGGGAGCGGTGATCTTGGCGGCGACACTGCTGATCAAGCCGATGCTGATCGCCTTGCTAGTGGTGCCCCTGCTCGCCCGTAGATGGACTGCCACCGCGTTGACAGTCGCGGTGACGGCGGTCCTCTGCGTGCTGGCGTTACCGCTCGTCCCGAGCGTCGGCGCGGCGCTAAAGATCGCCGACCGCGTGCTCAAAGGATCGAACCTTACCGGCGCCATGTCCGTCTACAACCTGTCCCTATGGGGATGGGGCCACACACATCACACGCCCACCGTCGTGGTCGTGGGCGGCCGGCTGCTGGTCGTGGTCGTGGCGGTGGCGTGCCTGGCGGTGGTCTGGCGGAGGGAACAGCCGATGACGGTCGCCACCGTCGGCCCGCTGGCCGGTCTGCTGCTGGGAGCCACCTTCCTCGCCGGTTCGCTCAGCGAGAACCACTACCTGTTGGTTCTGCTGCCCGTCGCCTTCACCTGTCTGATCGCCACGAGCGTCGCATCTCGGTTGCTCGTCGTCGGGGCCGTGGTACTGGCCGCCTATTCTCACCACTACACGACAATCCTGGGGACGAGCGCGTCCGCGATCCAAACCCGTTTCGTGGTCATCGAATTGCTGCTGTTCGTGGCGTCGGCCCTGGCGCTCCTTGGGACCCACGATGCCCCTGGAGATGGCGACTCGTCGATCACCCGGGCCCTCGACGCCAGCACAACCCCGTAGGAGGAGCGGGCGCTACGCGATACTGGCCGCACCGTGGTAACCAACCGCGCCGCCCCGATCGACCACAGGCGCAGAGGCCCGCCGGAGAAGGTCGCGACCGCGATCCTGTGGGTGGCGGCCGTGGATGTCGTCGTGGGCCTGGCCTACGTGCGCTACCACGCCGCGTCGAGGGCTCCGGTCGGGGTGGACTTCACGTACTTTCTCGACGCGGCCCGAAACGTTGCGGCCGGGCGTAGCCCCTATATAGGCGACAAGAACTACGTCTACCCGCCGCCGATGGCCCTGCTCCTGGCGCCGTTCACCCACGTCAACTTGGAGCATCTGTGGAAAGCCTGGACCGCCCTGGTCGTGGCCGCGCCCATCGTCGGGGCGGCGGCTTTCGTCTTCACCCGGCCGGGTCGGCCTGCCCGGTGGCTGCGGCCGGTCGAGTTCACCGTCTGCGGTTTCACGGTGTTGTACGCCCACTACTGGCCGGTGGGCCAAAACCTCCATCTGGGCCAGTCCGACACCATCGTGTTCGCCGCACTGATGTTGTCGGCCTTAGCCGCCAGCCGATATAGGCCCCAGGCGCGCGGCGCCCTGATCGGAGTAGCCGGGCTGGTCAAGGTGTGGCCGGCCGCGACCGGACTGGCCGTGTTCCAGCGCGGGGTCCAGCGCCGCCGGCAGGCGCTGTTGCCCCTGGTGGCGACACTCCTGCTGGCTCCCCTCTCCGCCCTGCTCTTCGGTTGGTCCGGGCTGGTCGGGTTCTTCAAGAACGTCTTCGACGCCCGCCAGCAACCGCAACTGGTCAGCGACTCGGTGTGGAGCGCTCCTACGCTGCTCTTCTCGCACAGCGGCCTCGCCCGCCCGGTTCTGGTCTCGGCTGCCCTGCACTTGGTGGTCGAGGCTTCTCTGGCGGCCTGGGTGCTCGCCCTGCTCGTTACCGCCCTACAGACCCCCGGCGTACCGACGCTGTGCACCTGGAACGTGACGTTCTGCATCATCCTCCTGCTACCGGTGTCACACCGCCAGTACGCCATCTACGTCCTGCCGCTCCTGTGGTGGTGGGCGACCGGCGCCCTCCGGCCCGGCCCGATCGACTGGCGGGAATGGACGGTGATCGCCGTGCTCGCCCTGTGGTGGCTCAACCAGACGATCGCCTGGCCCTACAACGGGTCCTCGCCGGCGATCTCCTCCATCCGCTACTGCATCCCTTTCGCCGCCGACCTGATCGCGTGCACGGTGTCGGTCATCGGGGCGCGCACCGTGTCAAGGACGACGCGGCCCGCGGGGTTGAGCGGACCGAGTCGTCTGGGTGAACTGCTGTGACAACGTCCACCATTTCGGGCAATTCGGTTTACATCGGGCCGCGGGTGGGGTACAAGGTTCCCGTTCGGGTTGGAGGAACGACCTCCAGCGCACGATTCGGGAGGGGCCAGTGCCTGGGGACAGTGACCGCCGGATTCGTGGCTGGCAAGGCCGCTCCCGTTGGGGCGCGTAGCCAGACGGGTCCGCACCGTCGGGTTCATCGCTCTGGGGTTGCTGGCCGCGCCCGCCGTGGTGTCCGCCGGCCTGTCCGCCCCGGCTGATGGAACCGGCGGCGGCGCGACCCTTCACGCCGCGTCAGTTGCCTCCCACGCCACCGGCGCCACCCACGCCCGGAGAACGCCACCGCCGGCGCCCCGGCGGCCAAAGGGGTCGACGGTCGCCATTGGGGTCGATCGTCACCCCGCGACCAAACTGGTCGCGAGCCCAGCCGCCACGACCGCCGTCGTGAAAGCCGCCGCCGCTCATGGTCCCGGTCAGACGGCTCGGCCGCCGGTGGCTCCGTCGTCGATCAACCTGGTGGCGTCGTCGAGCGACCCGGCCCTCAAACCGCCGGCCTCAGGGTGGGGATGCGCGGCGGCGTTCGCGTATCTGGCCGCCCACGCCAACCCGAGCTTCTCCTTCCAGTGCCCGGGGTGGGCGGACGGCCATCAGGCCATGACCTGCGTCAACGTCGCCGGACTCTGCCCGGGCATCGACGTCATCGTCATCGCCACCCCCTGCCCGGCGGCCTACGAAAACGAAGCGTGGAATTCGAATCACATCTGGACGGGACCATTTGACCCGTACGGATCCTGCTCGGGTTCCCAAGCGGAGGCCGCCGGCGCCTCGCCGCCGACCCAGAGCCCAGGGCAGGAGAGCACGACCCTCGCGCCCCTCGCCACCGGCATCCCGACCCAGATCGCATCGCTACGATTGATCCTGTGAGCGGTGAGCGCCCGGACCCCTCGCCGGCCGACGACGCCGTGCGGCTCGACGAGATCAGCGAAGAGCTGGAGGCGGTGGACGCCGCCCTCAGGCGCCTCGACGACGCCAGCTACGGCACCTGCGAGGTGTGTGGTACTGCGCTCGAAGCCACCCATCTCGAGACCGATCCGCTCACCACTCGCTGTGCCGACCACCGGAGGTGAGGGGCGGGCCGGGGGGACCCTTTTTTACAGAGGGCCGTTGGCGTGCTTGCGGGCGACGATCCGCTCCCGCTTTGAGGACAACATCCGGAAGGCTGCGGCCAAAGTCGAGCGGGTATCGGCGGGGTCGATCACCAGGTCGACGAATCCTCGGTCGGTCGCCACGTACGGGTTGAGGTAGGTCTNNGTAGGCGTCGACGAGCCCGGCCTGGGTGGCGGCGTCCTCGCGGCGATGGAGGATCTGCACCGCGCCCTGTGCCCCCATGACCGCGACTTGGGCCGAGGGCCACGCCAGGCAGAGGTCGTTGCCCATCATCTTCGAGTCCATGACGATGTACGCCCCGCCGAAGGCCTTGCGCATGATCAGGCACACCCGAGGGACGGTGGCTTCGGCGTAGGCGAACACCAGTTGGGCGCCGTGGCGGATCATGCCTCGCCACTCGAGATCCTTGCCCGGCATGAACCCGGGCGTGTCCACCAGGGTGAGCAGCGGGATGTTGAACGAGTCGCAGAACGCCACGAAACGGGCACCCTTCTGGGACGCGGCGATGTCGAGGGTGCCGGCCATGGACTGCGGCTGGTTGGCCACCACCCCGATGGGCCGACCCTCGATGCGACAGAGGGCGGTGACGAGCTGAGGCGCCCAGCCGGCCCGCAACTCGAGGAACTCGCCGTCGTCGGCGACCGCGGCGATGACCAACCGGGTGTCGTAGGAACCGGTGGCGGCGGCCGGCAGCAGGGCGCGCAGCTCCGGGGTGGGCCGGTCGGTCGGATCGGCGCTGGGCCAGGCCGGCGGCTCCTCATCGGCGTGATCCGGGAGGTAGTCGAGCGCGGCCGCCACCACCTCGAGGGCGCGGTCGGGGTCGTCGGCCAGGAAGGCCGCCACGCCCGTGGCGCGGGCGTGGACCCGCGGCCCGCCGAGCTCTGGGGGATCCAGGCGCAGGCCGGTGAGCTGTGCGACCGCCGCCGGCCCCGACACGTACGCCACCGCCTCGGCGGTCATCACGACCAGGTCGGCCATACCCAGCAGCAGGGCCGGTCCAGAAACGGCCAGCCCGTAGGTCACGATGGTGACCGGCACCACGCCGGAGCACTGAGAGAAGGCCCGGGCCGCCCGCCCCCAGCCATCCAGCGATGACACCCCCTCCACCACGTCGGCACCGGATGACGCCAGCAACACCACGAGAGGCAGGCGCTGGGCGAGGGCGTGCTGGGCGGCTTCGGCGATCGTGGCGCTGTCCGAGCTGGCCAGGACCCCCTGGCGCCGGCTGCCGTCGACGTTGACCAGCACCACCTTGCGGTCGGTCGTCGGGAGCGTAGCCACGACGGCCGACGTGGTGCCAGGGACCCCGCCCCGGAGGGGCAGCAGCCGGCCGGGCGCGGCTCCGGGAGTGGCCGTCATGAACTCATTCAGAAGCCGGGCAGACGGGGCGCACCAGAGTTGGCACCGTCGGTCCGGCGGGCCCGCCGGCGGGGCCCGGGCGCGGCATGGCGTGCGGAGTCATCCCTGGGCTCGCGCCCGTTGGTCGGGTCGCTCGGTTCGTCCTCCAGACCGGAGTCGAGACCCCGGGCGATGAGGAAGCCGCGAGCCCGTTCGGCGCGCGGATAGCGGTGGACCAGGGCCCAGAAGCGGGCGTCGTGGCGAGGCACGCTCAAGTGAGCGAGCTCATGAACGATCAGGTAGTCCAACACCCACCCTGGCTCCCCTACCAAGCGGGAGGAGATGCGGATCGCCCGGTCCGAGGGGGTGCAGCTACCCCAACGCCCTTCCTGATTGTCTGCCCAGCGAATGGTGGCCGGACTGGGCAGGTTGTATCGCGCCGCCAGGCCAGCTGCCCGGGCGGCCAGGTCGATCCCCTCGGTGGCGGCGCGCCGCTCCATCCGCCGAACCATCTCCGCCACCCAGTGCTTCTCGTCGGCCACGGTCATGCTCGCCGGAATCGAGACCCGCAGCACCCCGCCGACCTGCCGGGCCTGCACCGTCTTGCGCCGCCTGGCGCTGCGAACGACCTCAACCTTCATCATGCGGACGGTATCGCGGCGGAGCGACGTTCAAACGGCTGGCACGAAGGCCGCCTCGCCGCCGTCCGCAGCGACGCTCGGATCCAGGAGGTTGACACGTTCCGTAGGCAAAAGACCGCCCTCGGCGTGCGTACCCCGATACCCGGCCAGGTGCCCGACGCGGTACTCGGCCAGCCCGACGGCGCGCGCCAGCGACCGCACCACCCCCCCGTGGGCCACGATGAGGAGGCGATCGAACCCCCCGGCCTCGGCTCGGGCCGCGACTCGACGACCGGCTGCCAGTACCCGAGCGTCGAACTCGGCCCGGGGTTCACCGCCGGGCGGAGCGATCTCTCCCTGGCTGAAGCGGGAGACGGCGCCGGGCCACTGCGATTCGATCTGTTCGAGGGTGAACCCCGTCCACTCTCCCACGTTGTACTCCCGCAGGCCCGGCTCCACCAACCGAGGGACGGCGAGCTCCAAGTGCCCGGCCAGGAGCGCCGCGGTCCGGCGGGCCCGGATCAGGTCAGAGCTGATCACCAGGTGAAAAGGTTCCTCGCCGGCGAGGCGAACCGCGGCCCGCCGGGTTTGCCCCTCGCCCTCCGTCGAGAGGGGCGGATCGGCCCAGCCCTGCCACCGGCCCTCGGCATTCCACCTGGACTGGGCGTGTCGGAGGAGCAGCAGCCCTGGCACGCGGGGCACGCTAGTGGCAGTCCGGGGCTTCGCCCCGCCGGGTCTGCACCAGCCAAGCGGTAGGGTTGGCCCTCGGAGGACTTCGGCGATGAACCTGGCTGCCAACAGCGCGCCCGATCAGGCGGTACCTCCGGTGGACGCGAACGGCGCGGCCGGGGCGAACGGCGCGAGCCGGCCGGCGGACGGGGCGAATGGGGCGGGCGGGGCGGCCGGCGGGAGCCGGCCGGCGGCGGTCCATCTCCTGCTGTTTGCTGCGGCCCGGGTGGCGGCCGGCACTGCCAGTGAGCGGGTGGGCGCCGGGACGGTCGGCGAGGTGCTCGACGAGGCCCGGTCGCGTTACGGCGGTCAGTTCGCAGCCGTGCTCGACGGATCGCGTGTGTGGGTAAACGGCGAGCCTGCTGCGCTCGATCGGGACCTGCTCGACGGGGACGAGATCGCCGTGCTCCCGCCAGTGTCAGGCGGGGCGAGCGGGACGGCGCTGGACACGGTGGTGAGTTGATCGCAAGCAAGCCGGCACGCGTAACGCCAGCAGTCGCGGGGGCGTCCCGCCGGCGCACCGCCCCCGCCCGGGCACCTGCCCCGGGAACGCTCGTCCGGCCCGGTCTGGCGGTGCTCATGGGGCTGGCGTGGGGCGCCCTGTTGGTGGCGGCCGCCGAGCTCGGAACCGACGCGGTGGCGGCGCTGATGGCACCCGTGGCGGTGATTGCGTCCGTGTCGGGGGTTCGAGAGGTGACCGGCGCCGGCCGTTCCGGTGGTCGGGCTCGCAACCGTCCGCGCTCCAAGGGGGGTGGGCGGGGTCGGCGGAGTGCGCCGCGTCGGCGGCCTGCCCTTCGGCGATCCCAGGCCATCGCGGTCACGTCCAGCATCCTCCTGCCGCTGGCGGCGCTCGGCGGACCGATCGTCGCGGCCGTGGTCGGAGGTCTGGTCGCGGCCGGAGCGGTCGCGGTGCTCCTCGCCAGGTCCGAGCGCGGCTTCCCTTACGCGGTGCTGTTTGCGTCCCTCGGGCCGGCGGTAGCCGCCGCCTCAGTCGTCCTAGCCCGTGGCCAGGGCCTGAGTGGGGCGCTCACTCTGCTGGCCGCGGTCTGCCTCTATGACATGGCCAGCTTCCTCACCGGGACCGGTCCGAGGGGCGGACCGGTCGGGGCCATCGTCGGCGTGGTGACCGTCGGTGTCTTGGCGGTGTTCGTCGCCGCGGTGGTGGTGCCGCCGTTCTCCGGGCATAGTCCGTGGATCCTGCTCGGGCTGGTGGCCGCCTTGGCTCCGGTTGGGGTCTTCGCCTTCGGTCGCATCGGACCGGAGCGCCGCCTCCCGGCCTTGCGACGGTTGGACTCACTCATCCTGGCCGGTCCGGCTTGGGTGATCGCCGCCGGCCTGATGCTGCATCAGTAGCCAGCTGTGGCCGATCGACCAGGGCCTCCGACCGTCGCGGTTGCTCTGCGGTAGCCTCCAGGAGCGGTGGCGCAACTCGACGATGTCATGGCCCCTGATTACTTGGAGGGTCTCGAAGGATGGCCGATCGACCGCGTGCGCACCAAGAGGGACGAGGCGACGGAGGCCGAGACCGGTTTGTCCTACCTGCGCCGGATCGCTCAGGGCCGGCTCGACATCGTCCTCGCCGAGCAACACCGCCGGCAGCTGGGCGAGGATGCTCCGAACCTCGACGACCTGGTCGGCCGGCTGCCCGAGATCTTGGGGGACCGCTTGCACGCTTCCGGGCTCGGGCGACTTCCAGCCCTGATGGGCCCGGGCGAGCTACCCGCGGAGCTCACGGATCGCCTCGAGGCGGTTCTGCCTGCTGACCGGCTCGGCTCGCTACCCGATCACGATGATGACGAGTTGGCCGCGGCCTCCTCCGCGCTCGAGGAACTCGAGCGGTCGCTCTCGTCCCAGCGCCGGGCGGTGTTCGATGTACTCGATAACCTGCAGGAGGAGCTCGTCAGGCGATACCGGTCGGGCGAGGCGACCGTCGACAGCCTCCTGCCGTGAGTGAGCCGAAGGCGAACGCACCGACAAGGACCAAGGCACCGCTCGTGCGCATGCTCGAAGTGGGTCGCCCCGACGAGCGGGCCGCCCGCCGGCGAGCCACCAGATGAGCCCAGCCCGCCGGCCCAGGTTGGTCCTGGTCGTCGATGACGACGAGATGATCCGCCGGTTGGTACGGGCCGTGCTGGAAGCCGATGAGTTCGAGGTGGCCGAGGCGCGCGACGGCGAAATGGCGCTCCAGCTGGCCTCGGAAACCCACCCGGCGATCGTCGTGCTCGACATCATGATGCCTGGTCTGGATGGCGTGGAGGTGTGCCGGCGCCTCGATCACGAGCGGGTGAAGGTCATCGTGTTGACTGCCAGGGACGACCCCAACCTGGAGGTGGAGTGCCGCGAGGCGGGGGCCAACGCCTTCCTGACCAAGCCCTTCTCCTCGATCGCGCTGCTCGATCTGGTCGCCGAGTTGTTGCCGACGTGAAAGAGTTCCCCGATCCCTGGCGAGACTTGGGTGCATTTATCCGGGAGCAACGTAACGTGGCCCGGTTGTCCGTTCGGCGCTTGTCCGACATGGCCGGGATTTCCAACCCCTATCTCAGCCAGATCGAGCGCGGTCTCCGGCGACCCTCGGCCGAGATCCTCCAGCAGATCGCCAGGGCCCTCCGGATCTCCGCCGAGACCCTGTACGTGCGGGCCGGCATCCTCGACGCCCGCGAGGTCGGCGGCGACTTGACCGAGTCCATCCTGGCGGAACCGATGCTCAGCGACGACCAGAAGAAGACCTTATTGCGGATCTATCTGTCTTTTCGCCGTGAGAACGAGTCCGACGTCGACGGGCAGGCCGGCGCTGGCGCCGGCGCCGGCGTGGGCCTGGGTACGGGTACGGAACCAGCCGGACCGGCTGGGCCGCCCGGGCGGGCCGGGCCGGGGGCCGGGCCAGTCGAGGGGCGAACCGAGCCGGCCGAACAGCCGAGCGCCGGAACCGTCTGATGCCCACTCTGGCCGTCTTGTCGATGCACACGTCGCCCCTGGCGCAGCCCGGCACGGGCGACGGCGGGGGGATGAACGTGTACGTCCGCGAGCTCTGCGCCGCCCTCGCCCGTTCGGGCGTGAGATGCGAGGTGTTTACCCGAGCCGACGATCGGGCTTGCCCTGCCACGGTCAACGTGGAGCCAGGCTTCCGCGTCCACCACATCCTGGCTGGCCCGCTCGGACCGGTGACGAAGGAGCGTCTGCCCGACCTGGTGCCCGCCTGGACGCTCGGCGTCGGCGCCCGCCTGGCCATGGTGGCCGACGCGGGCCGCCCGATCGACGCCATCCACGCCAACTACTGGTTGTCCGGCCTGGCCGGCCACGCCCTCAAACACGAGCTCGGCGTGCCCCTGCTGGTTACCTTTCACACCCTTGATCGGGTCAAGGCGGACGCCAGCCCCGAAGAGCTGTCTGCGGCCGAACCCGCTCGTCGGTCCCACGCCGAGGCCGAGATCGTCGGTTGCGCCGATGCCGTCATCGCCTCCTGCTCGGTCGAAGCAGAGCAGCTCGTCGAGCTGTACGGCGCCGAGCCCCAACGGATCGCGATCGTGGCTCCCGGCGTCGACCATGCGTTCTTCAGCCCGGGTAACCAGGCCCAGGCCCGCCGAGCGACAGGACTGGCGGAGAGCGACCCTGTGGTGCTGTTCGCCGGACGAATCCAGCCGCTCAAGGGGTTGACTGTCGCGGTGGATGCCCTGGCCGAGCTGCGG
>PMHH01000170.1 GCA_003156595.1 Acidimicrobiaceae bacterium
GTCCTGAGTGCCGGCGCTCTGGCCGGCGGCGCGGGGATGGGCCGCTCGGCCGGGCCGCGGAGGGCGGGGGGCGGGGCGGGCCGCCGGGTCCGCGGGGGCTGGGGGCCGGCCGAGCCGGGCCGCCGGGTCCGCGGGGTCGGGGATCAGCCAGGGAGCACCGAGTGAACCCCGAGTGAACCCCGAGTGAGCTCCGAGTGAGCCCCGAGTGAGCCCCGAGTGAGTCAGAACCCGTGGCTCGTCCCGGTGACCACCCTGCGCCGGCAGCCGGGCGCCCGCCGCGAGGAGCGCCGGGTCGGCCAGATCGGCGAGCTGTCTGTGGTCGGAAGCGTCGTCCCCGCTTCCGCAGAGGCGGTCGCCGTGGCGGTGCTGGATTCCGCTGTCGGTGGCATCGAGGTCACGGCCGAGATCCGTGCCCCCTGGCAAGGCGAATGCCGGCGCTGTCTGCGTCCCCTCACCGGCGAACTGCGCTGCGAGGTCCGCGAGCTGTACCGCCCCCGATCGGAGCACATTGGCCCTGATCCCGACGAGGATACCTACCCCNNACGCCCTGCTCCTCGAGCTGCCGCTCGCGCCCCTCTGCGGGGAGGACTGCCGTGGTCTGTGCCCGGCGTGCGGGGCGGACCTCAACGCGGGCCCCTGCGGGTGCGCGGCCTCGCTGGGAGACCCCCGCTGGGGAGTCCTCGATGTGCTCAGAGCGCCGGAGGTCGATTCGGGGCCTTATGCGCCGGCGGAGCCGGAGGGGACAGGGGAGCCTAGGGTGTAGTCCGGGCCGGCCCGACGCCCGGATCGCCGGATGCCTGGACCGCCGGACTGCCCGGCAGCCGGACAGCCCGACTGCCCGGCGGCCAGACAGCCGGAGCGATGGACAGCGCCGGCGTGGGATCTTCGCATCCTTCGTTTGTCCCACCACGGACAGACCTCGCGAGCGGACCACCTGCTCGGATGGATGTCTGTCCGTTGCGGTGTCGAAATTGACACTGTGGCGGACAGACCTCTGNNCTTGGGCCGCGAGGTCTGTCCGTTTGGCTGCACGCCCGGCTGGCGCCGGCTCACCATCTCGCCGGCTGGCGCCGGCTCACCATCTCGCCGGCTGGCGCCGGCTCACCGCCTCACCGGCGACTCGAGACCAGAGGTGGTAGCAGCCGACCGACGTCCCGCAGCACAGTCGAGTCGTCCATCGTCGACGTGAGATGGGCGATCCGCCAATGGTGAGCGATGAGCAAATTGGCCCGGCTGAGACTTCGGTCAAATTTGGTTCGCGACCGGCTCCGGACCCACCAACCGTCAACCTCGGCTCCGACCCTCCATTGGGGCCAGGCGATGTCGAGGATCAGCAACTCCCCATCGAGGACGAGTTGGTACTGCGTCTCGAAGGGAGCGAACGGCGCCAGCACCCGGATCATCCGCAACTCCAGCAAGTCGTCTGCCGGTGGTTCGTTGCCTCGCTCGGCGAGCAACGCCCTTAACGCCACACTGCCGCGCCGTCCCTTGGTCCCGACGCGCTCCGCGCAAGCCATGACCTCCTCGCTGGTCCACAGCCTGGCAATACTCCCTTCGTCGAGGATTCGAGCCATGAGGGGTGCATCGAGCCGGCGGGCCAGGTCGACGACCGTGCGGGCCGGAGTCGTGACCTGTAGGCCCTGTCGTGTCTGGATATCGCACGGATCGATGTGATCCACCCGATGCACCACCGCGCCGGGAGGCCTCGGGTGGCGGGGGCTGGCAACGGTCAACTCGGGGAGCTTCGGTGCGATCAGGCCCGGCAACCCGTGAATCGCCGCCGCCGTCCCATGTGAGAGCACCGCCCCTGGGCCGGCCAGGAGCCCAACCGCCACCGCGTCCTCCCACCGGGAAGGCGTCCGTCCGGCTACCGCGAACGCACCGGGGCAGACGCGTCGAAACCAGCCGTCGGCGATGAGCCGGTTCATCATTCTTGAGGAGATCCCGCAATCTTGGACCTGACGCTCGATCACCACGCTGTGCTGCTGCTCCGCCAGCCGGAGCAGACCAGCCGATCGGTCGCTACGAGCTGTCATACGAAAGGAAACTAACTCTAAATCATTTAAAATACAAGAAAAAGCTAAAGAAGGCCGACCTGCGACATCGGCTGGCTCGCCGATCACCTAAACTGTCAGTGCTCATTAGGGTCAGTGCGGCCTCGCCGCCTATCCGATGCCGCCTCATGTCAGTACTCACGACAGAAAGTCCTCCTCGCCATGGCCGTCCCGAAGAAGAAGACCTCCAAGGCCAAGAGCCGTAGCCGCAGGGCCAGCGCGTGGGTCCTGAATGTCCCAGCCCGCAGCGTCTGCCCCCAGTGCCACAACGCCAAGCTCCCGCATGTGGTGTGCCCGACGTGCGGATGGTACAAGGGCCGCCAAGCCCTCGACCTTGACTGAACCTTCCGCCGGCGCCGCGCTGGCACCCGCTGGCGGGGCCGTGTTGCCGGTCGCAGTGGACGCTATGGGTGGCGACCGGGCGCCCGCCGAAATCGTGGCTGGAGCGATCGAAGCCGCCAACTCTGGCCTACCGGTCATCCTCGTCGGTGACCCGGACCTGCTCGGGGACACTGGAGGCCTTTCGGTGATACCGGCCCGGGAAACCATCGAAATGCACGAGGATCCGGGGCGGGCCGTGCGTACCAAGAAGGACTCATCCCTCATCCGGGCGGCCGAAGCCGTCCGGGACGGACATGCCTCCGCGATGGTCAGCGCCGGCAACACCGGGGCGACGATGGCCAGCGCTCTCTTCCGCATGGGGCGGATCCGCGGGGTCGGCCGGCCGGCGATCGCCACCCCGATCCCGGTGCCCGGTTTCACCCCCACCGTGTTGCTGGACGCCGGAGCCAACGCCGAGTGCAGTGCGGCCTGGCTCGTACAGTTCGCCCAGATGGGCTCGGCGTTCGCCAAGCAGCGTTTTGGGATCGCGAGCCCTCGAGTAGGCCTGCTGTCCATCGGCGAAGAGCCCGGCAAGGGCAGCCCGCTCGTCAAGGAGACATTCGCCCTCCTCGAAGCCGGCGAGGCTGGCTCCGACGTGCGCTTCATCGGCAACGTCGAAGGCCGCGACGTGATGTCCGACGCTGTCGACGTGGTGGTCACCGACGGCTTTACCGGCAATGTGGTCCTCAAGACCCTTGAGGGATCGATGAAGTTCGCGTTCAAAGCGGTGCTCGCAGCCCTGCCGCCGAGCGAGCCGAGCGAAGGGCCTGGCACCGCCACGGCGACCCTCCTGGCGGCGTTGATGCCGTTGGCAGCCGAACTGGACCCCGAGACCTACGGTGGCGCCATGCTCCTCGGCGTCGACGGAGTGTGCATCATCAGCCATGGGTCCTCCTCGGCGCGGGCGATCGTCAACGCCGTGGGTGTCGCCCACCACGCCGTCACCGAAGGCCTCGTCGACCAGCTGCGAGAAGCGATCGGCGTCCCGTCCCGCGTCCCGTCCAGGAGCCGTCAGCTTCTCTGAGGTTTCTCTGAGCGCTGTACCTGGTCGAGAGCGATAGCATCAGCGCCTGCGATCCGAGGAGACCACGTGCCCGCCGAGACCCACGTCGAACGCAGCCCACTTGACCGCCAAGAGGTGTTCGAGCTGATCAAGGGCTGCCTGGCCGACATTCTGGAAGTCAACCCCGACACGATCTCCGAGGGAGCGTCCTTCGGCGACGACCTGGGCGCTGACTCCCTCGCCCTCATCGAGCTGGTAGAAGCCCTCGAGGAGGAGCTGTCTGAGCGCACCGTCGGCTTTCGAATCGACGACGAGGACCTCGAGGACTTGAAGACAGTCCGTGACGCGGTCGACTACGTAGTGGCCAAGCTGCAGGCCGGCTGAGCTCGGACCACCCGACTATTCGTCTGCACACGAGGACACCGACGCTGCCCGATGAACCCGGATCCGATCGTTCCCCGTCTATGGGGCAGCTGGCCGACCGCCTCGGATGGAGGGTTGGCGAGCCGGACCTGCTCGTCCGGTCGCTGGCGCACCGCTCGTGGTGCGCTGAAAACCCCGGTACCCGCTCGAACGAGCGGTTGGAGTTTCTCGGGGACGCGGTCCTGGGGCTGGTGGTGACCAATCACCTGTATAGGACGTATCCGGACATGCCAGAAGGGGAGCTGGCCAAGGTGCGGGCTTCCGTGGTCCAGTCGGCCGCCCTGGCCGAGGTGGCGGCCGAGCTGGATATTGGGGACGGTCTCCTGCTCGGCAAGGGAGAGGATCAATCCGGGGGCCGCCAGAAGCCCTCAATACTCGCCGACGCCATGGAGGCCTTGATCGGAGCGATCTACATCGACGAGGGGTGGTCAGCGGCGGAGCGTATGGTCATGCGGCTGCTCGGTGAGCGGATCGAGTTGGCGTCGACCGGCCCGGGTGGTCAGGACTACAAGACCCGTCTTCAGGAGCTGTGCGCTCGAACCTTCGACCAGTTACCGGTGTACCTCGTCAGCGACGAAGGCCCCGACCACGCCAAGGAGTTCCATGCCGTGGTGCATGTCGAGGGCCGCTCGCAGGGTTCAGGGTGGGGTCGGTCCAAGAAGCAGGCTGAGCAGGCCGCAGCCCGCGTGGCATGGGAGAACCTGCTCCCCGACCTGGAAAGCGACATCCCCGACAGGCTCGACGCGGGATAGCGGGCATGCCTGAGCTACCCGAGGTCGAGACGATCCGGCGGGACATCGACAAGGAGTTCGTCAACAAGCGCATCAAGAAGGTCGACGTCACTGGGGCCCGCTCAGTCCGCCGTCACCACAACACCGACGACTTCGTCGCCCGGACCGAGGGCCGGAAGCTCATCGGAACCCGCCGGCGAGGGAAATACCTGCTCTTGAAGCTCGATAGCGGGGACGTCATGGTTGCTCACTTGGGGATGAGCGGGCAACTGTTGCGGGCCAACCCGAAGGACCCGGTGGACAAGCACACTCATGTGGTGCTGTCGTTCGCCGCCGCGCCCCAACTGCGCTTCGTCGATCCCCGGACTTTTGGGGAGCTGTTTGTGACGGCCCCGGAGCGCCTCGAAGAGGAGGTCCCGGAGTTGGCCCACCTTGGTTTCGACCCGATCGACGATCAGATGGCGTGGACGCGCTTCGGTGAACTGCTGGCGGCTCGCCGGACCAAACTGAAGCCGTTGCTCATGGACCAGCGCTTCATAGCTGGGATCGGCAACATGTACGCGGACGAGATCCTCTTCGCGGCTGGGTTGCGTCACGACCGCCGTTCCGACACCCTCACCCCCCAGGAGATCCGAAGGTTGTACCGAGCACTCGTCGAGACCTTGCAGGAAGCCATCAAACACCGAGGTTCGTCTCTCGCCGACGAGCAGTACCGGGACCTCTTCGGCGATGTCGGCGAGTTCCAACGCCTGCACAATGTCTACGACCGGGTGGGCGAACCCTGCCCTCGGTGCCGGAGCACCATCGTCCGCATGAAGACAAATGGACGGAGCAGCTTCTTCTGCCCGCAATGCCAGATATAGCCCAGATATAGCCCAGATATGCCAGACATCAGGCCGCGAACGCAGGCAGCCCGGGGATCGCCGAGCCACCCTCGTCATCCCGCTAGGTTGATCAACGCGTGTTCCTGAAGTCGCTGACCCTCAAGGGCTTCAAGTCGTTCGCGGAACCCACCACTCTGGAGTTCGAGCCCGGGGTGACCGTCGTGGTCGGCCCCAATGGGAGCGGCAAGTCCAACGTGGTGGACGCCGTGGCGTGGGTCCTCGGCGCCCAAGGTCCGAGTACGGTGCGCTCGGCGAAGATGGAGGATGTCATCTTCGCGGGCACCCTCAAACGACCTGCGTTGGGCCGGGCCGAGGTCGCCCTGACCATCGACAACAGCGCCGGCCTGCTGCCGATCGACTTCTCCGAGGTCACCATCACTCGTACCCTGTTTCGGTCCGGCGAGTCGGAGTACGCCATCAATCGTGTGCCGTGCCGCTTGCTCGACATCCAGGAGTTGCTCTCGGACACCGGAGTCGGACGTCAGCAGCACGTCATCGTTTCGCAGGGCAACCTCGATGCCATCCTCAACTCGCGCGCCGAGGAGCGCCGCCTGGTTATCGAGGAGGCTGCCGGCGTCCTTAAGTTCCGCCGGCGCAAGGAGCGCTCGGAGCGACGCCTTGAGTCGACTGAAGCCAGCTTGGTTCGGCTGCAGGACCTGCTCAGAGAGGTGCGGCGGCAGCTGCGTCCTCTGGAAAAGCAGGCCGACGCGGCCCGCCGCTACGGGGACCTGGTCGACGAGCTGGCGGCGGTACGCCGCTACCTGCTGGGTCGCGAGCTCATCGCCATCGAAGCCCGATTGGCCGCGGCCGGGCGCGACCGGACCGAGCTGGCCGAAGGAGAGAGCGAGCTGCGCCAGGCCCTCGCCGCGCTCGACACTGACATCCTGGCGGCCGAGGTCGCCTCCGAGGCGACGCGGAGTGCCGACCCTCATGTGGACCTGGCCGAGGCAGTCTCGCGGGCCGAGGGGCTCAAGGCTCGGGCCGGCGGCCTGGTCGCCCTGCTCGAGGAACGCCTGCGGTCCGTGCAGCGGGCTCTGACGGCCACCGTCGACCACGACGTGATCGCTACTCTCGAGGCCGAGGCTGCCGCGCTGACCGAGCGTTTGACCGGTGCGGACGAGGAGGCCACCCGGCTCCTACCCATCGCCGACGAGCTGGTGGAAGCGGAGGAGATGCTCGCGCGTGAGGCTGCCACGGTCGATGACGAGTGGAACGCGGCCGTCCCGCTGGGCAGCGATCCGGCGGCCGAGGTCCGAGGCGAGCTGGCGGCCTTGCGGTCGGCCCTGGAGCGGTCCGGGGGCGAGGCTCACCGTCTCGAGTCGCGCCTCGAGACCATCGAGCACCGCGTCGCTCGCATCGGAGCCGAGCGCGAGCGCCTGCACGGGGTCGTCGTCGAGACCGAGGCTGCCGACCGCGGGTTGGCTGACGGCGGCCGAGTCGCCGTCGAGGCCCAGTCCGGCGCCGGCCGCCGGCTGGATACGGCGATCGCAGACCAGCGTGAGGCCGATGCCGAGCACCACCGATGGGCGGCCCGCGAGGAAGCGCTCGCCCAGGCCCTCGACCAGGCCCGGGCCCGGGCCGGAGCCCAGCGGCTGGCGGAGGTCCGGGGGGTCATGGGGACCCTGCTGGAGCTGATCGAAGTGGACGATGGTTTCGAAGCCGCGTTCGAAGCGGCCGCGGGGGGAGTCCTAGCGGCGGTGGTCGTGGACGGTGTGGACGCAGCGCGCCGAGGCTTGGCCGAACTTCACCGCGCAGCGGTCTCCGGGGCGGTGGTGGCCCTGCCGGAGCTGGGCGCCGGCCCGTCGCCAAGGGACCCCGGGTCGCCCCCGCCGGCCTCGCCAGCTGCCCCGGCCTCGCTGGCCGCGCGAGCCACCATGGCCTCGCCAGCTGCCCCGGCCTCACCGGCCGCGCGAGCCACCCTGGCCTCGCCGGCCGGGCGAGCCACACTGGCCACCGCTGCCACCCCGTTGCGGGATCGGGTTCGGACCGGGTTGCCGAGTGTCGCCGCCTTGCTCGATCAGCTCCTCGACGGTGCGGTGGTAGTCGACGGGGGATGGGAGGCCGCGGTGGATGTGGCGGTGGCGCACCCGGATCTTCTGGTCGTCACCCGGGCCGGTGACCGCTGCGCGCAAGGTCTGTGGCAGGTCGGGGCTGGAGGAACAGGCGTCACCGGCGCCGCCCTGGAGGAAGCCCGCCGGAAGGTCGCCGCGACCATGGCCCGGGCTGCGGCCGCAGACCGCGCCCTGCAGGACGCCCGTCGGGCGGCCGAGGCGGCCAGCGTGGCGCGGGACGAAGCGGCCCGCGCCATCGAAGCCAATGGGTCCCGTCACCGGGCGGCGGCGGAGGCCCTGCAGCGGGTCGAGGCCGAGCTGGCGGAGGCCATCAACGAACAAGCCGGGGCGACCACCCAGCGCCAGGAGTTGACGGTCCGCCTGGAGCGCGAACACGCCCGAGTGGAAGAGCTGGAGGGTCTCCTGCCTGCACTAGTAGCCGAAGCGGCGGTCGAGGCCGAGAGAACCGTCGCCGAACGAGCCGCACGGTCCCGCCTGGCCGAGCGAACTGCCGCCGTCGCGTCCATGCGAAGGGACCTGGAGGTGCGGGCTGCCGGTCTCGATGAACGCCGGACGATGACACTGCGGCGCCTCGAAGAGGTCGACGAGCGACTCCGGCGCAACATCGCCCAGCGGGACGGCGCCTCGGCCCGTCGCCAGCAGCTCGAGCAGGTCGTCACGGTGACTGACCGGCTCATCCGGCTGGTGCGGTCCCGCCAGGCCGAGCTCGACGCGGCGTTTGGCAGGCTGCGCGACGCCCGTCGGGCGGAGACGGAAGCCGTCCGGGATCGGGCCGAGCGCCTCGAGCAGTTGCGACGCCAACGCAGCGTCGCCGAACACCAGCTCGCCGAGCGGAGGGAGCGGGCGAGCCGGATCGAGGTGGACTCGACTGACGCCCGAGTCCGTCTGGAGAGCCTTACGGAGGCGGTCAGGCGGGATCTCGACTGCGAGCCCGACGCGGTGCGGGCGGCCGACGCCCCGCCGTTGCCACCCGGCACGAGCGCATCCAGCCGGCGTACCGAGCTCGAACGAGAGCTGCGGCTGATGGGTCCCATCAACCCGCTGGCGTTAGAGGAGCACACCGCCCTCCTCGAGCGCCATCAGTTCCTCGAGGCGCAATTGGAGGATGTTCGCAACGCCAGGAGAGAGCTTACGAAGGTGATCCGGGCCATCGACGCCGAGATCGTCGAGGTCTTCCGGGCCGCGTACGCGGACGTGGCCGACAACTTCGAAGCCCTGTTCGCCACCCTCTTCCCGGGCGGTCAGGGGCGCCTGCGCCTCACTGACCCGGACCATCTCCTCGAGACCGGGATCGAAGTGGAGGCCAGGCCTTCCGGCAAGAACGTCCGGCGGCTCTCCCTGCTGTCCGGTGGGGAGCGCAGCCTTACGGCCATGGCCTTCCTGTTCGCCGTGTTTCGGAGCCGCCCGTCGCCGTTCTACCTGATGGACGAGGTGGAAGCCGCCTTGGACGACGTCAACCTGCACCGTTTCCTCGACCTAGTGCACGAGTTTCGCTCCGAGGCCCAGCTCGTGATCGTGAGCCATCAGAAGCGCACCATGGAAGCCGCCGATTGCCTCTATGGCGTCACCATGGCGCCGGGCGGGTCCTCGCTGGTCGTCAGCGAGCGGGTGACGGCCACGGCTGCCGGTTGATCGTCAGGGCTTCTAGGCTCGACACGCCATGCTGATCCTGATCGTCGTCCTCGTCGCGGTGGCGGTGATCGTCCTGGTCTCGGCGGCCTTCGTCGTGACCGGACGTCGCCGGGCTCTACCGCGACCGCCGGATTCCGCCGGCGTACCGACTCCTCTCGCTGAGCGGCCAGCCCAGCCCGTCGAAGCTGCCGCGGCCTCGGCGCCACCGGCGGCGGAGGAGGCCCCCACTACCGCCCCGGCCGCGTCGCCGCTGACGGCCCCGGCCGAAGCGGTGGAGGCGCCGGAGACCATCGAGGCTCCAGGGGAGGCGCCCCGGCTCCGGGACCGCCTCGGCCGGACCCGCTCCCTCCTCGCTGGCTACCTGACCTCGGTGCGTGCCCGGGACCGTATCGACGACGCGACGTGGGAGGAGCTGGAAGAAGCCCTGATCCTCGCCGACGTGGGGGTGGGTTTGACCGCTCGGATCCTCGATGACCTGAGGGGCCGGGTCAAACAAGAGGGGATCAATCGCCCGGAGGATCTCGTCGATGCCTTGAAAGGCGAGCTGGTGGGGATTCTGCAGGGGGACCGGGAATTGCACCTGACGGCTGGCGCCACCAACGTGTGGTTGTTCGTCGGCGTCAACGGGGTCGGAAAGACGACCACGATCGGCAAGCTCGGGCTGCGCCAGGTCCGCCAGGGCCACCGCGTGGTGATGGCCGCCGGCGACACGTTCCGGGCCGCGGCCGCCGACCAGCTCGAGCTGTGGGCCGATCGGGTCGGGGCCTCGATCATCCGCGGCAGCGAGGGTGGCGACCCGGCCGCGGTGGTCTTCGACGCCGTCCAGCACGCCAGCGCCCGCCACGCCGATGTGGTGCTGGCCGACACCGCGGGGCGGCTCCACACCAAGACCAACCTCATGGAGGAGTTGAAAAAGGTGCGCCGAGTGGCCGAACGCCCCCCCGGGAGCGTGAGCGAGGTGCTGCTCGTGATCGACGCCACCACCGGTCAGAACGGACTCATCCAGGCCCAGCAGTTCGCGGCGGCCACCGGCGTCACCGGCGTGGTTCTCACCAAGCTGGACGGCACTGCCAAAGGGGGAATTGCCCTGGCCATCTGTGCCGACCTGGGGATTCCTATCAAGCTCGTCGGCCTGGGAGAACGGCCCGAGGACCTCGTCGATTTCGACCCCGCCGAGTTCGTCGACGCCCTGGTGGCGCCCTAGTCTCGACCTACGCCGACGGCCGCCTCACACCACCGACCTTCGGTCCCGAGGCGCCGCTCACCGACGTTCTCATCCACGGTTTCGACATCCGGATCCCGCTCGGGTTGCCCAGGCAGCCGCCAGTTGAGCCGTTCCGCCAGGTCCTCGGCCTGTTGGTCTCGGCGAAGGCCAAGCGAGGTTTCCTCCCCCGGCCGCTCCCGTCCCTGTGTTTCGTCGCGACCGACTTGGACTGGTCGGACGGCTCGGGCGACGAAGTGCAGGCGACTGCGGCCGACCTGGCGTTGGCGATGACGGGGCGCCGGGTCCGGCTGGACGCCTTGGCGGGTCCAGGCGCTCCCGCCATGACCGCCTGGGTATCGAGCTGACCCGCCACCCGTATGCCGGCCCTCGTCGTCAGGCGCCGGCGATTTTGTGTGATATTTGACACCTCATAGGTGTCAAATATCACACAAAGAAAGGGATTTTGGCCGAGCCGCCGGCGCCTCACCCGCACTCCGATATCGCCCTACTCGAGGAGTAGCACCCGGACCCGCCGGCTGGCGACGACCACGCCGATTACACCCATGACGACCAGGTAGGCGGCATGACCGGCCGCGGCGGGCCCGACCTGCCCGAGGGTCAGGGCCCTGACGAGGCTGACCCCGTGGAAGAGCGGCGTGCACTCGACGGCCAGTTGCAGCCATCGAGGGTAGGTGGAGAGCGGGTAGAACGTGGTCGAGAACAGGAAGAGCGGCAGGAGCACCAGCTGGACCAGATCGAAGTCGGTCCAGCCGCGCATGTAGGTTGTCGCCGCCATCCCGACCGCGGAGAAGGCGAAGCTGATCAGCATGGCCGCAGGCAGAGCCAGGACAGCCCAGACCGAGACCAGATCGCCGAGCGCTGCCATCATCGCCACGAAGATGGCCGCGTAGAACGTGCCACGGAGCAGGGCGTAGGCGATCTCGCCGCGGGCCACGTCGACTGCCTCCAGGGGGGTCGACAGGACGGCGTCGAAGATCTTGGCGTATTTCAACTTGAAGTACACATTGAAGGTGCTCTCGTAGACCGCCCCATTCATGGCTGACGCGGCGAGGAGGGCTGGGGCCACGTAGGTGGCGTAGACGATGGTGGTGTGATGCGGCCCCGGTATCCGCCCGACCAGCTTGCCGATGCCGATGCCGATGGAGAGTAGGTAGAACACCGGTTCGGCGATCCCTGACAGCGGCACCCACCAGACCCGCCGGGCGACCAGGAGGTCGCGCTCGATGAGCCGGCGACCTCGGCCCAGCCCGAACATCCCCGGCGGCACGACGCGGACCGGCAGGGCGCGGCTGCTCACGTCCGCAACCGGGCCTGGAAGGTGCGTTTGGCGAGGAACAGGCCGAGGGCGGCCAGAACGAGCAGGTAGGACACGTGGACCGCAGCCCCCGCGGCGGTGAGGCGTCCGAGGGTAAGTTCCCGGCACAAGTCCACGCCGTGCCACAACGGAGTGGCGTACGCGATGACGCGCAGTGCGAGCGGGAGCTGGCTGACCGGGAAGAAGACCCCGGAGAACAGGAAGAGCGGGATCACGCCGAGGCGAAACACCACGGGGAACGCCTGCTCATTGTCCTGGCTGGCCGCGAACGCCGCCAGTGGCGCCGCGAACGCCATCCCGACCAGCACCCCCGCTGGCAGGACGGCCAGAGTCTCGATCGACGGGGTGGTGCCGAAGGCGGCCATGACGATCAGATAGGCGGAAACCGCGGTCGCGACCCGGGTCGCGATCCACAGCAGGTGCCCCGCCAACACGTCGCCTACCCGCAACGGTGTGGCCAGCATCCCGAAATAGGTGCGGGTCCATTTGATGGCGCCCATGACCGGAAACATGGACTCGCTCGCGGCGGTCATGGCGGCGGTGGTGGCAGCCAGCGCGGGGGCCACGAATTGGAGGTAGCTCAAATGTCCGAGGGCCGCGGTGTGTCCTCCCTTGTTGATGAAGGAGCCGAGCCCGACACCCATGGCTGCCAGGTACAGGACCGGGTTCACGAAGGTGGTCATGATCGACGCCCGCCAGGTGCGCCGGTAGGCGTGGGCGAAGTAGCCGACGGCTCGCAACATCGGGGGAGTGGCCATGCCGGGTCAATCCACCAGATGGCGGCCGGTGAGTCGCAGGAACACGTCTTCCAACGTGCCGCGCCGGACGAGGACACTGACTGGTTCGAGGCGGAGTGCTTCGACCGCCGCTACGGCCGCATCCCCCTCGTCGGTGTAGACCAGCAGTCGGTCGGGCAGCACCTCGATGCGCTCTGACACGCCCGCGCCGCCGAGACCAGTCAACTTGGCCGCCATTCGTTCGCTCTCCCCGGGCCCGAACCGCAGCTCGACGACCTCTCTCGTGCAGTACCGACCGATGAGCGCGCGGGGCGAGCCTTCGGCCGCGATCCGACCTCCTTCCATCACGACCAGCCGGTCGCACAGCTGCTCCGCCTCATCCATGTAGTGCGTGGTCAGTACCAACGTGACGCCCTCGGCCTTGAGCCGGTACAGGCGATCCCATAAGGCGTGGCGCGCTTGCGGGTCGAGCCCCGTGGTCGGTTCGTCGAGCAGCAGCAGGTCGGGCTCGTTTACCAGTGAGCGGGCGATCGTAAGGCGACGCTTCATCCCGCCGGACAAGGGCTCCACCCGTTCGTCGGCCCGCTCGCTCAGCTGGGCGAAGTCGAGCAGCCGCTCGATGCGGGCCCGCAGCTCGCGCCGCGGGATGTCGAAGTAGCGGCCGTACACATACAAGTTCTCTCGTACTGTCAACTCGAGGTCGAGGTTGTCCTCTTGGGGCACGACGCCCAGCCGGCCCCGTATGGTCGGACCGTCGCGATCCGGATCGAGGCCCAGAACCCGGAGATCCCCGCCGCTACGTGGGGAAACCGCCGCGATCATCCGCATGGTGGAGCTTTTGCCGGCGCCGTTGGGCCCAAGGAAACCGAACGCCTCACCGCGGGTCACCGAGAAGTCGACCGCGTCGACGGCTCGCAGCGACCCGAACGTCTTGGTCAGGCCGCGCGCGTAGATGAGCGGTTCACCGGGCACGCTCGTTTCTATCCGATCAGGTCGGTCTGACGCTCGTGATTTGGGGCGAGACAAGGGCCGGGGGTGGGTGGTCTACCCTGGTAGACCGCATGTTCGAGTCCCTTACCGACCGCTTTGACGCGGTCTTCAGCCGGTTGCGCGGCCGCGGTCGCCTGAGCGAAGCCGACGTTGATGAAGCCCTGCGGGAGATCCGCTTGGCCCTGCTGCAGGCGGACGTCAACCTGCGCGTGGTCCGGGACTTCGTGTCACGAGTTCGCGACCAGCTGGTCGGGGTGGATCTCTCTCAGAGCCTCACTCCCGGTCAGCAGGTCGTCAAGGTCGTCCACGACGAGCTGCGGACCATCCTCGGCGGCGAGACCCTGCGGCTCACCTACGCATCGCGCCCGCCGACGGTGGTGCTATTGGCCGGCCTCCAGGGATCTGGCAAGACGACGACCGCAGCGAAGCTCGCCTCCTGGTACAAGCGGCACGAGGGCCGCAACCCACTTCTCGTGGGCGCCGACCTGCAGCGCCCGGCGGCGGTCCAGCAACTCCGCGTCCTCGGCGAGCAGGCCGGCGTGGCGGTGTTTAGCGAACCGTCAGACCCGGTCACCGTGGCCAAGAAGGGCCTCGAAGAGGCGGTCCGGCTCGGCCGTGACGTGCTCATCGTCGACACCGCTGGTCGGCTGTCTATCGACGCCGACCTCATGGAAGAGGTCCGGCGAGTCTCGGCCATCATCGAGCCGCATTACAAGTTCCTCGTGATCGACGCCATGACCGGCCAGGACGCGGTCGCCACCGCCGAGGCGTTCCACCACACCCTGGCCCTCGACGGGGTCATCCTCACCAAGGTCGACGGCGACGCCCGTGGGGGCGCCGCCCTGTCGGTTAAGGAGGTGGTGGGCCGTCCGATCGTGTTCACGTCCACGGGCGAAAAGCTGGGAGACTTCGACCAGTTCCACCCGGATCGCATGGCCGACCGGATCCTTGGTATGGGTGACGTCCTCACCCTGATCGAGAAGGCTGAGGCCCACGTCGATCCGGGCCAGGCCGAGGTCGCTGTGGCCCGGCTCCAACAGGGGCGGTTCACCCTCGAGGATTTCCTCGACCAGATGCAACAGGTGAAGAAGATGGGGCCCCTGTCCGGCCTGGTGGGTATGATTCCTGGGCTCCCCAAGGAGCTCCGCAACGCCGAGATCGACGACGGCCTACTCGGCCCGATCGAAGCCATCATCCACTCCATGACGCCCGAGGAGCGCCAGAACCCCTCGATTATCAACGGATCCCGACGCCTTCGCATCGCCAACGGCAGCGGCACGTCGACGACCGAGGTCAACTCGCTGCTTGACCGGTTCAAGCAGATGCAGGGGTACATGCGCCAGATGGCGGGCATGCCAGGCCTGGGTGGCCGGGTGGCCCGGCGGGCCACCTCCGGCGGTCAGAAGTCCAGGAAGTCCAACAAGAAGAAGAGACGGGGCCGATAGGTCCTGCCTACGAGCGAGAGAGCAGTCAAGCTATGGCCGTAAAGCTCCGCCTGATGCGGATGGGAAAGAAGAAGCAACCCGTGTATCGGGTCGTGGCCGCGGACAGCCGGTCGCCGCGCGACGGCCGGTTCATCGAGATCCTGGGCACCTACGAGCCCCGGGTCGAGCCGAGCCGGGTCGTGATCGACAATGCCAAAGCCGTTCGCTGGCTACGCGACGGCGCCCAGCCAACCGAAACGGTCGCCCGGCTCCTGACTCAGTGCGGCGCCATGGAGGAGTTCACGGCGAGCCGAGCGCCCAGCCCATCGTGAGCACCACCGACGAGGGCCAAGCCGACTCCGCGGGCGTTGCGGACGAATGGGACGACCACGGACAGGTGGACGGTGGGCGAGCCAAGACCGTCCTCTCGTTTGTAGTAACCCAGCTGGTCGACCAGCCCGACGCCATCGTGATCGAGACCAGCGAGACCCGTCACGGCATCAAACTGTCACTTCGGGTCGCTCCCGACGACATGGGCAAGGTAATCGGACGTCGGGGCCGGGTGGCGCAGTCGATCCGCAGTGTGGTGCGCGCCGCTGGGTCCCGGGACGGCGTCGACGTCGTTGTCGACATCGTCGACTGAGGGCGCGGATCCGCACCTCCTGGAGGTGGGCCGGATTGCCCGGCCCCACGGTCTGCGCGGCCAGGTAGTGGTCGAGTTGTGGACGAATCGGATAGAGCGCAGCACGCCTGGCGCCCGTTTACGCGGCCCCGCGGGTGAGCTCGAGGTGACCCACGCCACGCCCCTTCCCAACGTGGGCGGGAAAGCACGATGGCTGGTGTCCTTTGCCGGAATCGTGGCCCTGGAGCAGGCCGAGTCCCTTCGGGGCGCGGTCCTTCGAGCCGCGCCGCTCACGGATGTGGATGCGTTGTGGGTACACGAGCTGATCGGTGCCGAGGTGGTCGACCCGTCCGGCGCCGCGATTGGTGTCGTGGCCGCCGTCGAGGCGAATCCCGCCAGCGACCTTCTGGTGCTGACGGACGGCCGCCTGATTCCCTTGCGGTTCATCACTGACCGACAGCCAGGCCGGCTGAAAGCGGAGCTGCCGCCTGGTCTGCTCGACCTCTGAGTCACCCGTGCGAATCGACGTGTTCACCATTTTTCCTGACCTGGTCGCCCCGTGGACCACGGCCAGCCTGATCGGGAGGGCCGGCCGGGCCGGGCTGCTCGACCTGCGGGTCCACGACCTCCGCGCCGGCACTTCGGACCCGCACCGCTCGGTCGATGACAGTCCCTTCGGAGGCGGCGCCGGCATGGTGCTCGCCCCCGAGCCGGTGTTCACCGCGGTTGAGGCCGCTGCTCCCCCCCGCCCGCTCCTGCTGCTCGGGCCGGGGGGAAGGCGATTCGACCAGGCCTGGGCGACGGAGCTGGCGGGCGGCAGCGGGTTCTCTCTGCTGTGCGGGCGCTACGAGGGGGTCGACCAGCGGGTCGCGGACCACCTCGTCGACGGAGAGCTCTCCGTCGGTGACTTCGTTCTGGCCGGGGGTGAGGCGGCGGCGGTTGCGGTGATCGAAGCGGTCGCCAGGCTCGTGCCAGGCGTCATGGGCAACGACGATTCGGCCCTCGACGAGAGCTTTGGCGATGGGCTGCTCGAATACCCGCAGTACACCCGACCGGCCGACTTCCGGGGCTGGCAGGTCCCCGACGTGCTCCGTTCGGGTGACCACGCCCGAGTGGCGCGCTGGCGCCGGGCCCAGGCCCTGGCCCGGACTCAGGCCCGCCGGCCCGATCTGATCACCGCCCGAGGCGGATTCTCCGCTGACGAGCGGGCCCTGCTGGCCGAGTTCGGACTCGAGGCACTATCCTGAGCATTCCTCTCCTCACGCCCGGCCAGGAGCACCATCGCCATGAATCCGACCGACCTCGTAGATCGCGACAGCCTGCGCGACGACGTCCCCGAGTTCGCGCCTGGCGACACCCTCAAGGTCCACGTGCGGGTCGTGGAGGGCACCCGGGAGCGGGTGCAGATATTCCAGGGTGCTGTTATCCGCCGGCAGGGCTCCGGGGTTCGGGAGACCTTCACGGTCCGCAAGTTGAGCTTCGGGGTCGGCGTGGAGCGGACGTTCCCCGTCCACTCGCCCGTGATCGCCAAGATCGAGATCGTGGCTAGGGGTGACGTTCGTCGAGCCAAGCTGTACTACCTCCGCGAGCGGACGGGGAAGGCTGCCAAAATTAAGGAAAAGCGCTACAACCGCTGATCGCGCTGATTGTCAGTGAGCGAGAAGAGCCCAGCGTCAGCGCGCCGGAGCGGGTGGTGGCAACGGCGCGTGATCGAGGACGGCGTCCTCATTGGCATCGCGGTGGTGGTGGCGATCCTGGTCCGGGGGGTGGTGGCTCAGGTGTACTACATCCCGTCCGCGTCGATGGTGCCGCAGTTGCGGGTCGACGACCGGATCGTGGTGTCGCGTCTGGCTTACCACCTGCATCCCGTGCACCGAGGCGACATCGTGGTGTTCAAGGCGCCTCCTGGCTTGGAGTCCACGGGGCACGCCTCGAGCGATCCGCTCGTGCGGATGGTGCACGGCATCGGGGTGGCGTTGGGGATGGCCGAGGACGAGACGGTGCTTGTCAAACGGGTTGTCGGCCTTCCCGGGGAGACGATCTCCGCGCACGGCGGGCGGGTGTACGTCGGCAGTGACCTCCTCGTCGAACCGTACCTGCCAGCCGGGACCGTGACCTCGTCGTTCGGTCCCGTTCGGGTCCCCGCTGGGGACGTCTGGGTGATGGGCGACAATCGTGGGGACTCGGAGGACAGCCGGGTCTTCGGACCCATTCCCGAGCGGTCGATCATCGGCCGGGCCATCTGGAAGGTGTGGCCTCCCTGGAAGGCCTGCTTTCTCTGAGGGGCGGTCAGGCGAGCCGGACAAGGATGCGGTCTGCTCCGAGCCGACGCGACCTAGCATGTAGATCCATGGGCGAGTCGCAGACGAGCGAATCGATAAGTAGAGCGTGCCGCTCATGGGCACCCTCGAAGAGGGTGCGGAAATGAGTGCCGAGGACCTGGAACGGTACGAAACCGAGATCGAGCTGCAGCTGTACCAGGAGTACCGGGCGGTGCTCGCCATGTTCAAGTACGTGGTCGAGACCGAAAGGCGTTTCTACCTGGCCAACGAAGTCACCATGGAGGCGAAAGGTGAAGGAGATCGAACGTATTTCGAGATCTCGCTTCGGGACGCCTGGGTATGGGACATGTACCGTCCGGCCCGCTTCGTGTCCTCGGTGCGGGTGGTGACGTTCAAGGACGTCAACGTCGAGGAGCTTCCGGAGAAGGAGCTGTAGCGATTCCTGATCCGTCGCCGGCTCGGCACCGGCGCGCCGCCCTCGGTGCGGCGGGCGAAGACCGCGCCGAGGCGTGGTATCGGGCGCAGGGCTATGACGTCCTCGACCGCAACTGGCGATGCCGGGACGGCGAGCTGGACCTGGTGGTCCGCCAGGGAACGACTGTCGTGTTCTGCGAGGTCAAGGCCCGCTCCGGGACCGCGTTCGGGATGCCCGCTGAGGCGGTGGGCGCGACCAAGCAGGCCAGGATCCGCCGGTTGGCGGCCCGGTGGCTCGGCGAGCACCGCGACCGGCTCGGGTCTCGCCCCGCCCAGATCCGCTTCGACGTGGCGGCCCTGCTGGAGGATCGCCTGGAGATCCTGGAGGCCGCCTTCTGAGCGACCTAGACGGGCTGTCGCTGCCGAGTGCGGTGGTGCATCTGGGCCGCCCGCCGGTGACGCCCGGTGGTCCCGTCAACTCGCCCGTGGTGATGAGCTCGACCTTCCAGCAGGGCGGTCGACTGATGTACGGGCGGGACGGCAACCCCACCTGGGAGAGTCTCGAAGAGGTGCTCGGCGGCCTCGAAGGTGGCTCGGCGCTGGTGTTCGCCTCAGGGATGGCGGCGATCGCGGCGGTGATGGAGATGCTCCCGGTTCCGGGTCGGGTCGTTGTCGCCGGCGACGCCTACAACGGGACCCGCCGCTTCCTCACCGACGTGTCCGGGCGGGGCCGGCTGCGCTTCCGTACGGTCGACGTCACCGATACCGCCGCCACCCTGACGGCGTGCGCAGAGGTGGTTGAGGCGCCCGGCCGGCCGTCGGGTGCTCCAGGCCAGTTCGGCGACCGCGGCCTGCTGTGGTTGGAATCGCCAACGAATCCTCTCCTGGCGGTGGCGGACCTCGAGGCCCTGATCGACGGCGCCCACCAGCTCGGCATGGACGTGGCTGTCGACAACACCTTCGCCACCCCGTTGCTGCAGCGCCCCCTCGACCTGGGCGCCGACGTGATCGTGCACAGCGCCACCAAGCTGCTCGCCGGCCACTCGGACGTCGTGCTGGGGGCGACCGTCGTCCGCCGCGACGACCTGGTGGAGTCGCTCGCCGTGCGGCGTTCGTTGCACGGAGCGATCGCCGGCCCTTGGGAGGCGTGGCTGGTGCTGCGGGGGGTCAGGACGCTGTCAGTCCGTGTGGAGCGGGCCCAGGCGAACGCTGGCGAGCTGGCTCGTCGTCTGGCCAAGCATCCTCACGTCGAGACGGTCCGTTACCCGGGCCTCCCCGACCATCCTGGTCATGCCCTGGCCTGCCGGCAGATGCGCGGCTTCGGCACCATGGTGGCGTTTGACGTCGCGGGCGGCGCGGTTGCCGCGGAGGCCGTCGTCGGGGCGGTGCGCTTGGCGACCGCCGGGACGAGCCTCGGGGGGGTCGAGACCCTGATCGAGCGCCGGGGCCGCTGGGCCGGGGAGCAGGGGCTGCCGCCGGGACTGCTGCGAATGTCGGTGGGCATCGAGGACGTCGAAGACTTGTGGCGCGATCTCGACATGGCATTACAGGTGGCCGCCGGATAGCCGCCTGGTCGAGGTATCAACGCCCGGGTGGCCGCCGGTCCCGGTGCTCCCAGCACGGTCGGTGCCAGTGGCGTCGCAGATCGGACGCAGCTCGCGGCACCACCACTACGTGTCCGACACCAGTCGGGATCTCCTGCTGGCATCCCGGGCACAGGTAGGGCTTGCGGGCTTGGAATGGGTGCACCTGGCTGACATCGACGTCAGACGGCGGGCTAGCTTCGGCACCCATGGACCCTATTCTCGTCGAACGGGCCGGAGGCGTGGTCACCGTGACGCTCAACCGGCCGGAGCGCCTCAATGCCATCACCAACGAGATGTGGCCGCAGTTGGCGGACATCTTTGCCGAGGTCGCAACCAGAGCCGAGGACCGGGTCTTGGTCGTCACCGGGGCGGGAGAGGCCTTCTGCTCGGGCGCCGACATAAGTGGAGAGGGCCCGGCCACCGGGCCGCCGCTCCTTCACATGCGGGAGGTAGGTAACGCCGCGTTGGCGTTGCATCGCCTGCCCAAGCCGTCGATTGCCCGGGTGGACGGGGTGGCAACAGGAGCGGGGCTCAACCTGGCACTCGGCTGCGATCTGATCGTGGCGTCCGACCGTTCCCGCTTCTCCGAGATATTCGCTCGCAGGGGGCTGTCCGTCGACTTCGGCGGGTCTTGGTTGCTGCCCCGGCTGGTCGGGATGCACCGGGCCAAGGAGCTGGTCTTGCTGGCGGAGATCCTCAGTGCCGAAGAAGCCATGGCGATGGGATTGGTCAACCGGGTGGTCCCGGCCGAGTCGCTCGATGCCGTGGTGGCCGAGTGGACGGCCAGGCTGTCGGAGGGGCCTCCACTGGCGCTGTCAATGTCGAAACTGCTGCTCAACAAGAGCCTGGAGACCTCGATGGACCAGGCGCTCGAGGCTGAGGCGCAGGCCCAGGCCGTCAACCTGGCTGGCGCCGATGTTCGGGAAGCCCTGGCCGCCTTCGTGGAGAAAAGAACGCCGGTCTTCGCTGGCCATTGACTGATCCGGGTGTGACCGTCCCACCCGGGCGTTAGCGTTCTGGCGACGCTCGGTGGCCGGCGACGCGACCCCTCTCATTGCTCTCATGTATCGAGTCGTGGAGGATTGTCGTGTTGGCTACCGTGTCGTCTGCCATCTTGACCGGAGTCGAAGGCCGGCCCATTTCGGTCGAGGTCCACGTATCCACCGGGATCCCGTCGTTTACGGTCGTGGGACTGCCTGACGCCTCCTGTCGTGAAGCACGCGACCGGGTCCGGGCCGCCATCCTGTCGAGTGGCCTCAAGTGGCCCCAGCACCGGGTGACGGTCAACTTGGCTCCGACCGGAGTCCGCAAGGGCGGGGCGGGCCTCGACCTGCCGATTGCGGTGGCATTGCTGGCCGCGGACGGCCAGCTGCCATTGGAGTCGCTGGGCGGCATGGGCTTTCTGGGCGAGCTCGGTCTCGATGGAAGCGTGCGCCGGGTGCCCGGGACCCTGGCTCTCGTGGACGCTATCCCGGCCCGATGCGTGGTCGTGCCGGCGTCAGGTGCGGCGGAGGCGGCCCTGGTGCGGCGCCACGTGGTGCGGCCCGCCCCTGGTCTGCGCCACCTGGCGGCCATCCTACGGGGTGAGGACGGATGGCCCCCGATCATGGCTGCGGACCAGCCCACGCCCGACCGTCCCCGACCCGACCTGATCGACGTTCGGGGCCAACCCCTTGGACGCTTGGCCGTCGAGGTCGCCGCAGCCGGCGGGCACCACCTGCTGCTGGTCGGGCCGCCCGGCGCGGGCAAGACCATGCTGGCCGAACGCCTCGGTGGCCTGCTTCCTCCGCTCGATACCGACGAGGCCCTCGAAGTGACCAGGATCCACTCCGCAGCCGGGATTCATCTCCCCCAAGGCACCCTCATCCGGCGTCCTCCCTATCGGGCTCCGCACCACACCGCGTCGCTGGTGTCGCTGATCGGCGGGGGTGGCGTGTACATGCGGCCGGGGGAGCTGAGTTGTGCCCACAATGGCGTCTTATTCCTGGACGAGCTGGCGGAATTTCCGTCGGATGTACTGGACACCTTGCGTCAGCCCTTGGAGGAGGGCCGGGTGCTGGTGTGCCGGGCTCGAGCCAGCGTGGTGTTCCCGGCCCGGGTGCTGCTGGTCGCGGCGATGAACCCCTGCCCGTGCGGGAGCGAGCGCGGTCCAGGATCCTGCCGGTGCCGGGACGCCACCCGCTACCGGTACTCGGCTCGGGTGTCCGGGCCGTTCCTGGACCGCTTCGACCTTCGGGTCATGGTCGACCGTCCCGAGGTATCCGAGTTGCTCCCCCCTGGTGGCGAGTGGGCGACGCCGGAGTCGACGGCGACGGTGGGGGCTCGCGTCGCCGCGGCCCGCCTGGTCGCCGGCGGGCGGGGTGTCCGCGACAACGCGGCCATCCCTGGCTCGCGCCTGGATGAGTTGGCGCCCCTCCAGGCGGGNNGCCCGCCTGCTCCTCGAGACCCGCCTGCGTCAAGGTCGTCTCTCGGCTCGGGGTCTCCACCGCGTCAGGCGGGTGGCTCGGACCCTGGCCGATCTGGAGGGCTCTACCGGGCCGGTCGGCGCCGATCATGTCTACGGGGCGCTGGCGCTGCGGGCCGAGGTGTTCCAGCCCGAGGAGGCTGCGGGATGAGCGAGCCGGTCGAAGATTCGCCAGGGGCCGCCTTTGCCGCCGCCTTGGCTGGCTTGCCGGGGATGGGTCCGGCCACCCTGGTGGCTATCTTGCGCCAGTGGCCGCCGGAGGAGGCGTGGGCCCGGGTATGTGAGGGCTCGCTGCGCCGGCCCGATGCTCGCGGCCGAAGGGCCGAGTCCGAGCAGTTCGCCTGGAGTGACGATGGCCATCCCCGTCAACCCAAGCCGGCCTGGAGGGACGCGGCCGGCCGGTTGGACCCACCTCAGTGGTGGGCCTACCACGCCGCCCGGGGCATCCGGGTCACCTGGCCGGGGCAACCCTCCTACCCTCGGGCGTTGGCCATGGACCACCAGCTGCCGGGCGTGCTGTTCTGGCGGGGCTCGCTGGCGTGGCTCGATTCTCCTTGCGTGGCCCTGGTAGGGACCCGGAGGGCTTCCCCCGACGGTCGGGCCGTCGCCTTCGAGATGGGCCGCGACCTGGCCGGGGCGGGGGTCTGCGTGGTGTCGGGTCTGGCTTTGGGGATTGACGCCGCCGCCCATCTGGGGGCGCTCCGCGCCGGCGAGCAAACTGGCGCGGCGGGACCGGTAGGTGTGGCCGCCAGCGGGGTGGACGTGGTGTACCCCCGCCAGCACGCCCGTTTGTGGGGGCAGGTCGTCGCGGCCGGCGCCGTGCTGTCGGAGAACCTACCCGGTCGACCCGCTCAGGCCTGGCGGTTCCCCTCGCGCAATCGGGTTATCGCCGGGCTGGTCAAGATGGTCGTGGTGGTGGAGTCCCACTCGACCGGCGGCAGCCTGATCACCGCCGAGGCGGCCATCGCCCGAGGCATCGACGTGCGGGTGGTGCCCGGGCCGGTGCACAGCCCGGCCAGCGTCGGGTCCAACCAGCTTCTCTATGACGGCCCGGGCCCGGTCCGCAACGCCCAGGACGTCCTGGACGGCCTGGGCCTCTTCCTGTCCGCGGCGAAGGACCGGGGAGCGCCGGCGACGAGCCGAACCGAGAACCTGGGAGCCGAAGCCCGAACGGTGCTAGACGCCGTCGGTTGGCGGCCGACGTCGCTCAACCAGATCGTCGAACGGCCCGGCCTGACGGCAGCCCGGGCGATGGCCCTCCTCGACGACCTCGAAGCCAGAGGACTAGTCGGGCGCCACCACGACTGGTGGGTGCGGCGCCGGCCGTCCTGACCTCTTCGCCTCCTCTGGGAACGATCTCCGGCACCGGTTCAGCCCTAGTGGCTCTTGTGTCGGCCTACCGAACTATCTTAAGGTTGCCTATAACTGAATATTAGGGTTCCCGATGAAGAAGAGAGCGAGGCGTGATGAGCTGGGGGCTGACATCAAGGGGACGGGCAGGCGGTCCCAGCCGGTTGGCGCTGAGCCGTAGAAGCATCCAGATCGCCCTCGGCGGCCTGTGGGTGTTCGATGGACTTCTCAAGTTCCAGCCGCGGCTTTGGGACGCCGGGTTCGTACACACCGTGATCACGCCGAACTCCCAAGGGCAGCCGGGAGTCTTGTCCTGGTTGGTCAGGCTGATCGCCGGCCTCCTGCTTCATGGTCAAGACACCTGGGTGGTGGCCTTCGGTGTGATCGAGATCGCGATCGGACTCGGCCTGATGTTCAAGCGAACGGTGAAGGTCGCGCTGGTCGCCTCCTTTGTCTGGGCTGGTGCAATTTGGATCATCGGAGAGGGCCTCGGGGGCGTGTTCACCAGCCAGGCCTCACCGTTGATGGGCGCGCCTGGAGCCTCCTATCTCTACGCCGTCGTGGGAGCACTGGTGTGGCCGGTCGAGACGGAGAACCCGAACGACGCAGGGGTGGCCTCGTCAGCCATCGGCAGCGGTCGTTGGGGAATCGCGGGCGGTCTCAGTGTGTGGGCAGCCCTATGGTTCGTCGAAGCGATCTTGTGGCTCTTGCCGACCAACCGGGCCGCGAACTCGGTTCAAACCCAGCTCACGAGCATGAGTTCGGGCGAGCCAGCCTGGTATTCCCACTTCCTGTCATCGGTCGGCAGCGCCTTTGACGGGATCGGACTAACGGTGGCTGTCGTCCTGGCTGTGCTGTCCGTGGTGGTCGCGTTGGGTCCCCTGGTGACGCGTCGTCCCGAAGTGTTCCTCTGGACCGGGATGGCCATCGGACTGCTCTACTGGGCCTCGGGGGAGGCCTTTGGCCAGTTGCTCTCCTTTGGCGGCACCGATCCCAGCAACGGCCCTCCTCTGCTCCTACTCGGCCTGGGCCTGCTCCCCACCGTTCGCGCCGAGGCGAAAGCCCGGGTGCCAGCTTCGTACCTCCTGTCGCATCACCGAGCCTTGACCCGAGTGGGGACGGCCGCTATCGCCCTCGTCCCAGCTCTGGTTGCCTTGGTTCCGGCGTCAGCCTCGTCTGCTGTCGCGGCCACCGCACCCACCCCCCCGACGACAGCCCGGCAGGAGGCCGGCATGACCGCTGGCCTACCCCTCCAGACCCCTCCTTACCTCAACACGGCCACCCTGCCGGTCATGAGACTCCGATTGGTAGCCGAGCCGACGGTATTCGACATAAGCGGCAAGACGGTGAGGGGAGAGTCCTACGACGGTGACTACGTCGGCCCGACTATGCACTTCGTTCCTGGAGAGCAGGTCTACATAACTCTGGTCAACAAGCTGTCGACCCCAACGAACCTCCACTTCCACGGCCTACATGTGTCGCCATCCGGGAACTCCGACAACCCGTTCATCTCCGTCGCCCCCGGCCAGACTTTCACGTACCACCTCGACATTCCCATGGACCAACCCCTCGGGACGTTTTGGTACCACGACCACGACATGTGCATGGGCGACGAGTCGATGCACATGGATGGAACCGGGACCTCATCCTCGTCGGACGGGACCTGCTCGGACATCGAAAGCCAGATATACGACGGATTGTCGGGCACGATCATCATCGGTAACGACCGGACTCTGCTGCCCCCAGACCTGCGCAACATCACTGCCCAGACGCTGGTGTTCAAGGACATGCAGATCACCGCTTCGCACCACATCGTCCAAAACAGCGGGACGACTTCCATCAACTCTGACAACCCGACGGTCAGGCTTGTGAACGGGCAACTCCAGCCGGTCCTGACCATGCAACCGGGACAGACCGAGTTGTGGCGGCTCGCCAACGAGGGGGCGGACATCTTCTACGACCTTCAACTCATCGGCTACAAGTTTACCGTGGTCGGCCAGGACGGCTACCCGGTGGCTCAAGTGACAACTGTCAACACCCTCGAGCTACCCCCGGCCAAGAGGTGGGATGTCCTCGTGACCGCCAGCACGGATCCAGGCACGACATGGCTGCGCACCCTCGCCATCAACAACGGGCCAGCAGGAGACACCTATCCAAACGTGAAACTGATGGAACTAGACGTCTCGGGTGCACCGAAAGAGCTGAAGCCGATGCCGACCGGGGCGATCCCCGGCGGGCCGCCCTCGCTAGCCAACGCAGATATTGCTCAGTACCGGACGCTCAAGCTGAGTGAAAACACGGCCGGCACGAAGATGTACATCAACCAAAAGGAGTTCAATCCCAACCAGTCGATCTTCTCCACACCGGCGACCTTGGGGACCGTCGAGCAGTGGACGATCCTCAACGAGAGTCCCGAGATCCACGCGTTCCACGTCCACACCGACCACTTCCAGGTCATGTCCGTCAACGGCGTCGCCCAGCCCTACACCGGCGAACTCGACACCTTCGACGTCCCCTACGAACAGAACGCCACACCGGGCGAGATCGTCATCCGCATCGACTTCACCGACTTCACGGGCATGGTGATGTTCCACTGCCACATCGCCTCCCACGAGGACGCCGGCATGATGAGCTTCATCAACGTGGTCGCACCCGACACCTAACGGTTGGCGTGCCCGGTCGTACTCCACCCGCCGCCGAGCGACCCTACTCATGGCGAGGCTGATTAGGCCGCGACAGTGACCTGACCGTCATGATCGCCGGGGCAGGGTAGCCTCGTTGTCGGTGATCCCGTTGCTGCCGAGTCGTACCCATAGCCGGTGGCAGCTCGACGCCCCCAGGTCCCAAGGGGCGCGCCGGTGACGACAGAGAGCAACCCAGCGGACGTCAAACAGTTGTGGGCCGAGTACAAGGAGACCGGGGACCGGCGCCTGCGGGATCAGCTAATCGTCCGGTACTCCCCGCTCGTCAAGTTCGTTGCCGGTCGCGTTTCAGCGGGCTTACCCCGCACTATCGAGCAGGCTGACCTGGTGAGTTATGGGATGTTTGGCCTGATCGACGCCATTGACAAGTTCGACACTAGCCGCAGCATCAAGTTCGAGACTTACGCCATCACCCGTATCAAGGGGGCGATCATCGACGAACTGCGCTCCATCGACTGGGTGCCGCGGTCGGTGCGGGCCAAGGCCCGCTCCGTCGAGCAGGCGTACGGTGCGTTGGAAGCGTCCCTGGGCCGTGCCCCCAGCGACGCCGAGGTGGCGGCCGAGCTCCAGATCTCCGAGACCGACCTTCAGCAGATCTTCGGCCAGATCTCCTACGTTGGCATCGTCGCCTTGGACGAGGTGATCTCGGGCGGCCGGCCGGACCGAGCTGACTCGACCACGTTCGGCGACACCTTGGCCGACGTCGGCGAAGGTCCCATGGCTGCGTATGAGGTCGAGGAGATGAAGCAGATTCTCGCCGGCGCGATCAATCGCCTCGGTGACCGAGAGAAGATCGTGCTCACGCTGTACTACTACGAGAATCTCACCCTTTCCCAGATCGGCGAGGTGCTCGGCGTCACCGAAAGTCGGGTTTGTCAGATCCACACCAAGGCGGTCATGCAACTTCGCGGCCGTCTGTTGCTCGCTGACCGCTGAGGGGTGCGCCGGCGTCCCTCGCCTGCCCCCCGGTTACGCCACTCGGTCACGTGACAGTCGCAGCCCAGGCTGCGCTACTATGACTGGCTGTCCCGAACAGGCGGGACACGCGTCCACCCCCGGTGTACCCACGGTCGCTACGGAGATGTCCTAGCGCGCGCACCGGGTTCGTTCAACCGATGGGAAGGGAGTTCATATGGCTGTCGTCACTATGAGGCAGTTGCTCGAGGCCGGGGTCCATTTCGGTCACCAGACCCGGCGCTGGAACCCGAAGATGAAGCGCTACATCTTCACCGAGCGCAACGGCATCTACATCATCGACCTCAATCAGACGCTCGAGCGGATCGACGTCGCCTACTCCTTCGTCCGGGACTTGGTGGCCGACAACGGCTCGGTCCTGTTCGTGGGGACGAAGAAGCAGACCCAGGACCCGGTGGCTCGCTATGCGACCCAGTGCGGGATGCCGTACATCAATGAGCGCTGGTTGGGCGGCATGCTCACCAACTTCAACACCATCGCCGGCCGGGTCAAGAAGATGCAGGAATACGAGCGGATGCGCGCCGCTGGCGACTTCGACGCCATGCCCAAGAAGGAAGCACTCATACTTTCCAGAGAACTGGACAAGCTGCAGCGCAACCTCGGAGGGATCCGGGACATGGCCAAGCTGCCCGAGGCCGTGTTCATCATCGACACCAAGAAGGAACACATCGCGGTCACCGAGGCCAACAAGCTAGGCCTTCCCATCGTGGCCGTCGTCGACACCAACTGCGACCCGGACGGGATCGACTTCGTGATCCCCGGCNNCGACACCAACTGCGACCCGGACCTGATCACCTACGTCATTCCGGGCAATGACGATGCCATCCGGGCTGGCACGCTCATGTGTCGCGTCGTCGCTGACGCGGTCGAAGAGGGCCGATTCATCGCCTCCCGTCGGGCCGTCCGATCCGGTGCGGCCGTGGGCGGCCCACCGGTGCTCGACCCCGAAGAGGAGGCCCGCCGAAACGAGNNCCGCCGCACCAGTTGAAGCTGCCGCGGCGTCTCCGGTTGAGGCCGCCGCCCCCGCCCCGGTCGAGCCTGTCGCGGCCGCCCCGGTCGAGGCCGCCGCCCCGGTCGAGACTGCCGAGGCTGCCCCAGTCGAGCCTGCCGCCGCCGTCGAGTCTGCCGCCGTCGAGCCCCCCGCCCCCGCCCCCGCCCCCGCTGAGGCTGCTGCCCCCGCTGAGGCTGCCGCTCCGGTCGAGGCTGCCGCCCCGGTCGAGGCCGCGGCTCCCCCCGCTGAACCCACCACCACGTAGGACTACAGAGGAGTAGAAGCACCGAAATGGCAGATTTCTCCGCCAAAGATGTGAAGGGCCTCCGGGACGCAACCGGAGCAGGAATGATGGACGCCAAGAAGGCGCTGACCGAGACTGACGGCGACTACGGTGCCGCGGTGGTCTGGCTTCGCGAGCGCGGCCTGGGTAAGGCGGCCGAGCGCGCGGACCGCGACAACACCGAAGGGACGATCGCCGTCGCCATCGCCGGCGACGCGGCGGCCTTGGTTGAGCTCAAGTCCGAGAGCGACTTCGTGGCCAAGTCGCCCCAGTTCGTTGGCGTGGTCAACCAGCTGGCTGAGGCCGTGGCAGCCGAAGGGGAAGGCGCCCTCGACGCCCACAAGGACGCCGTTGACGACTTGAAGCTGACCCTCAAGGAGAACATCGAGGTGGGCGAGGTGGTCCGGTTCGTGGCCGAGCCCGGCAATGTGCTCGACACCTATCTCCATGTCCAGAACGGGCGCGGGGTCAACGGGGTCCTGGTCGAAATTGCTGGCGGCACCCGTGAGCTGGCCCATGACATTGCGGTGCACATCGCCTTCGGCAAGCCGGGCTACCTCAACCGTGAAGAGATCCCGGCCGACGAGGTCGCCGCCGAGCGGTCGGCGCTAGAAGCCCAGACCCGCAATGAGGGCAAGCCGGAGCAGGCGATCCCCAAGATCGTGGAGGGCAAGCTCAACGGGTGGTACAAGCGGGTGCCAGGTGGTGTCCTGCTCGAGCAGCCCTACGCCAAAGACGACAAGCAGAGCGTGGCCCAGGTGGTCGGCGATGCCCAGGTCGTCCGTTTCGCCCAGGCGACCGTCGGCGGGTAGCCGGCCGGGCGCTGGGCCGGGCCGGGCCGACGCCACACCGACCCGGGCCGACGCCACGCTGAGCCGACCCGGGGCATCACCCTCGGGCGACCGGGTCGCACTAGGCTGGTGTTCTCGTGAACCAACCGCCGCCGTGGAAGCGGGTCGTGCTCAAGCTGTCAGGAGAGGCGTTCGCCAGCGGCGCCGCCGATGAGACGATCGACGGCGCAGTCGTCGAGCGGATAGCCAAGGAGGTCGCCGAGGTCCGGTCCGAGATCGGCACCGAGTTGGCCGTGGTGGTCGGTGGCGGCAACATCTGGCGGGGTGCGACCGGCTCAGCGACGGGGATGGATCGCGCCAGCGCCGACTACATGGGGATGCTGGCGACCGTCATCAACGCCTTGGCCCTCCAGGATGCCCTCGAGCGTCAAGGCCAGCCGACGCGCGTGCAGACGGCCATCGGCATGTCCCAGATCGCCGAGCCGTACATCCGGCTTCGGGCCATTCGCCACCTCCAGAAGGGCCGGGTGGTGGTCTTCGCGGCGGGGACTGGAAACCCGTTCTTCACCACCGACACCGCCGGCGCCCTCCGAGGGGTCGAGATCGAGGCCGACGCGCTGTTCAAGGGCACCCACGGGGGCGCGGACGGTGTCTACGACGACGATCCCCGCACGAACCCCAACGCCAAGCTGCTGGAGCGGGTGACCTTCGACGAGGTCATCGCCAGACAGCTGCGGGCGATGGACCTGACGGCGATCACGCTCTGCAAGGAGTACAACCTGCCGATCCACGTGTTCTCGATCATGGAGCCCGGGAACCTCCGTCGCGCTCTCCAGGGGGACCAGATCGGTACGATTATCCATTGATGGAGGACAACCACGTCTGATGGAGGACGACAACTACGTCGACGCGGTGTTGGAGGACTGCCGGGAGAAGATGGGGAAGGCGATCGACCACACTCGTAGTGAGTTCTCCAGCATCCGGACCGGTCGGGCCGCGCCGGCCCTGGTCGAGAAGCTTCGGGTCGATTACTACGGGTCGGAGGTGCCCCTCCAGCAACTCGCCGGGATCCAGGTTCCCGAGGCCAAGTTGATGGTGATCACGCCCTACGACAAAGGATCACTCAAGGCCATCGAGAAGGCGATCCAGAACTCCGATCTAGGGGTAAACCCCAACAACGACGGGGTCGTCATCCGCCTGGCCTTTCCCCCCCTCACCGGAGAGCGCCGCAAGGTCATGGTCAAGGTGGCCCACACCAAGGCTGAGGAGGGTCGGGTGGCCATCCGCAATTTGCGGCGGGCGGCGCGTAAGGATCTGGAGGCATTCGAGAAGGACGGGGAGATCTCCAGCGACGAACTGGACCGGGCCGAGAAGGATCTGGAGCGGATCACCCATGAGTTCGTGGCTGACATCGACCTGCTGCTCCACCACAAAGAGCAAGAGTTGCTTGTCGACTGAGCCCGGTTTGGGGGCCCGCGACCGACGCATCGAAGGGAGGATTGCCGTGAACGAGCGCAAGAACCGGGGTGATCGATCACCACCGCACCGTCCGACCGAGGGTGTGCGAATCATCCGAGCCGACGAGGCTCAGGCGGCCCTGGACGCGGGCGAAGCGGCGGGGCGCCGGCCCGACGACGAGCTGCGATTCGGAGATGTTCCGCCGGCGCCGCCCGGACCCCGCCCACCGCACCGCTTTCCCCTTCCCGACTCGGTTGATCCCGCCGGCGCGGTACCCCTTCCCCCACTTGCGGTACCCATGCGCGCCGACGAGCCTCGCGCGGACCCCGGCGCCGAGATGGTGAATCTGTCCGAAACCACCAGCTGGGGTGACCCTCCCGCGCCCACCGCAACCGCCTGGGAGTCCCCCGGCGAGGAGTGGGGTATCGGCGACCGGACGGCCGAGCTCGGCGTGCCCGAAGCCGGCCCGGCCGGACTGACCAGCGAGCCGGTGCCCCTGGCTCTCCCCGAGGAAGGCATAACCGTGACCGGAGGTGGCACCGAATTGCCCCATTGGACCGACCCGCCGACCGGCGAGGTGCCGCGCATCCTGGCGGACGACGTGCGGGACGAACAGCCCGGTGACGACGACCTCGAAGCATGGAACGCTCTAGGGTCCCGGGGGATGCGCTGGCGCGACGACGGAGACGACTGGGACGACGTTGACGAGCTCGCCGACCTGGCTGGTGACGTCGAACCCGTAGGTGCTCTCGACCAGACCCGAGCGGAGCACTCCGATCTGTATTCTTTCGACGAGGAGTTCGAGCGAGTGGAAGCGGAACGCATCGGTTCCGGCCCCGTGCTGGCCGATTTCGATGAGGACTACGAGCCCGAGCCCGAGCCCGACCGGGTCCGGGCCAGGTCCGCACCGGCTTCGTCGCGCAACCGTAGGGTCCGGACGGGAGCGCACCGGTCCGGGGGACGTCCGGGTGGCCGCGGCGCTCCCCCCGGCGGGCGAACCGACGATGACATCGGCAGCCGGGTCGCAGTCGGCCTCGGCCTGGTGGTGGTCCTCATCATCGCCTACATCGTCGGTTCCGCCGCCCTGGTCGTGTACTCGGCCGTGGTCATCGTGGCGGCCGCGGCCGAGGCCTACGGGATGCTGCAACGGTCCGGGTTCCGTCCAGCCACTCTCCTCGGGTTGGTGGCGACCGCCGGTCTGGTGTTCGGCGCTTACTGGAAAGGGGTGGAGGCCCTCCCGCTCTCTGTGGTACTGGTGTTTGCCGGCGCCATGATGTGGTACCTGCTGCGCATTGTCGAGGCCAGGCCCCTCGCGAACGTGGCGGTGACCACCATGACCTTCGTGTGGGTGGCTGTACTGGGGTCGTTTGGGTCGCTGATGCTCCGGTCGCCACACGGCAAGGGTCTGTATCTGGGGGCCGTTCTGGTCGCCGTGGGGGCCGACATCGGAGCCTTCTTCGTCGGAAGGTGGATCGGCTCGCGACCGATGGCGGCCAGCATCAGCCCCGGCAAGACGGTCGAAGGTTTCATCGGCGGGCTGGTGGCGGCCATCATCGTCGGTGCCGTGGTCGGCAAGGAGCTGACCCCCTGGGGCGGCATGAAGCACGGCCTCCTCCTGGGCTTGATCGTCGGGCTGGTGGCTCCGGCCGGCGACCTGTTCGAGTCCATGATCAAGCGCGACCTGGGCGTCAAGGACTCGGGCAGTATCCTGCCGGGCCACGGTGGCCTGCTCGACCGCTTCGACTCCCTCCTGTTGGTCCTCCCGGCCGTCTACTACCTCGCGACCTACCTCCAACTCAAGTAGCGCCCCATGAAAACCGTGAGCCTGGTGGGATCCACCGGGTCGATCGGGACCCAAGCGGCGGAGGTGATTGGCGCGGATCCGGGTGCGTACCGGGTGGTTGCCATCGGGGCGGCTTCGTCGATCGAGACCCTGGCCGTTCAGGCCGCCCAGCTGCGCCCCGAAAGGGTCGCCCTCGCCGATCCGGCCCGGGCCCACGAGCTGGCCGCCCGCCTGCCGACCGGGGTCGAGCTCCTCGTCGGCTCGGATGCCCTGGCGGAGATCGCGACCGGCGCCGACGTCGTCGTCAACGGGGTAGTGGGCTTCGCCGGCCTGCCCGTGACGCTGGCGGCCCTGCAGGCGGGGCGCCGCCTGGCGCTGGCCAACAAGGAGTCGCTGATCGCCGGCGGCCCGGTGGTCCAGGCGGCGCGGGCTACCCCAGGGGCGGAGATCGTGCCAGTGGACTCGGAGCACTGCGCTATCCACCAGTGCCTTCGGGCTGTTCTCGGGGAAAAAGAGATGGCCGCCCTGCCGAACTCGCCGTCCCTGCTGGTCACGCGGATCGTGCTGACCGCAAGTGGTGGCCCTTTCCGCGGCCGACATCAACACTCGTTGGCCGAGGTGACGGTCGCCGAAGCCCTCGCCCATCCGACGTGGAAGATGGGTCCCAAGATCACCGTCGACTCCTCCACCCTCATGAACAAGGGCCTCGAAGTCATCGAGGCCCACGAGTTGTTCGGTATCGGCTACGACGCCATCGAAGTGGTCGTGCACCCACAGTCGATCGTCCACTCGATGATCGAGACCACCGATGGCGCCACCCTGGCCCAGCTTTCCCTACCCGACATGCGGCTGCCGATCGGCTACGCCCTGGCCTACCCGGACCGCCTGCGGGTCCCGTTCGGCGTGATCGACTGGGCCCGCATGGGGCCGCTGGAATTCGAGGCGCCGGACCGGGAGGCGTTCCCGTGTCTGGAGCTGGCCTACCAGGCGGGCCGAGCCGGTGGCGCCGCGCCCGCCTGGCTCAATGGCGCCAACGAGGTCGCGGTCGCCGCCTTCCTCGACGGACGGATCCGCTGGGTGGACATTCCGGCTGTCATCAGCGCCGCCCTTGACGAGTGCCACGCTCCGGTCCCCAGTACGGTGGCAGACGTGCTGGATGCCGACCGCTCTGGCCGGGACCTCGCCCTCGCCGAGGTGGGCCGGCGTTCGGGCGCACCCAAGTGACTCCCTCTCCAGGCTCTCCTAGCGGGACCAACCCGGCGCCGCAGGCGGCCGACGAGGTCCCTTCCGGGTGGCGCGAGACCCTCGAGGCCGACCCCCTCGGCCTGGCTAGCCACCGCCGATGGGACGAGGAGTGGGGTGGGGGCGATGCCGCCCCGCCGCCCGAGGACCAGCGCGGCGCTTTGATCCGCCTGATCGTGGTCGTGGCGGCCGTGATCGGCCTGGGCTTCGCGGCGGGGGCGGGGGAGACGGTGCTGCTGGTCCTGGTCCTCATTCTGTGCATCGTGGCCCATGAGTTCGGCCATTTCATCACCGCCAAAGCGGCCCGGATCAAGGTGACGGAGTTCTTCGTAGGGTTCGGGCCCCGCCTGTGGTCCGTACACCGGGGAGAGACGGAGTACGGGGTCAAAGCTCTTCCGCTCGGCGGCTACTGCCGGATCATCGGCATGAACAACCTGGAGGAGGTGGACCCCGCCGACGAGGCCCGCACCTACCGGCAGGCGCCTTTCTGGCGGCGACTGTCGATCGACGTCGCCGGCTCGTCAATGCACTTTCTCATCGCCATCGTGGTGCTGTTCGCCATGTTCTTCTGGACCGGAGACAACGGTAACTACCTCACCTCCGCCGCCCAGATCCCGGCTTCGAACCCGATCGCAGGGATCGAAGGCATCAGCATCGGAGACAAACCGGTCACCAGCCCCGCCCAGGCCGCAGGCTTCCGAGTCGGCGACCGGATCGTCGCCGTCGACGGCCACCAGTACGCCAGCTGGGCGCAGATGAGCAGCTTCATCCAGGCGAGCTACGGGCGCCGGCTCGACGTCACGGTCGACCGCCACGGTCACCTGATGCAGCTCTACCCCGTCCCGGTCAACCGCAATGAGGTGCAATTGCCGACCGGGGACGGAACCCTTCCGGCCGCCAAGAAGGGCGCCCCTCCCGTTGGGTTCATCGGGATCGCCGTCAGCACCAACATCCACTCGAGCCTGGGTCTGTCCATCAGTCGGGCGGGTGGGGCGTGGGTCCATGTCACCGCCCTCACCCTCAGCGCCTTCGGGCACCTCTTCACCCTGCACGGCGCCGGCTCCTACGTCCACATGCTCAGCAGCCAGCAAGCCGCCGACCACCCGGCTGCCGGGGCGGTGCGATTTACGTCGCCGGTGGGGATCGTGCGTGATCTGCACCAGGCCGGCCAAAACGGCCTGCCGACGGTGTTTTGGCTGGTCGCCGTGATCAACATCTCCCTGGGAATCCTCAACCTGCTGCCGATCTTCCCCCTGGACGGCGGCCGAGTCGCGGTCCTCCTCTACGAAGTGATCCGCAGCCGTCCCCGCCGCCGCTACCACGCCGATGTGGCCAAGCTGCTGCCGATCTTCTACCTCGGCCTGGCGTTCATCGTGTTTCTCGGGGCCAGCGCCCTGTTCCTCGACCTGCGCGATCTGGTGACGTGAGTGGCCGCCAGGAAAGTTGTTTCCTGGCGGGCGCTGAGGCGCCATTGTGTTCAGTAGTGGGTCGTATGCGGTGCTCTACTGAACACAATCCACCGTGGGGACAGTGGCCGGCGATGACCGAGCGACTAGCGGCGTACGCCTGATCGGTCGGCGAGCCGGGTCGGCGCCGGTAGGCTCGGTGGTGATGCCTGAGCCTCGCTTCCCCCGGCGCAAGACCCGCCAGCTCATGGTCGGATCGGTGCCCGTCGGTGGTGACGCCCCCATCACGGTGCAGTCGATGACGATCACCAAGACCGCCGACGTCGACGGAACCCTGGCGCAGATCTACGCCTTGAAGGCGGCCGGCGCCGATATCGTCCGTTGCACCTGTAACGAGCGGGAGGCGGCGGAGGGCCTGGCTCACATCGTGCCCCGCAGTCCCGTGCCGATCGTGGCCGACATCCACTTCCACGTGGAGATGGCGCTGGCCGCCATCGAAGCAGGGGTCGACTGCCTGCGCCTCAACCCGGGCAACCTGCGCAAAACGGAAGAAATCCGGCTGGTAGCGCGGGAGTGCAAGGACCGGGGGATACCGGTACGCATCGGAGTCAACGCGGGTTCTCTCGATCCCCGGTTGTACAAGAAGTACGGAGGGGCCACACCCGAAGCTCTGGTGGAGTCGGCTCAGATCGAGTTGGGACTGTTCGCCGAGGAGGGCTTCGATGACGTCAAGATCTCAGTCAAGGCGTCCAACGTCCCGCTGATGATCGAGGCCTACCGGCAGCTCTCCGAGGTCACTGACCACCCCCTGCATCTTGGTGTCACCGAGGCCGGGCCCCCGCCGGCGGGGACGATCAAGGGCACGGCCGGCATCGGCACGCTGCTCTCCGAGGGCATCGGGGACACCATCCGCTATTCGCTCACCGCGGATCCAGTCGAGGAGGCCAAGGCCGGACGGGTCCTACTGGAGTCGCTGGGCCTCCGGCAGCGCACCAACGTCGACCTCATCGCCTGCCCGGCCTGCGGGCGAGCGGAGATCGACGTGTACAAGGTGGCCCAGGAGGCCCAGGCCGCGCTCGAAGGCAAGCAGATCCCGCTCCAGGTGGCAGTGATGGGTTGCGTCGTCAACGGGCCCGGCGAGGCTCGCTCCGCAGACCTCGGTATCGCCGCCGGTCGGCATCGGGGCCACCTCTTCATCCAGGGCCAGATCGTGCGCGTCGTGCCCGAGGACGAGATGGTCTCGGCGCTGGTCGAGGAGGCCGAGAAGCTGGTCAAGGAGGGCGTGGCCGCCCGGCTGGCAGCCGCCGATTCGGGCGCCGCGGCCGAGGCCGAAGCCGACCGCGTGGCCCTTCTCGATGCCAGGGGCGCCGACGCCAACCACAGCGAACAACGGGTCGAGCTGATCGACCGCCGCCTCCGCGATCAGCCCTAGTCGAGTAGGGGCGGGGGCGGCCTCGATGTGGGAAAACGCCAGTCCTTGCCCTTGCCGCCGTGGCGCGATGAAAAGCGACCCTCCGCTCCGTCTGTACAGCATGACCGACAACTCCATCGCCGTCAGCCGGCAGATCCCCGTCTCGGCGGACAAGCTGTTCGCCCTCCTCGCTGACCCCGCCCGCCACCCCGAGATCGACGGCTCGGGCATGGTGCGCGAGGCCGTCTCGCCCCGTCCCGTCACCGCCGTGGGCGATGACTTCGTCATGAGGATGCACCACGACGAGTTCGGCGACTATCAGATGACCAACCACGTCGTCGCCTTCGAGCCCGGACGGCGCATCGAGTGGATGCCGGAGCGGATCGGGGCTGAGCCCGGCCGTTACCGCTGGGGCTACGAGCTGACGCCCGACGGCTCCGACGCCACGGTGGTCACCGAGACCTTCGACTGCGCCGCCTCCCCCGACTGGCTGAAAGAGGCCACGCAGGGCGGCGAGGGATGGCGGGAGGCGATGCAGGCGTCGCTTGCGCGCCTCGAGCAGCTCAGTCTCTGACACCGCCCTCCCAGCCCGTCGCCGCTGCCGGGCCGTCCGCTCTGGCGGAATAAACCACGTGCGACGGGCGGATCGGGCGGGACAGACTGGGGGCATGGATGTCGACGTACGCCAGCTACGCCCAGGAGAGGAAGCCGCGTTTCTGACGTCGGTACGCGTGCCGTTCCTCGACCCGGCGACCGACGATCCCGCCGAGCGCAAGGCCGACGAGCGCTGGACGGCCCACCTGGAGACGGCGCGGGCTTGGGTGGCCGAGGCCGAAGGGCGCTTCGTCGCCAATGCCTGCATCTACAGCATGGACCTGACTCTCCCGGCCGCGCCGGGACGGCCGACCCCGGTCGTGCCCATGGCCGGGGTGAGCGCGGTCGGTGTGCATCCCACCCACCGGCGGCGGGGGCTGCTGCGCCGGCTGATGGCCGAGATGCTCGAGGACTCCCGCAACCGGGGCGAACCCCTGGCCGGCTTGCTGGCTTCCGAATCGGTCATATACGGTCGCTTCGGTTTCGGCCACGCCACCAGCGCCACCGAGGTCGCCATAGACAGCCACCGGTCGTCGTTCCTGGCGCCGGCGCCGGAGGTGGATCTCCGCCTCATTAGCACCGATGAGGCGGCCAAAATCCTGCCCAGCCTGTTCGAGCAGGCGCGCCGGACACGGGCCGGCGAGCCCAGTCGCAACTCGCTGTTCTGGGAGGAACTCCTGGAGGACCGGCCCAGCCAGCACCGGGGGACCAGCGCGCTGTTCGTGGCCGCGGCCGACGAGGGGTACGTGCTCTACCGTAGCCAGGAAGAGAATGTGATGCGGGGCGACCGGGTCCCCATCGTGATCGACGAACTGCGCGCCTCCACACCCGAGGTCGAAGCGGCCCTGTGGCGCTTCGTGCTCGACCTCGACCTCATCGGCCGGGTCACGGCCAAGCGCCGGCCGGTCGACGAGCCGTTGCGGTGGCGCTTGGCGGACCCGCGTCACCTGCGCATGGTCGGCCTCGACGACCGGCTGTATATCCGGCTGCTCGACGTGCCGGCCGCGCTCGAGGCGCGCGGTTACCGCCGCGAGGGCCGGCTGGTCCTCGACGTGGTGCCGCCGCGCGACACTCTCGATGGCCAGCCCGATGTCGCTCCCGGGCGATGGGTGCTCGACGCCGGCCCCGACGGGGCGTCGTGTCGGGCTGCCCGGGCCGGCGAGGACGCCGACCTGCGCCTCGGCGTCACCGAGCTCGGCGCCCTCTACCTCGGGGGCTTCCCTGCCTCTTCGCTCGCCGCGGCCGGACGGGTCTCCGAGTTGCGGCCCGGAGGCCTCGATAGGGCCGACGGCCTCCTCGCCACCTGGCCCGCGCCGCTGACGGTGACTGGCTTCTGAGGCGGCCGCTCTTTTTCCCTTACCGTCTGGTGCCATGACATCGCCGCTGACTCCCCGCGCCACCGACTTCCCCCGCTGGTACCAGGACGTGATCACCCAGGCCGAGCTGGCCGACAACGGCCCGGTGCGGGGCACCATGGTCATCCGGCCCTGGGGGTACGCCATCTGGGAGCGGATGCAGGCCGAGCTCGACGATCGCATCAAGGCGGCCGGGGCCGACAACGCCTACTTCCCGATCTTCATCCCTCAGTCCTACCTCCAGCGCGAAGCCGAGCACGTCGAAGGTTTCAGCCCCGAGTTGGCCGTGGTCACGTACGGCGGGGGCAAGCAACTCGAGGAACCGGTGGTTGTCCGGCCGACCAGCGAGACCGTGATCAACAGCTTCTTCGCCAAGTGGATCCAGAGCTACCGCGATTTGCCCCTGCTGATCAACCAGTGGGCCAACGTGGTCCGCTGGGAGCTGCGGCCCCGCCTGTTCCTCCGGACCAGCGAGTTCCTCTGGCAGGAGGGCCACACGGCCCACGCCACCGAGCCTGAGGCCCGCGAGTACGCCCTGCGGATCCTGCGCGACGTGTACCTCGCGACCATGGTGGACGTGCTGGCGGTGCCGGTGCTCACCGGGCACAAGACGGCCCGGGAGCGCTTCGCCGGCGCCATCCGCACCTGGACGCTGGAGGCCATGATGGGCGACGGCAAGGCCCTCCAGATGGGCACCAGTCACGAGCTGGGCCAAAACTTCGCCAAGGCGTTCGCCATCCAGTTCTCCTCGGAGATGGGATCCCAGGAGTACGTCTGGCAGACGTCGTGGGGAGCATCGACCCGACTGGTTGGGGCGCTCATCATGGCGCATGGCGACGACGCCGGGCTGCGGCTCCCGCCCGCGCTGGCCCCGGTGCAGGTGGTGGTGGTGCTGGTGCGAGACGAGGGAGGGGCGCGGGAGGCGGCCACTGCCCTGGTCGATGACCTGCGGCGTGCTGGTCATCGGGTACGGCTCGACGATCGGGTGGGGACGTCCTTTGGCCGGCGCTCGGTGGAATGGGAGCTCAAGGGCGTGCCTGCCCGGGTGGACGTCGGACCCCGGGACTTGGCGTCTGGCCAGGTGACCCTGGTCCGTCGGGACGTCCAGTCGAAGCGCAGCGTGGCTGTGGGGGGTGTGGTCGCGGAGGTCGCCCTCGATCTGGCGGCCGCCCAGCAAGCCCTGTACGCCGAGGCCACCGCTCGACAGGCGGAGCGCACCCAGCGGGTCAAGAATCTCGACGAGGTGGCCGAAGTCGCCGCACTTGGGTTCGCCGTGGTTCCCTGGGACGCAGTGGGCACTGCCGGCGAGGCCGAGCTGGCCAATGGTGGGTTCAGCGTGCGTTGCCTTCAGGCAGCGGACGGGTCGCTGGCGGGAGCCGACGACGAACCCGGGCTGCTGGCGGTGGTGGCGAAGGCGTACTGAATCGGGCCGGTCGCCTGTCTATGGCGACTGGCTGCCCGGGGCTACTGGCTGTGCGGGGCTACTAGCTGTGCGGGGGAATGGGGCATCCCAGGCTATACTTGAGTGGACCGCCCAGCCGGGCGGTTGCTGGCGTGGGCCGTACCTGCGTGGGCAGGGTGCCCACGCTTTTGTTTGCGATCTGACAAGTTCGAAGGATTCGAAGGAGGTGAAAATGGTGTCGACCGAGAGCATCCGGGAGCTGGCCGGGCCCGTGCTCGCCTCCGCCGGCCTGGAGCTGTGGGACGTGGAGATCGCCCGTGACGTGGTCCGTATCATGGTGGACCGTCCAGGCGGAATTGATCTCGACGCCCTCACCGTTGCCAGCGGTGCGCTGTCACCCGTTCTCGACACCCATCCGGACGTGGTCCCCGAAGGTCGTTACCAGCTCGAGATCTCCAGCCCCGGAGTCGAGCGCACGCTGCGTACCCCGAATCAGTACCGGCGCTATATCGACGCCGAGATCACCGTCAAGACGTCTTCCCCTGTCGAGGGGGCCCGGCGGCACCGGGGCCGTCTCCTCGACGCCGGCGAGAGCTCCATTGCCCTGGAGCCCGACGATGCGCCGGGCACTCGCCTTCAGCTTCGCTACGACCAGATCGATCGGGCCCGCACCGTGCTGGTGTGGGGCCCGACCCCGGCGCGCCCGGCCAACCGACGCCCCACACCCGGCAGCCGCCTCACTCCCGGCAGCCGCCCCACTCCCGGCAGCGGAGCACCGGTCCGCCGGGCGGCGTCCAGCCGCGCCGCCGCCGACCCCAACCCCAAGGACGCCGGATGATGAAAGACAGCTTCGCCTTCCTGGACGCCCTCCAGCAGATCGCCAAGGACAAGGGCATCAGCGTGGACACGCTCCTCGACGCATTGGCGAATGCCCTACTGGCGGCCTACAAGCGGATGCCCGATGCGGAAGAGTTCGCCACGGTTACCGTCGACCCCGACACGGGGGACATTCGCGTCTACGGCCAGGAAGTCGACGACGACGACAACGTCATCCGCGAGTGGGACGTCACCCCCAAGGACTTCGGTCGGATCGCGGCCCAGACCGCCAAGCAGGTCATGACGCAGCGGATCCGCGAGGCCGAGCGGGACCTCAAGTACGAGGAGTACGCCGGCCGCGAGGGCGACATCGTCACCGGGATCATCCAGCAGAGCGACAACCGCTACACCCTGCTCGACCTGGGCAAGGTCGAGGCGTTATTGCCGCAGGCCGAACAAGTGCCCTACGAGCGTTATGAACACGGAGCCCGGCTCAAGGCCTACATCGTCGAGGTGCGCAAGACCACCAAGGGCCCCCAGATCGTGGTGAGCCGCACTCACCCCGGTCTGATCAAGCGCCTGTTCGAACTGGAGGTGCCGGAGATCTCCAGTGGTGTCGTCGAGATCAAGGCGGCCGCCCGGGAGCCAGGACACCGCACCAAGATCGCGGTGTGGTCCAACGACTCCAACGTGGACCCGGTCGGCGCCTGCGTCGGGGCTCGAGGAGCGCGCGTCCGGATGGTCACCAATGAGTTGCGGGGCGAGAAGGTGGACATAGTTCCGTTTTCGGACGAACCGCGGGAGTTCGTCATGCGGGCGTTGCAGCCGGCCAAGGTCAAGGAGGTACACCTCGATGACCTCACCGGCACTGCGACCGTCGTGGTCCACGACTTCCAACTGTCGCTCGCCATCGGCAAGGAAGGCCAGAACGCGCGCCTGGCAGCCCGCCTGACCGGATGGCGGATCGACATCAAGAGCGAGACCCAGATCGCCGAGGAGGAGGCCTACGCCAACCAGGAGTGGGCCGAGGGCGAGTGGGTCGAAAATGAGGCCGGCGAGATGGTGTGGCAACCCGCCGAGGGCGGCGAGGCCGTCTCGGCCGAGCAGTGGTCCCTGGGCGAGACCGCCGAGACAGTCGAAACACCCGAGGCCGGCGACGCCGCCGAGACAGTCGAGACTGCTGAGGCCGGCGACGCCGCCGGGACGGCTGAGGCCGTCGGGACCGCTGACGCCGCCGGGACCGCTGAGGCCGTCGGGACGGCCGAGGACGTCGGGACCGCCGGGACCGCCGAGGACGTGGCCGCTCCAGAAGGGCCGGGCGAGCGCCCGGCCGGTGGGGAGGGCGAGCCGTAGACAATGGGCGAAAGGCCGGTCCCACCCGGACATGCATCGGGTGTCGTAGCCAGGCTCCAGCCGGTAACCTGGTGCGAGTGGCCCGTAATGCCGACGGGTCGCTGGTCCTCGACCGAAGTGCTTCTGGCCGCGGCGCCTGGCTTTGCCGGGAGCCAGCGACCGGAGGGGTCAACGATCAGTGCCTGGAGGCTGCGGCCCGTCGAGATGCCTTTCGCAGGGCCTTCAAAACAGCGGTAACGCCCGAGTCGTGGAGGGCGCTGAGAGGGACCACCGCGGAACGTGCGAACATGGAGACCGGTCTCGTCACGAGACGGGCCGGCATAAGAAGGGACTGACGCAGCAACTTGCCGAAGAAGATCCGGGTCTACGAGCTAGGACGTGAGCTCGGCCTCACCAACAAAGAAGCGCTTGATCTGTGCATTCAGCTCGGGATCGGCGTCAAGAGCCACTCTTCGAGCATCGAGGAGCAGCAGGCCGACCGCGTCCGCCGGAAGGCCGACCAGGAGGGTCTGCGCCGTCCAGTCGAGTCCCAGGCCGCCCCCGTGGCGGAACCCGAACCCGCAGCCGCGGCGGTGGCCCCAGCCCAGCTGACAACGTCCGGCCGAACCGGATCCCTCCGACCGGCGACCGACACCGCCGGGGTCGACGGCCGGACTACCGAAGCACGGCCCGTCCGCGCCCCGGTCGCAGACCAGCCGACGCCGGCCGTTGCCCCTGCCGTCCAGCCGGCGCCGTCCGGTGCTCCCGCCGTCCAGCCGGCGCCGGCCGTTGCTCCCGCCGTCCAGCCCGTCACCGCTCCTGCTGTCGCGCCTGCCGCTCGTCCGGCCGCCCCCCCGGCGGC
>PMHH01000114.1 GCA_003156595.1 Acidimicrobiaceae bacterium
CTGATTACGCCTACACGTACGTGTATGACAGCACCGGGGGCTTCTCCGGGAAAGCCGCTCGCTGCGTGATCAGCGTCGAACCGTACCTGTACGAATCCAAAGACGCTTCCCTGGTGGCCGACAGCATGGATCATGAGGCCTTCCATTGCTTCCAGGGTGCCGACTATCCGTCATTGTCGAAGTACAACTCGGCACCCGATTGGCTGATCGAAGGTTCTGCGGAATGGGCGGGACAGACGCTGTACCCGTCAGCGACCCAGGCCGACGGCTGGTGGCTGGCGTACCTAGGTCTGATCGACGCGCCGCTCTTCTCCAGGTCCTACAGCGCCATAGGGTTCTACGCCCACATGGCCGAGAGCGGCATCGACCCCTGGCACACCTTCGACGCCATGTGGAATGCCCCGAGCAGCGCCGCTGCCTACCAGGTGGCCACCAACGACACGTTCAAGCTCACATGGGCGTCGTCGCTGACAAGGATCAAGCCCTTCGGCCAGGGTTGGAGCACCACAGGGCCGGCCATCCCCAACGTCGTCTACGCACCGCCGGTAAAGGTGTTGGGTGTCAACCAGTCGATCTCCTCCACGGTCGCGCCGTACACCAACGCCATCGTCCGGGTGATCACCACAGCCAACGCTCTCCAGATCAGCGCATCCACCCCGTGGAGCCGCCTGCATGATTCGACCGTGGACGACGTGAATGGTCTCAACACCGCGAACGACCAGTACTGCATCCGCAACTGCGACAGCACGCCCTTCTTGGCCTCACTTCCTCGGCTGGATCTCGGCAACATCTGGGTCGCGGTCACCGGCGACGCAGCCGGTGCCTCCTACACCATCAAGGCCTTCAACGGTGCACCCTGCCTGGTCGGTAACTGGATCACGACGAATTGGGAGGGCACGACCACCGGAGGCTCGTTTGGCGGCGGGGCTGGGATCCGGTTCGTGATTACATCCAAGCTCGCCTTTATCGACTTCACCGGGATGCAGCCTCTGGGTGAAGATGGGTTTGTATTGGCGGGTCAAGAGACGGCGGCGTTGTCGTACTCCCAATTCGCGTCTGGCACATCTGGCACTTTGAGTCTCGAGGGCGTTGGCGGAGATGTGACAGGCCGTTTCATACCACCGTATGGCGACGGGAGTCCGATCTCCGGCGGGCAGAGCGAGAGCCCGGTTGACGGCGCCGCTGGCGTCTGGACTTGCTCAGCTACGAACATGAGCATGCACCTGTCGAACAGCACCGGCAGCCTCGACATCGCCTTCGTTCCCGCACCGTGATGATGGCCGACGGCCAATCGCGAGCAGCCTCGCCGCCTCCGACGGTCGCCTAGCGGCGAGGCCCTGCCGCGGCTAGGGCGTCCCCGATCTTGCCGGTCGTCTTGCCGGCGACGACGCTGACCGGCTTGGCCGAGGCCTGGGATGTCTGGTTGTCGTAGTACTGGGTGAGGTAATCGCCGGTGTCGCCGCAGCCGTTGGAGAACTCGACGGTGTAGGAACCGCTGGTCAGCCCAGTGATGCTGTAGGTCCCATTCGATGCCGTCGTCGCCAGTAGGCCGACCGGTGATCCATCGGCCAGCGCCGCCACGCAGATGCCCGACACGGCCGCCCCTCCAGCGGCCGCGGTGACCGTCCCGGTGATCGTCCCTCCCGCGGCCAGGCCGTCACCGATACCGCTGGTGGTGGCGCCGGCAGTCACACTTACCGGTTTGGCCGAGGCTTCGGATGTTTGGTTGTCGTAGTACTGGGTGAGGTAGTCACCGGTGTTGCCACATCCGGTGTAGAACTCCATGGTGTAGGAACCCGCCGGCAGCCCGGTGATGCTGTAGACCCCATCCGAACCCGTGGTGGCAACTGGTCCGACCTGTGATCCACTGGCCATAGCTGTGACACAGATGCCCGACAACGCGGCGCCACCTGCAGCCGCAGTGACCGTCCCGGTGATCGCCCCTCCCGCGGCCAGGGCGTCGTCGATGCCGCTGGTGGTGGCGCCCGCAGTAACACTTACCGGGTTGGCCGAGGCCTCGGATGTCTGGTTGTCGTAATACTGGGTGAGCAGGTCGGCCGAGTTGCCGCAGCCGGCGTAGAACTCCACGCTGTAGGAACCCGCCGACAGCCCGGTGATGCTGTAGGCCCCATCCGAGGCCGTGGTGGCAACTGGTCCGACCTGTGATCCACTAGCCATCGCCATGACACAGATGCCCGACAACGCGGCGCCGCCCGCCGCCGCAATGACCGTCCCGGAAATTGCTCCGCCCGCGACCATGGCGTCACCGATGCCGCTGGTGGTGGCGCCGGCCGTCACACGTACCGGGTTGGCCGAGGCCTGCGATGTCTGGTTGTCGTAGTACTGGGTGAGGAAGTCGCCGTTGTTGCCGCACCCGACGTAGAACTCCACGGTGTAGGAATCGGCGCCCAAACCGCTGATGGTGTAGGTCCCATCCGTCCCAGTCGTGGCGTCTCCACTGCCACCCATTGAGCCGTAGGCGTATACACAGATACCCGACAACGGCGCGCCACCCGACGCTGCGATCACTGTCCCGGTGATCGTCCCACCCGCGGCCAGCGCCGCATCGATGCCACTGGTCGTCGCGCCAGCAGTCACGCTCACAGGGGTCGCCGACCCCGCGGATGTCTGGTCGTCGTAGTACTGGGTCAGTAATCCGCCGGAGTTTCCACAACCGGTCGAGACCTGCACCGTGTACGAACCGGTGTTCAACCCGGCGATCCGATATGTGCCATTCGAAGCAGTGGTGGCCACCGGCCCGACTTGTGATCCACCGGTCATCGCCGCGACGCAGATGCCCGACAGGACCGCTCCACGGGACGCGGCGGTCACCGTCCCGGTGATTGTCCCACCCGCGGCCAGGGCGTCGTCGATGTCGGTGGTCGTCTCACCAGCCGTCACAGTGACCGGTTTGGCTGAACTCTGGGAAGTCTGGTTGTCGTAGTACTGGGTGAGAAAGTCGCCGGAGTTGCCACACCCCGTCGAGAACTGCACCATGTACGCAGCGGTGTTCAACCCGGCGATCTGATATGTGCCATTCGAAGCAGTGGTGGCCGCCGGCCCGACTTGTGATCCACCGGTCATCACCGCGACGCAGATGCCCGACAGGGCCGCTCCACCCGACGCGGCGGTCACCGTCCCGGCGATCGTCCCGCCTGCGGCCAGGGCGCCGTCGATCTCGGTGGTTGTCTCACCAGCTGTCACAGTGACCGGGTTGGCCGAAGTCTGCGAAGTCTGATTGTCGTAGTACTGCGTCAGAAAGTCACCGGAGTTGCCACACCCCGTCGAGAACTCCACCGTGTAGGACCCCGCTGCCAGCGAAGTGATGCTGTAGCTCCCATCCGAGGCAGTCGTGGCGCCCTCGCTGGTCCCTGCCGAGTTGTAGGCGTTGACGCAGATGCCCGACAACGGCGCCCCGCCATCAGCCGCACTCACCGTCCCCGTGATCACCCCGGCGCTCGCTAAGGCAGCGTCGATTTTCTTGATCGTCTCTCCGGCCGTAACGCCGACGGGCTGACCCGGGCTCTGGGCGGATTGGCTGCCGTAGTACTGGGTGATGTAGTCGCCGGGGTTGCCGCAGCCCGTGTCGAACTCCAGGGTGTACGAGTCCGTCGGAAGGCCAGCGATGGTGTACGTCCCGTTCGGAGCCGTGGTCGCTTCCCCGTTGTCACCCGACGAGCCGTAGGCATAGACGCAGATACCCGGTAAGGCCTTCCCGCCTGCTGCAGCTGTCACTTTCCCCGTGATCGTCCCGGCCGCGGCCAAGGCATCGTCGATGCCGCTCGTGGTGACCCCGGCGGCCACGGTGACCGACTGCTCCGAGTCCTGAGCCGTCTGATCGTCATAGAGCTGCGAGAGGAAATTGCCGACGTTGCCACACCCGGTCGAGAACTGGACGGCGTAGGTACCGGAGGGCAGGCCGGAAATGAGGTAGGTCCCGTCCAGTGCGGTCGTCGCCACTGTTCCCACTTGTAACCCGCCGGCCGTCGGCGCTACACAGATACCCGACAGCGGTGCTCCACCGGCGGCTGCGGTCACCGTCCCGGTGATGGCTCCGCCTGCGGTCAGAGTGGCGTCGATGCCGGTGGCGCTGGCGCCAGCGGTCACGCTGATGGGGTTGGCCGATCCGGGGGACGTCTGGTTGTCGTAGTACTGGGTGAGAAAGTCGCCGGTGTCGCCGCACCCCATCGAGAACTCCAGCGTGTAAGAACCCGTATTCAACCCGCTGATGGTGTAGGTCCCGTCTGAAGCAGTGGTGGCTTGACCAGCGAGGGAACCCGTCGAGGCGTAGGCGAACACGCAGATCCCCGGCGTGGCGGCACCACCGGCGGCCGCGGTCACCGTCCCCGTGATCGTCCCGGCCCCAGCAAGGGCGTCACTGATGCCGCTGGTCGTGCCGCCAGCGGTCACTTTCACCGGATCGGCCGAGCCCTGGGACGTCTGGTCGTTGTAGTACTGGGCGAGGTAGTCGCCGGCTGTACCGCATCCACCGTAGAACTCGACGGTGTAGGAGCCCGTCGGCAGCCCAGCGATGCTGTAGGTCCCATCCGAAGCAGTCGTCGCCACCGATCCAACAGGCGACCCAGCGGCCGCAGCCGCCACACAGATACCCGACAACGCCGCGCCACCTGTCGCGGCGGTCACCTTCCCGGTGATCGTCCCACCTCCCGCTAGGGCGTCGTCGATGTCACTGGTGGTGGCCCCAGCTGTCACGCTCACCGCGTTGGCCGAGGTCTGGATCGCCTGGTTGTCGTAGTATTGGGTTTGGTAGGCGCCGGCGTTTCCGCAGCCGGGATAGAACTCCACCGTGTACGACCCGGTTCCCAAACCGGTCAGACCGTAGGTCCCATCCGACGCACTCGTCGCGCCCGCGCTGGCGCCGGCCGAGTTGTAGGCGTAGATACAAATCCCCGATAGGGCTGCGCCACCCGCCGCTGCGGTTACCGTTCCGGTGATCATCCCACCCGCAGCCAGCGCCGCGTCGATGCCGTTGCTGGTGGCACCAGCGGTCACGCTGACCGCGTTCGCCGACGCCGCGGATGTCTGGTCGTCGTAGTACTGGGCCAGGAAGCCGTCGGAGTTGCCACACCCGGTCGAGAATTGCACCGTGTACGAACCGGTGCTCAATCCGCTGATGCTGTAGGTCCCGTCGGTCGCAGTAGTAGCGACCGAGCCGACCTGTGATCCATCAGCCAGGGCCGCGACACAAATACCCGACACCGCCGCCCCACTTGCAACCGCGGTGACTGTCCCGCTAATCGCCCCGCCCGCGACCAGGGCGTCATCGATGCCGCTGGTCGTGGCGCCAACGGTCACGTTCACCGTCTTGGCCGAGCCCTGGGAGGTCTGGTCGTCGTAGTACTGGGAAACGAAGTCGCCTGAGTTGCCGCACCCGTTGTAGAACTCCACCGTGTAGGACCCCGCCGGCAGCCCGCTGACGCTGTAGGTACCCTTCGACCCCGTAGTAGACCCACCGCTGTCGCCTGTCGGGCCGTAAGCGTAGACACAGATGCCGGGCAACCCTGCGCCACCTGCAAACGCGGTCACCTTCCCGGAAATGGTGCCCGTGGTCGCCGCAACCGTGGTCGTCGTGGTCGGTGACGCAGGAGCAGCTCCCTTCCTCGAGCTCGTCGACGAATGGGCAGCCGTCTTGGGGAGGGTCGGAAGCGGGGCCGCCTGGACCGTGATCGGCTCCGCGAAGAACGTTGTGACGAGACCGAGCATTCCGATCGCGACCAAGCCAAGCGGCCGGCCGTGCTGCCTCGAGCACCTTGCCACCCCGACCTCCGAAACTCGCTTGTCCTACGGTCTCACTCTCAACGAGGCAACGGCCGTCATCCCTTCGTCCAACCATCGCAATCGATCTCTTCTAACCGCGACCTTAGCCTCGTCCACCGATCGGGCTTCGGGGATCAGCGTTGTCGTCCACGCCGTCATCGGCTTCACCAACCAAAGCCCCCGCGGGCGTGTGCCCGACCCATTCGGCGAAGGACCCTCACCGATTCTCTTGGATTCTGGTCCGACCGGGCGTCCCGAGCCCTCGGTAATCCGGTCAATGTCGTTGAGGCCGCGGCCGAGGAGATCCCCACCCTGTTACGACGCAAGACTCCCCTCCTCTGGCGAGACATCGCCACCGAGGGCATCGTGCTCGCTGGAGCGCGCCTCGACGTACTCGGCGCGCCCGCCCGACATGCCTCGTAGCGGCGTGATTTGCCGGAGCCTTTTCTGTTGTCTTACCTGGACGCCGCCATATGGATCACAACCGCCAGCATGTCGGCCTGGCGTTTTGTGAAGAGCGCGGAGGGGGAGCCGCTTATCACCGCAGTCCCGTTGAATGACCCGGCCTCGATGGGCGGCGCGGACTCCACCACCCCGTCGACGTCGAACGCTTCGAGACTCGCGTACGGAGGGTCGGTCGCGTTTTGCTCGTAGTAGGGGGCGCGGCGGGTGGCGATGAGGTTGAACTCGCTGCTCCCGGTGTGGGTAAAGGTCACAATCACCGAGTACTGGCCCGCGGGGAACTGTTGGACGGCAACGTGAGCGACATTGCCGCTAGCGGTCATGTCAGCGGGGCCGAGAATGTATCGGAAGCTGTTGTCGTAGTAAGGGAGAGTGACATAAGCGTTGGCGAGGTCCTGTCTCTCCGGAGTGGTTGGCAGCTCGGTCGCGTTGGATGCTGCGCAGTCGGCGTCGGCTTGAGCCGCCGAGGTGGGGCTAACCAAGGGCACCGCTGGTCCGGCAGGGAGCTGGTTCTCCGACGATGCCGCCGTCGCGGAGGCCGAGTGGGGTGGGATCTGACATAGGACCGGACGCAGGTACATAAACGCGTCCAGCTCCACCCCAGAACCCTTCGAGGGCGACACGGCGCCGACGGACACGGTCTGCCCAGCGTGGTGATCGAGGTTGATCCACAAGGCGGCGACGCCGACAACTACGACGGTGGCCACGGTGATTGCGAGTATCACCGCCCCTCGACGTCTCTTGCGACGAACCTGGCCTGGGAACGCGGGTGGCACGGGAGCGGCCTCCACCAGTGCCGCGACCAGACCGCGGATGCGGTCATCAAGTTCACTCATCGCTAAGAACCTTCCGTAGCCGTGCCCTGCCTCTGGCCAGGTGACGGCGCACCGAGCCCTCCGAAAGGCCAAGACGGTCGGCCACCTGAGCGGGGGTTAGATCCTCCCAATAGGTCAGGACGATCACCGCCCGCTGGCGCACGCTCAGCCGTCTCACCGCACCCCACACCTCCGGAGACGACTCGGACACCCCCGGCCGAAGCGAAAGCCTATCGAACAGCAACTCGCGTGCCACTCGACGCGCCCGCTGGCGGGTCCACTGGCGGGACTGGTTCAGCACCGCACGCTGCAGATACGCCCGGTAGTCGACAACCTCGCCCCAACCGGGAGTCCCAAGACAGCGGATCATCGCTTCCGAGACGACACAGCAGCGTCCGCCGGTCCAACAAGCCCCGTAGCGAAGCGCGTCAGGGCCTCGGCGTAGTGGCGACACACCACCTCCGGCTCGCCGGTCACCTCAACCTCCCGAAGCGTCACCACCCAGATGATGCCGCCCACAGGCCCACCGGGTGACACCAGGCGGACAATCTGCTGAGGAACCACCGATCACGGAACGGCCTCACCGAAGCGCGCATCCTTGCCTTCGTCAGCCCAGGTGGCGTATCGCTATGTGCACACGGCGCTCAGACCATTTGGGGCTATCCAGGTTCCGTCCCGAATTTCCTGCAGAAATACACAATTGGGTACCGTCGCGGTGCTGCCGGCGTGGAATGTCAATGGTACGGTCAGTCCGTTCAAGGTGTTGTTCTTCAGGGCATCCAATCCGGCTGTCAGTTCGGCGCTGCTAGGTGTCGGCCCCATTTGGCCCGCTCCAGCGGCTACCAGTTGCCCCGATGTCCATTCGATGGAGGCTGCTGGGCCTGCCGGCTGACTGGGGTCGTAGTCGCTCATGGCGGTTTGGAATGCGCTCGTGGCGGGGGAGGACCCAGACACGAACGGAAAGGTCGAGGTGGGCAGAATTAGTCCGTTCAGCTGAGGAACGCTGTCCAAGCTGGGTACAGCTCCAAGGCTCACCGTTTCATAGAGGGGGTTGTATCCTTGGGCAGCGCAGTCCTCGGCAAAGCGTGTAATGCTTGCCGCGTCGAGTAGAAGCTCCAGAACTTGGACCCCCTCGCTTTGTGCGCCAAGGCACTGCGATGTGAACGAAGGCGACGTAAGACTCGCGGCCGCGTCGTACGTTAGCCGACCGCCTGCGCTGGCGACGGCGGCGGGAAGGCCGGACACCCCAGCTTCACAGAAGGGCGTTTCGACGCAATACACCATCCCAACATTCTTCTTTCCTTCGCGAATCGCCGCAGTTATTCCAACCGGCGCAAGCGTCGTGAACGATGCACCTTCGGGGAAATAATTAGGCGAGGTAAAGTAAATGTTGCCAGCGAGATCCCCGCCGACTACCGGGATGCCACGACTGATGAGATACTGCTGATTCCCGGTGGTATCGAGAATATCCATGTCACCGACCATTGCGATCGCGTGATCTTGTTGGACCATTTGCTCGACATCCGTCTGGTCAAGCGATGGGTCCCCACCTGAGTCGGCGATGATCACCTGGACCGGATGGCCGTTGAGGCCGCCGTGGGCGTTTGTGTACTTGGCCCACACCTCTAGTCCTCCTTGGGCTGGCCCTAAGAGGGCGCCGAGCACGCCGCTGTAGTCGCCCACGTTGCCTACCACCACCGTGCTGCCGTTGGCGACGGACGGCGTCGCAGGTCCGGGCGCAGCGCCAGCCCCCGCCGGTGTGTGGCTGGAGTTCGTAGGCGCCGACGAGGTTCCTGCTCCGGTAGCGCTCGAGGGATCGCTGCCGTGTGACACCGAACCAGTGCTACTTCCAGATACCGAAGTGACCGCTGTGGCCGCTGGTGCCGCGCCTTGGTCGGAGAGGCCACCCCCCGATGTTCCACTGGTAAGCCCGGTGTTGGCTTGTGCATGTGCAGAACTCCCGTCAGGCGGCCCTGAACCTCTTGCACTCTCATCGCTCAGACCGGTGCCGATTGCGGTGTTCCCTGCGGCGGCAGCTCGAATCGCGGTTTGGGGGAGTCGGGTGCCGCACCCCGCGAAGACCACTACAACTGCGAAGCATGTTCCCAGCCATATTGCTCGGCGCACACATTCCCCCGTCGTTGACAGAGCGCGACCCTAGGGGTCGACCTCCAGTTCTGGCACAGCTTGCTTGCTTTTCTTCTAGAACCAGATCGGCGAAGTGCCCGCTAGTAGCCGACTAGGGACCCGTCCGATTGGCGTCCGGTTTGACAAGTTGGCCGTCCGGTGACACATGGGAGGACTGCGCTCGTGGTATCGGAATTGCCCCCCCTGGACATGCGTAAGTCGTGCCGGGTCCACACAGGCCGTCAGTCAGGTAGGAGCGGCTGATGACGTCGTTTGGCCAGGTGTGTTGATACAAGCCACTAATGGTGTAGGGAATGTCGAAGACGAAGAAGACGGCATTGAACAGGCCCCACAGGGCCAGGATCCGAATGAGCGAACGTGCTCGCGGAGTGACAGTTAACCGGTCCAGTCCTCGTTCGGCTACCGTCAGGCCGGTGTCTGACCGATAGAAGCGAAGACACGCCCAGGTGGTCCATAGGCCGCCGAACAAGACTGGCTCGTAGAGTGGGAATTGGTAGTAGTGGCCTTTTCCTATCGTCATCCAGCTCGGGCCCATTACGCCATAGAAGTCATTCCCGAGTCTCATCCACCCGATCTCTACGACAAGATCGACAACAGCGAAGAACGCGAAGCAAAGTCCCACCAGCCCGACGTTGCCGAGTGATGGCCACCTGGTCTGGGCTCGACGCATCAGCGCGTTAGCGGCGACAACCCCCGGCAGTAGCCAACAGAGATACATTGGTCCGGCGAACAGTAACGGTTCAGCGATCTGCGCGTTCGGGGCGAGATACCCGGGTAGGTAGTGGGCCCAGCTGCCGAAGTTGATGAGGTGGGTGTTGTAGGTGAACCAGGGCTGCAGGCCGTCGGTCAGCGGGTCCTGCCAGTACAGGCCAGCGAAGACGATGGCTAGCATGCCGTCGGGCGTGATCTTCCGTTCGCGGCGCCAGGGTCGAACCAGGAACCAATAGAGAACGACCAGCCACAGGATCGGATACACAGTCTGCTGAATAAGTTCGTCGATGCGCATCCAGTGCGGAAGGGGCGTCGGCCCGCTGGGAACCGACGTCGGGTTGCTGGCCAGCCACCGAACGACGAGGTAACTGGCCACCAGCCCCGTGAGAGCACCAAAAGTGGCCCACCAGACGATCGGCCGGGCCCGACGGCGCTCAACTACGGGAAGGGTGGGTCGGAGTCGAGCTTCGGCCACCGTGGTCATTCGAAGCTCTGGGCCGTTCTTGAAGGTGAGAAACTGTCGGTAGGGCGCTTTTTCGACCCCGTGGGTCTTGCTTCGTGGAGGAATCGAGACGGCGAATGCCGATCTGCGGCTTGACGCCAGACCCATGGTCGATGCCGAAGCCGGCTGAGAATTTCGGATACCACGTTCCCTCCCTCGCGTAGCGGTTCGACGTCACCGTCATTAGACGACAAGAGAACATAACTGTCAAGTACCGGATCCTGTCGGATGCCGGCGGGGGAACTTTCGCCCGACTAGACAGTAGGCAATCGGACAGTGCGTTGCTTAAATCCCCCAGTCGCTGAAACTCGCTGCCTCGAGCCGACTAAGTCTGTGAGCCTCGGTCACGGTACGCCGCACCCTCGAACTGATCGCCTGTGGTAAACAACCGTGGTAAACTGTAACCATGAGGGGCAGAGGTCATATCCAGCACCGCGGTGGAGACGGCTACCGCTTGATGGTCTTCTTAGGTCGCGTCGGGGGTAAACAGAGGTTTCGGACGCGGACGATTCACGGTACGCGACGTGAAGCCGAGCGGGAACTCCTGAACCTGTTGTCGGAGGTCCGCGAGGGTGCAACAGGGGTGGATCCGACGGCAGCAGAGCGGAGCAAAACGAGGGATGTAGCGAATCTGGACAGACGAGCGGTCGTTATCGCAGCGGCACGGCGGTGCTTCAACACCGCCACTTCAAGGAGCCCGACCGTTGAGGAGATTGCCCGCGAGGCTGGAATGTCTCGTCAATACCTCTATCACTTTGTGTCTGGCCGGTCGGAGCTGCTCGAGGAAGCGGTGCAGGCACGACTGCGAGAGCTCCTCGATACGCAATTGCGACCACTGATGGATCAGCCAAGACCTTTCACCGAAGCGATCGTTGAACTCTCGGTCGCCGCGGTCGAGGCGGTGCGATGTGACACCGAGATCCGCAATTTCATGCAGAAGATGCCGACCATCCCGGTGTATCAGCTCTTTGCGGGGCCCAGCCCGCACCTTCAGATTCTCGCCGCCGAGTTCTTCATCCCAACACTAAAGGCAGCATCTGTAAACGGTGAACTCCGAGGTGACCTGGACTATAACGAGATCGTGAGCTGGCTCCGATCTGTATTGCTCACAATGATCCTGCGAGAGGACCTAGATCCCGATCAGGAACGGGAGATGATGCGAAAGTTTGTGGTGCCATCGCTCCTTACAGGCTGTCGTGCGCCAGGTTGATGAAGGCGGATGAATATACGACGTTAGGCGGCTCCAAGAGGCTCCTCGCCACCTGGAACGGGGTGCCGGTCGACGTTAAGTGTGAAAGCGACCAGCGTGTAGTAGCCCAACACGGCGATCAGGTCCATGGCTCCTCGCTCACTCCAGCGGTCCACGACGTGATGCCACGACGAGTCCGTGACCCGGCCGGAGTCCAGCAGTTCGACCGCAAACTGGTAGACCGCATCAGCGTTTCCATCTAGCTCAGGTCTGCGCCTGGAGGCGATGGCATCGGCAACCCCTGCATCGAGTCCGGCCAAAGCAGCCAGCTGGCGATGAGCCCACCACTCATATTGGGCCGTCCACCGGCGGGCCACTAGCAGGATCGCCATTTCATTGAGCGCGGCGGGTATCGACGAGCCGAATCGACAGTGTTGGCCCAGTTCCTGAGCGGGCGCAGCCACTCCGGGACTGCGGAGAAAGGCTTCGAATGGTCCCCGCAGTCCGCTACTGGAACCTCTCGGACCGGCGAGGATGGCGTCCGCGATAGCACGCTGTTGAGGGCTCATCTCCTCGAGTGGTAGCGGGCCGAAGCGCTGCGGCTGGCTCATGGTGCGACCTGCTGAACTTGCATGGCGTGGCCGAAATACATCAGTTCCCAAATGGCCTCGTCCTTGTGGGTCTCGAGCAATCGGTCGGCTCGAAAGTGGCTGATCTCGACCTCGCCGACGAATCGCAGATAGGCCCCGTCGAAGTGAGCGAGCTTGGCCGCGATGCGCTTGATGCCCTTGACCCCGTCGATCATCCGGTCGGCGGAAAGGTCATGGTTGCGGGTGAACGTCACCACGTACCGCTCGTCGCTATACCGGTAGATGTAGCGCGTCGTGGCTGCAACTGGTTTGTCCGTTCTCTCATCCGTGTAGACGCCCTCGCGTTCGAAGCTGACGTTCGCGGGATCGTCGCCTATCAGGACGTTGTCACGGGCCAGCATGAAGATCGGGATGGGTTCGAACTCGAACTTCTCCGCCGCGGTGATGTACGACGCGATGACCGAGTACGGACCTGCTTGACCTCTGGCCCAGTAGCAGTCATGGACGATCTTCATCAAGGCAACGTTGCCCCAGTTGTGGTCGTGGTACCCGACGCCGGTGGTCTCGTGCCGCTCGCCATCGATGGTGTAACTAGCGGTGACTGCACCTTGCGGGACCGACGGGAGCCAGGCGAATTCGAGCGCCCGGTCGGCGCCGAAGAACATGTACCCGGTGGAAGGGCGCCATGGTGGGACCTCGCCGTCCAGGGTGACCTGAACAGAAATACCTTCCACACGTACCTCGATGCGGTAGTGGTGCAGATCGCCCGTAAACCGGTTCTCGCCCACTCGGACATCGCAATGATCCTCGGCGCTCGACCACTCGCCTGCCGGGTACGGCCCGATCTTCTCGAAGTGCCGTCCGTCGGCCAGGTCGAGGTTCAGACGAAGTTGCGGCGTCAGTGGCTGCTTGGGGTCGGTGATGTCCTTGTTGGCAAAGACCAGGACCAACTTGGCGCCATCGGCCAGGTGGGCGTCGAAGTACCACCATTCGTAGGTGCCGGCGGAGTTGTCCGTGCGGGCACCGTCCTCCCACGGCTCGATCGACGTCCGCGAGAGCCCGAGACGCTGATAGTCAGCCTCGGAGTCCGCCATTGCGGCCGATGTGCCCACCATGATTCTCTCCTTTTCGCTTGACTGCTTCTTACTCATTCCGGGAAAGGCCAGGAAGGAGAATTGCGACCAGAGCCTCGGCGTGCGAGTCGATCCACTCAGGGTCGCGCGGGTCCCGGCCTGCGAGAAGTCGCACCTCGGCAGCGGTGACATAGGGCTGTGACGCCGCGCCGACGAGGAGGTAGTAGAGGATGTCACTATCGATCGGCGCCACCCAGCCGGCGTCACGAAGCGTCCGCCAGGCCAACCCGATGGCGTCGAAGCCCGGCCTGATGTGGGCCTCGGTGATCCAAGTCAACCGATTGCTGGCGGCAGTCGCTTCGTGCACCATAATCTGGTTGAGTTCGGGGTGCTCAGCCGCGAACCGCACGAATCGGCGGATCCCGTCGGCGAACCCCGCAGCAAGATGGGACGTACTGGCTTGCGCCGGGTCGGCTGGAAGAGCACCGTCAAGCGCCTCCCCCAAGAGTCCGAAGAGGTAGTCCACCGAGGCCGCCCAAAGGGCCTCCTTCGACTCGAAGTGGTAGTTGATCTGGGGTTGGTGGGCCTCGACGCGCCGGGCAATTGCTCGCGTGGACGCCCCGTCGAACCCGTTGGCTCCGAACTCGACCAGCGCCGACTTCAGGAGGGCCTCTCGGATGTCAGTCCTTGCCCTGCGTGTCCGAACGTTGTGCGGCGCGTCGGCCTTGCGTCCCATCGGCTTGTACTGTACCGTTATTATCACTCGATATCAAGAGGGAGATGGCGTGAGCACCACGAATGAGACGACAAGCCAGGACCGTGATGGCGCGTCGGTGCGGCTGTTGCCGCTGTCAAAGGATCCGTTCCAGGCGCCGACTGACCGGGACATGCTGCCTTCGGAGCGGCGACGCTTCGTCGAGACCCACCGGACCTGCGTGTTCGGGTATGGCCGGCGCTCCGATGGTCCGGCCATGTCGGTCGTGTACTACGTCCCAGCGGAGAACGGCGACCTGCTCGTTGCCACCATGGGCGAGCGGGCCAAGGCCAAGGCCGTTGCCCGAAACGGAAAGGTCAGCCTCTGCGTACTCGACGAGACCTGGCCGTTCGCCTACCTGCAGGTCTATTGCGATGCCGCCATCGACCCCGACGGCGAGACGCTCGTTGACGTGATGATGGCGGTGGCGGAGCGCATGTCGGGTGAGGCACTGGCCGCCGAGCTTCGACCGATGGTCAAGGCCATGGGAGAAGAGGAGGGCAGGGTGCTCGTTCGTTGCCGGCCGTACTCGACATTCGTCACGCCGCCACGGCACCTGCACCGCAACGACCAAGAGGAGCGGCTCACCCACTGGGTATCGGCATCCATGTCCTGGGATGCTGCCGACACCCCCGACGAAGGATGACGTTCCGATTCGCCAACGTCGAGGGCCGTTCGGCGTTGGTCGATGCGCACGGTGGTTGGTTCGATGCTTCGAGAGTGAGTGGCGGCGTCGTTTCCCCCGATCCAATGGAGGCATGGCTCCAGCTCGACGATCTTCACCTGACGGCCGGCGCCATCGCCACGAGCGAGGCTGACGGGCACGTACGTGACGCAGATCTTCGACCGCCGATTCCGGTGCCCCGGAGCGTGTTCGCCGTCGGACTCAATTACCGGTCTCACGCCGAAGAGGCGGACATGGAGTTGCCCCAGACGCCGCTCATCTTCACGAAGTTCCCCAGCTGCCTGGCCGGCCCGAATGACCCGGTCATCCTCGGCGGCAGCACCGACGACTACGAAGCAGAGCTTGTGGTCGTGATCGGCAGAGGGGGTCGAGACATCACCCCGGGGCAGGCGTGGGACCATGTGGGCGGGCTCACCGCCGGCCAGGACATCTCCGACCGAAGGTTGCAGTTCGCGGCCAAGCCTCCCCATTTCGATCTCGGCAAGTCCCGGGACACCTACGGACCGATCGGCCCGGTCGTCGTCTCGACCGACTCCTTCCCCACCCCCGGAGATCTGCTGATCACCTGTGAGGTCAATGGTGAGCGACGCCAGGATGATCGCACCTCGAATCTTGTCTTCGACATCCCCGCCCTGATCAGCTATCTCTCGGGCATCCTGACCCTCAGTCCCGGGGACCTCATCTTCACGGGCACGCCTGAAGGGGTCGGCGCCGCGAGTCTGCGATTCCTCGTTGACGGCGACGTGATTTCGACCACGGTCGAGGGCATCGGCACCCTGACAAACCGGTGCAGGAATCCGGGCTAACGAGAGGAGAATAGATCGAGTTGTGCATCGGCGCCGACGATCCCGACGACGTGACTCGGGTGTCCGACCGGCTCTCCAGGCTCAGGATCGAGGTTGACCCGATCCGGCCCCGAGGGTCGCCGCTGGGCGGGCACTGTCATTCGGATGTTCGCCCAGACGAGGTGAAGGTGAGCAGCCGACGGGCGAAGCGTTCGTAGCGTTCGGCTGTGAACTGCTTGGGATCGGAGACGACCATGCGCACGGCTTGTTCGCCGATAGCGAGCAGTGAGATTGCGGTCAGTTCCAGGTCCACGTCGGCGAGTCCGGGATGACGGTCTTGGTCCCAGATGAGTAGGTCGCGAAGGCGGGCGAGAGCGAACTGTCGTACCTCGAAGCGGTGCCGGATCGGAGCTGGCGCGTCATTCGCGGTGAGTAGCAGCCGCCACGACTCGGGCTTGGCTTCGACGTCGGCGGAGCCACGCTGAGAGCTCTACCACGTATTTCATCGGTGCTCAGCTGACTGCGACCTCCAGGGTGTTGTTGACGTTCGCGTTCGCGAGGCCGAAGGTGAACGTGGAGCTTCCGTTGGCGTAGAGGCAGATAGCAGCAGTGCTACCGGGGGGAAGATTGACGAAATCGGATCCCCCCTCGATCATGTCCTGGTCGAGAGAGCTCTTATTGGTGACCGACATCGACTCATCAGACCCTGTGCATGGCTCCGACGACGACGACAACCCGGCGCTCACCTTGACCGGCTTGAAGTGGGCCTGAAGGCCCGTGCCGCCGATGCTGATGCTGGGGACCTTGGCGGTTTGGACACCGTGGACGATGACGACGCCGATGCGCGCCGAGGGTGACGTGTGCGCACTCGCTGGAATCGCCGATCTGACCGCCGGAGCCGCGATCAGCGCGGCAAGGCCAACCACCCATAGCGTCTTGATCATTGAGTTGAACCCCTCTTTCCATGTGCTGTTCTCGCGGGGAGATGCCCACGTTGGTACCGGCCATCCTTGTAGTTATCGCTGCCTCCGGCAACTCTCGCTGGACTATTCGGCTCGCAACAGAAGGGCAGTAGAGGTACGCGCCGCCGACCGTCCTGGTCCCGCCGCCACCAGGACCGACAGGGCTATCGCTCCAACACCGACCAGGACGATCGTCGAAATCGGTACGGCCGGAGCCGGCACGACGTAGAGCTTGCGGGCGAAGACGTCCCACAGCGTTCTCCCGAAGGCGACACCGAGGGGGAGGCCCGCCACCGCACCGATGGTGGCGGTCACGGCCGCCTGCCAGGCGACGACGCCGGCTAACTGTCGCCGGGTGAGGCCGAACGCCTTGAGAAGTGCAAGGTCATGCCGGCGACGGCGTACGGCGGAGGTCAACATCAGACCAAGTGCCAGGGCAGCACCACCGCCTAGCCCGGACGCCACGATGACGGGTATCGAACCCATGGTCTTGTAGTTGATGATCTCGGCTGGCAATAGGTCGCTATAAACCAGGATGTCAGCGCTTCCATCCGTGGCGGTATTGATGGCGTCGGCGATTCCTTGAACCGACCGGAGGGCAATCGCCGGGGCAACCTTTCGGTCGATGCTAATGAAGATGGCGTTTGGGCCAGGAGTCGGAAGGTCCGTAATGTTGCGATCCCCTGCCGGGATCAGGTTGTAATCCACTACGGCTCCCGATCCGATGGAGAGGTGGAGCCCGAACCCAATCCCGACCGCCGGCATGCTGGCCACGCCTACGACGGTGAGAGTCGTGCTGGTGCTACCGCTGGAAACCCGTACGGTGTCGCCAACGTGCTTGTGCAACTGGCCCATGGTTTGCGGACCAAGGACGACCTGGTCAGCCGCCTCCACCCGATGTCCCTGGAGCAGCGGTGGCGCGACCGTAGCTCCTGGCGTACCACCGATGACCGGGATGGCCTGGCCGTCGATTAGAAGAGAGTCGAAGTACACGCCGGTCCAGCCGGTCACGTCGGGGTCGCTGTTCAAAAGCCTCGTGGCTTCCCCTTGGAGGATGTCGCCGTAACCGGCACCGGATTCGAGCATGTAGTTCCAGTTCCAGCCATAGAGTCGTGGGTGAGAGACGAGGGTGTTAAGGCTGTCCCCGAAGGTCAATGCGGCCGCGACCAACGCGACAGCTAGCACGACGCCTGCGATCGTGGAGCGGACGGGTACGGTCGAACGACCGCGTCCGGGGTCCAAGGCAAAGCGGATGCCCGAAGCCACCACTACTGGTAGGCGAGCCACGGCCGCGGCTCTCCGGGCTGTCGAGCTGCGCCAGGATTGCCATGCCGGTTGGGTGGTCAATCGGTGCGGTGCTCCGAGGTACGACACGAAGACCGCGACGCCACTAAGAAGGATGAGGAAAGCGAGCATCCCGAGGCCGACGGCAGTCCAGTCGACTGAGAATCGAGCTGACGCTTCCACGGCCCGCACTGGGCCGAGCTCAATCGGAGAGAGTGCTAGCGCTATCACACCTGCCAACAGCACCCCCCCGACGGTCGCCATCGTGGTTCCGATCAGTCCCTCGGTCAAGGTCAGTGCCGGCGAGGCTCCTATGGCTCGCATCACTTGACGGTCGTCTGCGGTCAGTCGAAGCTGGCGAGAGATGGCCTGAGCACCAACGACGAGGGTTGTGACTGCGCCTATGGCGCCGAGGACCGCCAGGGCGATGGATTCCGGGTAGACGGCCTGTTCGGCTTCGGATTCGACCACCGACGTAACGTGAAAGTAGTACGGGTCACCAGAGGGAAGAAGCGCCAGGTATTCGCGCTCCACGGCGGCCACATCGCTGGAGCCGCCTCGGAGCTGCAGCCCGCTCCAGGCATAAGTGACGCAGCAGCCCAACATCTCGCGAGTAAGCGCGGGCGATCCCAAGAGCTTGGGCTGCTTGTCAACCTCGTCCTCGATCACCTCATTGTTGAAGTAGCCGATCCCGACGACGCGCAGATTCATCGTGGTGCGGGCTGGGCTCGTCGGCAGCCCATCAGGACCCAGCTGGGCGTTGGAGAAGAACCCGTAGTGGAGCACTTGACCGACCCGAATGCCATACAGCTGGGCGGCGAACCTATTGACGATCACCTCGTCGGCACGGGCCGGGTCAGCCATACGGCCATGAACAATCGTGACCTTGTCCTGATTGAAGAAGAGCCCGTCCACGCTGCCCGCCACCTGAAGACCCGAATCGGCCACCGAGACGTCGAGCACACCTCCCCCGGTGACCGGTCCGCTGTTGATAGCGACGTATGACTCGAGCGAGCGCACCTGCGGCAGCATCCTGATCTGGTCCAGGATGGCCGGGTTGTAGACCCCGATATCGATATTGAGGTCGGACGGGTTGGTTCGAGCCAAGAACGCTGGGTACGACGACTCAGTCCGCCGGGCCGCGGCGAGGCTGGCGAGCGAGGACCCGCCCAGGATCCCTATCAGGACGAGCAGGCCGAAGTAGCTCGCCCCGCGCCGGCGAAAGGTGACCCGGAATCGGTACCACGAGGCGGAGAGATCAGCCCGCGAGATGTTCATGGCGTCCTCGCCCCCACGGCTTCACTCGGCTCGCAATACCAGCGACGGCGGAGTGTTCGCGGCGAGCCGGCCGGGTAATGCGGCGGCCAGATTCGCCAGTAGAAAGGCCCCGAAGCAAACAAGGATCACCGCCAGCGCGGGCACGGTTGGTTGCGGCACGGCGTAGATGTTGCGGGCGAACAGGATCCAGAGCTGGCGTCCCAGGGCGATACCGCCGGGAACACCTACGGCTGCTCCGACTGCCGCGGCGACGGTCGCCTGCCAGGCGACACAGGCTCGGAGTTGACGGCGGGTGAATCCAAGTGCCTTCAACAGCGCCAGATCCCGACGGCGGCGCCGGACCGTGGCGGCAAGGGTTAGACCCAGAGCGAAGATGGCGCCGGCGGCCAGCCCCGACGCCAGGATGATCGGCGGGCTACCCATCGACCGGTAGTTCACGATCTCAGCGGGCCGCTGGACCCCGAGGACAGCGATGCGGTCGCCCGCCGCGTTGGGGTCGGCCGCCAGCGCCTTGTTGATCACGGTGACGATTCGTTGCATGTCTGCCAGTCCTGCGGATGCACTAACTCCGGGCCGGATTCGCACGAGGACCATGCTCGGCCCATTCTGTAAGGGATCCGGATTGGTCTGTGCCTTTTGGAGTGCCGTCGGCTCTATCCCCATCGAGACCAGGGCCCCGGTGCCCATCGAGGTGTGGTCGGCTACCGAGCTGGGATACCCGATGGCCGGGAGGGTGGCGGTGCCCACGATCAACAGGCGTGTGGGCGGGATATAGAGAGGGGCGTTCTGCGGGGAACCAAAGGTGAGTTCGACGGACTCGCCGACGTGTTTGTGCAGCTGCTTCAAGGTGGCTCCGCCGAGCACGATCTGGTCGGAGGCAGTCACGGCATGGCCGGAGAGGATCGGCGGGGCCGGCTCGGCACCGGTGTCTTCCAGGAGGATGGGTACTTCTTGCCCGTCTAGCAGAGCCTGGTCGGGACTCGCCCCCGTCGCGGCGGCGACGTCCGGGTCGTGGTCTAGCCGGGTCAGGGCCAGTTGCGGGACGTCCTGGTTGCCCGGGTAGAGGAGGTAGGTCCAGTTCCACCCGTACAGCTCCGGCCGGGAGACCAGGGTCCGCAGCCCGCTGCCGAAGGTCAAGGTGGCCACTACGGTCACCACGGCTAGGGCGGAGCCGACTAGCGCCGAGCGGACCGGTACAGAGGTGCGGCCGGCGCCCGGCTCAAGGGCGAAGCGCACCCCGACGACGCACGGCGCCGACAGCCCGGCCCCGGCCGCGGCCCGCGCCACGCTCNNGCCGAGTCGGGACCGGCGGGCCACTCGATGCGGAGCCGTCCGGTAGGAGAGCACCGCCGTGATCGCCGCCAGGGCGCCGAGCAGTACCAGCGTGCCGCCGGCGATGACTGTCCAGTCGACCGAAAACCCGGGGCTCGGATAGACCGGGCGAACCGGACCGATCGGAGCCAGCGGTGAAAGACCGATGGCGATCCCCGCGGCGAGGAGCGACCCGACCACCACCGCGCCGACAGTTCCGACCAAGCCCTCGGAGACCGCGACCGTCGGACTGGCCCCCAGGGCGCGCAGAACCTGAAGGTCGGCCTCGCCGGCCTGAAGCTGGCGGGAGATGGTCAAACCGGCCACCAGCAGAGCCGCCACCGTGGCAATGGCTCCGAACACGCCGAGGGCGATGCTCTCCGGTTTGACCACCCGCTCCACGCGTGCCTCGATCAGCGACATCTGATGGAACTCGTACACCGAGCCGGGTGGAACCATGGTGGCCAGTTCCTGCTCCACCGCTGGCAGGTCTCGATCGCCCCGATCGAGTTGAATCCCGAGCTGCAGACTGGTCGAGTTGGCCAGCTTGGTAAAGGCCGGCGTGAAAACGATCTCGGCTTGGAACGCGTCGACGTCGTCCTCCACCACCTGATCGTTGGGAACGACAATCCCGACCAGCGTGGCGTCGACGCGCGCGATCGGAGCGACGCTGGGCGTACCGAAGCCCGGCGACTCGGTCTGGGCTGCGCTGTAGTCACCGAAGAGGATGCTCTGGCCGATGTGGATGCCGAGGAGCCGAGCCGCGGCCGCGGTGGCGACGATCTCGTCCGTATCGGCGGGGTTGGCCATCCGGCCCTTGACCACTGCGATGCGGTCCTGGTCGAAGTACTCCCCGTCCACGCTGCCGGCGGCGTCCAGTTGGTTAACCCCGGTGAGATTGGGCGTCCCATTCGGGGTCAGCGGGGCGACCAGGAGATTCCCGGCGGCGGCGACCCGCTTGACGTAGCGCAGGCGAGCCACCGCCTCGGTCGTGACGGTGTTAGCAGCATTGTTTCCCGATGGGCCGCCCGTACTGAAGGACGAGAAGAACAGGTCCGACGGATTGGTGCTGGCCAGGAACTTGGGGTACGCGGATTGGTTCCGTCTGGCCGCGCTAATCGAGCCCATCGCGACTCCGCCGACCAGCCCGACGAGAAGGGCCAGGACCAAGTAGCCCCCGACCCGGCGAGGAAAGGTCGAACGCAACCGGTACCAGGCAACGGTCAGAGCCCGTCCTTTCACGATGAGTCCACTCCCTCGCACCTGTATGTCACGGCCGGCTCAACCTCCGAAGACTCAAGAGCTGGGTCTCCCCCAGTCTGGCTCGTCCCCAAACGGCGGCCAAGGTGGGCAGCCTCCCCTCCGGTCGTCGTGCCAACATCACTTCCAGGTTCGTGCCCTCGCCATCGACGCCGGAGCACCGGCAGTAGAGTCCCACTCCTCATGTCGCCCATCAGGGTCGCGCTGGCCGAAGATCACGCGCTCGTGCGCGAGGGAATTTCGCGACTGGTCGAGGCGCAGGCGGACTTCGAGCTGGTCGGCGTCGCGTCCGATCTTCCGCAGCTCATCGAGATAGTCGAACAGCACAACCCCGATGTTGTGGTCACCGACATCCGGATGCCACCTACTGGGACCGACGAGGGCATCCAAGCCGCGGCGTGGGCCCGGGCGCACCGGCCAGCCATGGGTGTCGTAGTACTCAGCCAGTACGCGTCCCCTTCCTACGCTCTGGCCCTCCTGGAGGAAGGTTCCGCCGGCCGCGCCTATCTGCTCAAGGAGCGGGTCAGCGGTGTGGATGAGCTCGCCTCTGCCATCCGGGCAGTGGCCCAGGGAGGCTCGGTCATCGACGCAGTGATAGTCGATGACCTGGTGCGAAGCCGGTCGGGGCGGCGCGCGTCGGACCTCTCCTGGTTGACAGGGCGCGAGACCGAGATCCTGGCTGAGATGGCCCAGGGCAAGAGCAACGCCGGCATCGCGGCGAAGCTCAGCTTGTCGGAGCGAGCTGTCGAGAAGCACAGCAACTCGATCTTTTCCAAGCTGGGTCTGCGCGAGGAGCGCGACATCAATCGGAGAGTCAAGGCCGTGCTCATCTATCTGAGTGGGCAGGACGGGGACTGACACCGGCGGCGGCCGCTGGACGGGCCTGTTGCCCCGGGGCTACCTCCAATGCGGCTGGAGTGTTAGCACCCTTGGCGAAGCCCTAACCGGATGAGATGATGGGCGCCGTGTCCGCTGTCGGCGTGCTTCTCGTAGACGATCAGACGCCTTTTCGGTTGGCGGCTAAAGCGGTGTTCAGGCGCTTGGAGGAGTTCGAGGTCCTCGGGGAAGCGTCGAGCGGTGAGGAAGCCGTCGCGCTGGCCAGCGAGCTGCGCCCCTCACTGGTGCTGATGGACATCAACATGCCCGGGATAAGTGGCATCGAGGCCACCCGCCAGCTCGTGTCGGCCGACCCGGGAGTGATGGTGATCCTCTGTTCCACCTACGAGTTGGCCGACCTGCCAACCGATGCCACGACCAGCGGGGCCAAGGCGTACGTGCACAAGGAGCGGTTCGGGGCCGAGACCGTCCGGCGCCTCTGGCAACACCGCGACTCTGGCACCTTCGGGTCAACCTGACGAACACCCGGGACGCTGGGCGCCAACCAAGCCGCAGCTAGCCGAGCGGCACCGAGCCCCGCACCCGTGCCCCCTCGCCCGGCCGCGACTCCCAGCGGACGCTGCCCCCGATAGCCCCGAGACGGTCCGCCATGTTGACAAAGCCATGGCCCTGCGGGGCCACCTCGGCGTCAAAGCCCGGCCCATCGTCGGTCACGGTAAAGAGGAGGCCGCCCGAGTCCTCCCACAGCCGCAGTTCGACGTGAGCGCCGCTCGCGTACTTCGCGGCGTTCTGGAGGGCTTCGAGGCAACAGAAGTAGACCGCCGCTTCGACTTCCGCCGAGTACCTCCCGACGCCCTCCGCGTCGACCGCCACATCGAGCGGGCTGCGGCTGGNNGCCGCACCCAGAGCGGGAGCAAGACCGCTGTCGACCAGAAGCGGCGGGTATATACCGTGGGCCAGATCGCGCAGCTCCTGAATGGTCTGTTGCACATCGCCAGTCAAGGAGTCGAGCATCTCGGCCGTAGCAGCCGGATCGCTGGCCAAGAGATCGCGCGCCAGGCGGAGGCTCACCGCCAGAGCGACCAGGTTCTGCTGGGCGCCGTCGTGAAGGTTTCGCTCGACTCGGCGCCGTTCGGCATCTCCGGTGGCGACGATGCGGGCCCGGGACTCGCGTAGCTCCACGGTCTGGGCCCGTAGCTCGGCAAGCGTGGTCTGCAGCGCGGCGTCGAGCTGGACGTTGTGGAACGCCAGGCCGACTTCTCGAGCTAAATCGCCAAGCACCCGATCCTCGTCCTCGGAGAAGGGGTCGGCGGTGGCTGGGCGCTCCACCACGAGCAGGCCGAGTAGCTCTCCCGCGTTGCGGATAGGTGCCACCCGGACCTGGCCGTCACCGCGGCGATCCAGCAAGCCCGGCAACCACACGGATACCCACGCATTCCCCGACACCCCGGCCCTTGTCACTACCGGGCGCTCCCGCTCGGAGACAACCATTGACCGCGGTCCGGTATCCGGAACGGCAGCAGCCCGTTCGAGCACCTCGCCGGCTCCGGTATAGACCTCGGCCGATGTGAGGCCCATGGTATTGGTCAGAGACTCAGCCAGCTGCAGCAGGAGCTCATCCATAGGGATGGCCCGGGTCAGTCGGCTACTGAAAGTCCTCACGACCTCGTCGGGCGCGTGTCGGGCCCCGTACACCATCCGGGTGGCCGACAACATCAGGCGCTCACGGGCCGGAACGTAGGCCACCGCGGCGATTGACCCCGCCACCATCGACAGACCTAGGGCCTCTCGGTCGGCGGGGCCGCTCGGGGCCGTGCCCAACCCGAGCACTACCACCAAGTAGATAGCCGACATGATGAGCGTGAACCCGGCGATCGACAGAATCTTGACCAGCGCCCGGCCGCCGTATGTATACAAGCGCGGTGAGGACCCAGCCAGCATCGAGGCCGGCACCAAAACGACAGTCGCGGCCGTCGCCGGGCCGATGGCGGCGGGCCATCCCACCAAGGTGTGCAGGACTGAAATGACCACGGCCAAGTCGACGGCCACGACAGCACCCGCGCCGAGCCAGCGAAACTCTTCGCGGTCTCGGCTGGCGCATCTGGAGTAGCTCCTCCCGATGGCCGGAAATGACGCAAGCGTCAGCACCGCCAGCCCCGCGGCGCCATACGGTGCCGTGAACGACTCGTCGGCCAGAGCCAAGCCAATGCCGACGGCTCCCGCCACGCCGTATACGAGCACGACCGCCCGACGCCTGGCCGCTCCGACCAGGCGGCCGGCGGGCAATGCCAGTAACCAGTGGAACCAGAGGGCCAACAAGAATACGCCGAGGACGGTGGCCGGTGCCGAACCCCCCGGATGGGAGTGTTGCCCAAGACGAGAGGCCGCCAGTCCGGCGGCCCCGGCAAGGGCCCCGAGCGAGACCACCGGGATCGAAGCCGCGCCCCATGTCGCGAAGCCCCCTATGGCCCAGGCCAGAGCAGCGCACAACCCGACAGCGGAGATTGCCGGAACTCCGTCATACGTATGAACATTGACGGCCACAACTACCGTGGCGACGGTCGCCGCCAACAGCACCCCACCGCTCAGGTGCCGGACGGTGGCGCGGCCGGACCGCGGATCCGGCGCCAGAGCCGACGGCACCGGTGAACTCTGAGTATTCGTTACAGGCGTCTGCATCCTCATTCGGATTGGGCGGGTTGGACGACCGGGCTCGGGAAGATCCCCGCGGCAGACAGGTGACTTGTCTGTTCCTCTCCAGCGGAGTCCACCACCCGACCGTCGCGCATGCGCACGACGCGCCCCGCGGCCGCGGCAACCTCGGCGTTATGGGTCACCATGATGATCGTCTGGCCCCCCGCATGGAGGCGGGACAGTAGCTCGATGATCTCGTGGCCACCTTCGGTGTCGAGCGCTCCGGTGGGCTCGTCGGCCAGCAGCAGGGTGGGTTCGTTGGCCAGCGCCCGCGCAATGGCCAGGCGCTGGCGCTGGCCACCAGACAGCGAGCCGGGCGCCGCTGTCGCCTTGTCAGCTATACCCAGCAGGTCGAGCAGGTCGCGCGCCCGTGACTCCGCCGAGCGGCGCTTACGGCCGGCTATGACCGCCGGCAGGGCCACGTTCTCCAGCACCGTCATCCCTTCCAGGAGGTTGAAGAACTGGAAGACGATGCCGATGTGATGCCGCCGCAGGCGAGCCAGGTCGTCCTCGCCGCGTCCGGTTACCTTTTCTCCCGCGACCGTGATTGTCCCCTCGTCGGCAACGTCGAGGCCGGCCACCAGGTTCAAAAGCGTCGACTTCCCACACCCTGACGGGCCCATGATGGCCACGAACTGGCTGTCAGGGACGACCAGATCTATACCGCGCAGAGCCCGCACCGGCGCGTTCTCGGCCTCGAAGGTTTTGCGCACCCCCTCGGTCACGAGCGCAGCCGGAGCACCGCCCGCCGCAGAACTCCCAGCGTCGGTCATGTCGTGACTCCCATCTTGAAGGCCAGTACTGGTGTGTCCCGCCCCTTGACCAGCTGTTCCGGCAGGGCAGTGACCGGCACCGCCGCTCGCAGCGCTTTCTTCGTTGCTTCGGACAGTACAGTCTCGCCGGGAGCGGCCAGCTGCTGGAGTCGTTGGGCCAGGTTTACCGTGTCACCCACCACCGTGTATTCCATCCTCTCCTCCGAGCCGAGCAGAGCGGCGGCCGTGTCACCGGTCGACAGCCCAAGGCCGATACCGAAAGGTGGCAGTCCTTCGGCCTCCCACCTCTTGTTGATGTCTCGCTGCGCCGCGTGCATAGCCCTGGCCGCCACCACGGCCCGGTCGGCGTGATCCTCCTGTGGGAATGGCGCCCCGAACACGGCCATGACCGCATCACCAATGAATTGCATCACGGTCCCGCCTTCTCCGACGATGGCGCCGCTCATGGCCGCACGGTGGACGTTGAGCTGGCCGGCCAGCTGGCTCGGGTCAGCGTGCTCAGCAATCGTCGAGTAGGACCGGATGTCGCACATCAGGACGGTCACGACCAACCGCTCGGTCTCGCCGATGCGCCGCCCGTCGCGGCGTAGCTTTTCGGCTAGACCGCCCGGGAGCAGCCGCGACAGCGTCTCGCCTTGCTCCTCCCGGTCGACGATGGCCTGGTGCAGCATCCGCAACCGGCGCAGCGCTCCCTGCCGACCAGCCGAAACTCCGTCGGCCAGCTTGAGGAATAGCTCCTCCACCTCGGTGGCTACGACCGCCGCGGGGACTTTGCGGACCGCGGCGATGGCCTTGATCGGTTTGCCTTCGGCCACCATCGCGAGCAGCTGCTCGTCGGCGGGGATCAGTCCGCCGTCGCTTGTCACCGGTCGTATCAGGGCGTCGACGATCGCCGGGTCTAGCGCGGTTCCGCCTGTGGCCACGGCTCGGATGGCGTCAACGAGCTGGTCCCCCTCGGCTAGGTGATCCTTGAGCAAGTAGCCGTAGCCCGCCGAGCCCTCGGCCAGCAGGGACACAGCGTATTCGGGGTCGTCGTACTGCGAGAGGATGACGACGGCCGTGCCCGGATGTCTCCTCCTGACCTCCTTGGCCGCGTCGATACCTTCGCGCTGAAAGGTGGGAGGCATGCGAATGTCGGTCACCAGCACGTGGGGCCCGGATTCGTCCGCTCCCTTGATCACCCCGTCATAGTCGGCCGCGACACCGACGACTCTCAGGTCCGGGTGACACTCGATGAGGGCCCGCACGCCGGCGCGGACGATCAAGTTGTCGTCGGCGAGGAATACGTCGATCGTGCCTGCCCCCGACGAGACCATGGTGACTGTTATCTCACACCCGCCCGGGCGCCGATAGGGCGGAGGCACCCGATCTTCAGGGTGCTACCCACACCCGACAGGGCGCAGCCAGCACCCTCGCCGTCTTCTCGACCGGGAGCGACGATTGGGCCATGCGAATTGACAGCTCGACCACGTCGATCTCGTGGATCCCCTCTGAGGCCATACCAGGTGGGAGCCGGGTGCCATTTGAAGTCGGATTCACGCACTACGACGACCCTCCCCCAGACCAAATAGAGGATCTGGCGGAGTTACAAGCCGCCGACCGGTTCCGTTTCGCCAATGTGCTGAGGGGCTGGATCGACGTGGACTCCGCGGGGCGGATCACGGGGCACGGGTGTGGCGGCGGCGGGTTGATGGGCTCCACGTCGGTCCGCGTTGGCGGTCTTAGCCGCACCTTCCAAGCAGTCGGGCTGCCCGATCTCAGGCCCAAGGCGGAAGTGGGTGACAGCTGGGTCCGCTTCACCCAGACCGCCGGGGGGCGCACGGGGCTGCCGGCGCCCCGCCGGGTCAGACGCCGTCCGTTTATCCAATGGCAGGCCCCCCTAGTGTGGACAACGCTATCGCTCACCATCCACGCTGACGGGCGGGCTGAGGGATCACTCATCGGCGCGAGCCGGTTTCCCAGGCACTGGGTCTACGACCACGACGGCCGATTGTTCCAGAAGTCGGGCCTCACCGAGTTTCGCGACTGGTGGCGCCGGTCGTTCGGTCTTCACAGTCCGTGGGGTGACGAGGACTCCGAAGCGTTGGTAACGGCGGTGGAGACGGCGCTCGAGCGGGTGCTCGCCGGACAGCTGATGCACAGAAGCGGGAAGCCGCGCATCCATAGGCACAAGCCGGGGGCGGTCCTAGTTCGTCAGGGCGACCCGGGGAACGAAGTGTTCCTCGTGCTCGACGGGATCGTACGGGTGGAGCATGACGGCGAGCGACTGGCCGAGTATGGACCAGGAGCCCTCCTCGGAGAGCGGGCGTTCCTAGAGACAGGCAGCCGGACTAGCACCCTGGTCGCCGTGACCGCCTGCCGGGTGGCGGCCGTCAATGCAGGTACGCTCGATCATTCGTCGTTGGCGGAGCTATCGGGCGGTCATCGACTCGAAGGGCAGGTTGGCCCCTAGTGCTGGTACGGATCTGCGGGGCGCGCATCTCGGCCGCCGAACGCGCGGTCTTCGACCTGTGAGCGGTGCGGACGCGGTCATAGTCGGATCGGGGCCAAACGGCCTGGCCGCGGCCCTGACCCTGGCCCGGGCCGGAATATCCGTGGACGTGTACGAGGGGGCCGACACACCAGGCGGCGGATGCCGGACCGAAGCGCTCACCCTCGAAGGGTTCCACCACGACGTTTGCTCGTCGGTCCACCCGCTCCTGGTGGCATCGCCGTTCTTCCGGGATAAAGCGGGGCCGGCGCGTTCCATCCCCCTCTGCTTGCCGGAGATCGCGTTGGCTCACCCCCTAGGTGGTCCCCGGGCTGCGGTCGTAACCGGGTCGGTCGCCGCGACGGCTGCCCATCTGGGAGTCGATGCGCGGGCCTACCGGCGGCTGTTCGGGCCCTTCGTCGATGCTTCTGACTCGGTCGTCGATTTCGCTCTCGCCCCGCCCCTGCGGTCCCTGCCAGGGCGACCCTTCGTCGCATCCAGGTTCGGGGCGGCCAGCCTTCTACCCGCTCGGGTACTGGCCCGACGCTTCCAATCCGAGGAGGCGCAGGCGCTATTGGGCGGCGTGGCGGCCCACTCGATGCTGCCGCTCACCGCCCCGTTATCGGGGGGATTCGGCCTGCTGCTCACCACCCTGGCTCACTCCGTCGGGTGGCCGGTAGTGGAGGGCGGCAGCGCCCGCATCGTTGACGCCCTAGTAAGCGGAATCGAGATGCTCGGCGGCCGGGTGATCACGGGCCGATCCATCCGCTCGCTCGGCGACCTCCCGCCCGCTCGAGCGGTGCTGTTGGACGTAACCCCGCGCCAACTGGTCGGGATAGCCGGATCTTCATTGCGGGGACTCTCCCGCTGGCAGATGAACCGGTTCCGGTATGGGCCGGGAATCTGCAAGGTGGACTGGGCCTTGTCGGGGCCCGTCCCGTGGTCGGCCGAAGCGTGCCGGCGGACGGCGACGGTCCATGTCGGAGGCAGACTGGACGAGATAACCAGGAGCGAAGCGGAGATAGCCCGCGGCCGCCACCCGGACCGACCCTATTGCATCGTCGCGCAACCGAGCGTGGTCGATGGCACCCGGGCCCCGGCCGGAAACCATGTCCTGTGGTCGTACTGCCACACGCCCGCCGGCTCGACGGTGGACATGACGTCAAGGATTGAGGCTCAGATCGAACGTTTCGCCCCGGGATTTCGCGACCTCATACTGGCCCGCGTCACTTCGACCGCAGCCGACTTCCAGCGGCACAACCCGAACTATGTCGGCGGTGACATTAGTTCCGGCGCAGCCACGTTATGGCAAACAATGTTCCGCCCCACGGTTCGCTGGAACCCGTACCGGACTGGAGTCAAAGGGGTCTACCTCTGCGGAGCGTCAACCCCGCCTGGCGCTGGGGTCCACGGCATGTGCGGGTACTGGGCCGCCCAAACCGTCCTGCGGGATCTCGGATCTGGCGAACGGATCGGATTACGCCTACGGTGTGGGTGACTGTTCATGGGGACCAGTGAGAGATAGGGGAACGATGCGTAAACGGTGGAAGACCGGCCTTGCGGGTGCGGCATTGATGAGCATTTCGGTGTTCGGTATCGGCGGGGGAACAGTCACCGCCCTGGCGGCGGGGTCAGCGGTCAGTCCGCTGGTCCAAGTTGTCAAGGTGGCGTTTACGCAGGCGCCGACGACCAGTCAGTGCGAGGCGCAGATAGGTATCGCGTGCTATTCGCCCGTGCAGATAGAGAAGGCCTACAACATGCCGTCGTTGTACAAGAAGGATCTGACGGGCACCGGCGAGACCATAGCCTTGATCGACTCATTTGGATCGCCGACGATCGCCAGCGACCTGGCGACGTTCGACGCCACCTTCGGGCTGCCCGCTCCACCGTCTTTCAAGATCATCCAGCCGGTCGGCAAGGTGCGCCCGTACAACCCGAAGAACGCGCTGATGGTCGACTGGGCGGAGGAGACGTCCCTTGACGTCGAGTACTCCCATGCCATGGCACCTGGCGCCAACATCCTCCTGGTGGAAACCCCCGTGGCCGAGACCATCGGGGTGCAGGGCTTTCCCGGGATCGTCAAGGCCGAGAACTACATCATCAACCACCACATGGTCGATGTGATCTCGCAGAGTCTGGCCGCCGCCGAGGCGTCTTTCCCGTCTGCGCAGTCGATACTCAACCTGCGGAGCGCCTTCGTGAACGCCGACGAGCACAACGTCACTGTCCTCGGAGCAGCCGGCGACTGGGGCGCCAGCTCGCCCAGCGACGCCAGTGAGAGCAGCTACTACACCTTCCGGACCGCCAACTGGCCGGCGAGCGACCCGCTGGTGACGGCCGTCGGCGGCACACAGCTGCACCTCAACAATGCTGGCGTGCGCACGATGCCCGACAACGTGTGGAACGACAGCGACCTGCTCGGCGCCCCGGTCGCTGGTGGTGGGACGGCCTCGGACGTGTTCCCCCGGCCCAACTACCAGGACGGGGTCGAGGGTGTGGTCGGTGACCATCGCGGCGTGCCCGACATCTCCATGAGCGCCGCAGTCGACGGCGGGGTACTGGTCTATTGGAGCTTCGGCGGTCTCCCCGCCGGCCTCTACATCGTCGGGGGCACCAGTGAGGCCACCCCGCTGTTCTCCGGCATCGTGGCTATCGCCGACCAGGCCGCCGGGCACGACCTCGGGTTGCTCAACCCGGCGCTGTACACCCTGGCCGAAGCCGGCGCCCCCGGCATCGTTCCGATCAGCACTGGAGACAACACTGTCTCGTTCGAGCAGGGCGGCAAGGACTACACCGTCAAGGGCTACGTCGCCGACGGCGGTTACACCATGGCCACCGGGGTCGGAACGGCGAACGGCGCCGCTCTCGTCTCCGAATTGGCTGGCTCCGGGAAGTAACCCCGAAGCGTCACCTCGGCGGGNNCGCGTCTCGAGCTGCGAACTCCCACCACTGCACTTCGCACATCATGGGGAGGACGTACTTGACGTATAGCGAGTGGATCTTGACCACCTCTTGGTCATCGGTGTGTAAGTCGATGAGATCGACCCGGTCGTCGTGCTCCCTGAAAGCAGTGGCCCGCGTCTGGACGCCCTCCAGCTCCTCCAACGACCCCACCGAGAAGCCGAAATGGTCCAGGCGCGGGCAACGCATCGGGTCGTCGTCGGCGATGAGGAAGATGAACTGGTCCCAGTGGACACACGAAAGGATCAACCGGCGTCGGTCCTGGGTCATCACCTCGATCTCGTCGAACCCGAAGACCTCGTGCCAGAAGCGGCAGATGTCGGCTCGGTTGGCGTCGTCCAGCAGATCGGACGGCAGGCTCATGGCCACGTGATTGAAACGTGGATTGCCCGTCGGGTAAAAGGGGTGCGTCACCGGGCGCCTTCCTCTCCCTGTCCACGGCCGGATCTGGCGGGTCTGACGGTGACCCCTTCCGAGAGTCGCGGGACCACCATCACCTTGCCGGCGTAGCGGCCCTCGGCCAGACCGACCAAGGCGTCGGACAGACGATCGAGCGGCACGTCATCGGCCTCGATCAGGAGATCCGTCGGGAAGCCGTCCGAGGCCAGCAGCTCCAGGGCCTGCTCGAAACCGTCTTGGTCGTAGATGTACGACCCGCACACCGTCAGCTCGTTTAGGAGAAAACGGTTGGGATCGAAGGTCGGCTGCTCGATCCCGGCCCCCACCAGGACCAGGGTGCCGCCCCGGCGCAGCTGGTGGAAACCGGCCTCCATGGCCGCCTTCTTACCCGAGCACTCGAGCACCACGTCAACGGCTCGTTCGGACACGCGCTCTGGCTCCCACGGCGGGAACTTCTCGAGTTCGCCCGGGTCGATCACCTCAGCTGCCCCGAGATGGCGAGCCAACTCCTGGCGCCGCTCTCCGGGCTCAACGACGGTGACCGGACCGATGCCGCGGGCCACCAGCGCGGCGATGGAGAGCGCCCCGATGGGGCCGGCACCCATGACCATGACGGTGTCGCCGGGAGCGACGCCCGAGCGGGTAATTCCATGCAAGGCGACCGCCATCGGTTCGGCGAGCGCGGCCCGGCGCGAAGTGAGACCGTCCGGCAGACGCAGCAGAGCCGCCGCTTGGACCAGCACGTATCGGGCGAAGGCGCCATCGTGGCCGCCTTCCATCATCCCCTCTCGGTTCTCGCACTGCGAAGGCTTGCCCTCCAGGCAACGCCGGCAACGCCCGCACGTGGGTGCCGTGCCACCGACCACCACCTCGCCGAGCGACCAGCCGTCGACCCCGTCGCCCAGCGCCACGATGGTGCCGGTGAACTCGTGGCCCGCCACTCGGCCGGGCTTGTCGCCCCAGCCGTCGAGCAGCATGTGGATGTCCGAACCGCAGATGCCGCAATGGTCAACTTCAACCAGCACCTCGCCACGGGCTGGGCTCGGCACGGAACGCTCCTCGACCACCACCTCGCCCGGCCGTTGGTAGACGGCAGCGGGCATCACCTCGGGCAGCTCGATCATGGCGGACACCTCGTTCCAGTCTGGCCTGGCTTGGTGATCGGGATTCTGACTCAACCTGACCCGAGCGTCACTCTAGGCCGGGCGGGCACCACCACCGTCAGTGGCGTCCTCGCAAGAAGTGCTTCCCCAGTGCCTCCTGCTGCTGCTGGTAGGACGACCCGGTGTCTCGGCCGTACAGGATCCTGGGTTCTTCGAGCATGCGTTCGAAGGTCAGCTTGCAGACCCGCTGCCCGTGTTCGATCATGAACGGCACATCGTGAGCCCGAACCTCCAGGGCGGCCTTCGACCCGTGGAAACGACCCTGGGGGTCGTAACCGAATCCGGGATCGAAGAAGCCGGCGTAGTGGGTGCGCAACTCGCCGCTCGTCGGATCGTAGGCGGTCATCTCCGAAGCGAGTGACGGCGGGATCGCCACCGCTTCCTCGGACATGAGCAGGTAGAACTTCTGCTCGGTGAGGACGACCCGGTCAAATTCCTCGTGCCGCACGGGTTCCCAGTACGCCTCGGGCTCTATGGCCCCCGGCAGGGTGAGGTCAAGGAGCGGGGCATTTTCCCGGGCTCGATATCCGATATAGCCCTTGTCATCTCCCTTCAGGTCCAGGCTCAGGAAAAGTCCATTTGAGGTGACAAGGTCTTCATCTGGAACGGGCCCTCCGCTCCCGTGGAGAATCGGCTGCTGGTGGTGAAAGTCACGTATCTCTTGGTCACTGAGCTCGGAGCGTCCGACAGAGAGCCGCAGCTGGTTGAGCGTCAAATCCTCACGGACCCGGACGGTAAAGGACAAAGGGACGACCTCGAGGTAGAGGCGACCTTCGTAGCCCGTGACGATCTCGTCGAACTGGTAGCTGCGATCGGTGATAACCCGCGTAAACACATCCAACCGGCCAGTCGAGCTCTTCGGGTTGGCTTTGGCCCGGACGCCTTCCGGTAGCTTCAGCTGCTCCTTGAGAGGGATGAGGTACGGGCGATTGGTCTCCAGGACCACCCCGTCACCGCGAAGGTCGAGCCGATCAATCGTCACGTCCTTCAACCGGCGTTCGACGTCGTCCTTGCCAGGAAGGAAACTGCACCTGATCCGATAGGCCACCTCGCCCAATCGGAGGTCGAGGCTCGCGGGTTGGATGTTTTCGGCCGGGATCGTAAAGCGTCCCGCGTCAATGAACCCCGACTCGATGGCCTGGGCCAGGTAGTGACTCGGCAGCACCCCTTCTCTGCCGGGTGGGAGCGTCAGCATCGGTGGCTGGAGGAGCCGAACGGCATGCGTCATCGTAGCCGTCACGCTCCCGGGCGACGCCTTCAGGACGCTCGGCGGGTCCGGGGACCCATGCGGACAGGACTTGTCCGCAATAGAGGAGAATCTGGGGGTATGGCCACGATCACCCTCCGCGCCTCATGAGCGACAGTGCCGGCCGGATGCTGGCGCTGCTGGCCCTGTTGCAGCACCGACCCTCGTGGACGGGCGCCGAGCTGGCCGAGCGGCTGGACGTGACAGACCGGACGGTGCGCCGCGACGTCGACCGGCTCCGCGATCTCGGCTACCCCGTCGAAGCCGCACCCGGCGTGAGCGGGGGCTATCAGCTGGGCCGCGGAGGCAAGCTGCCGCCGCTGTTGCTCGGTGACGAAGAGGCGATGGCCGTCGCCCTCGGACTGCGCGCCGCCGTCGACGGCAGCGTGACCGGTCTGGAAGAGGCTGCGGTCTCGGTCCTGGCCCGCCTGGACCATTTGCTCCCCCACCACCTGGCCGCCCGGGTGCGAGCGTTGCATGAGGCGACCGCCAACCTGGAGGGCCCCAGCACCGAGCAGGTCCGCTCCGAGGTGCTCATCGCCGTGGGGCAAGCCTGCGCCCGTTCCGAGCGCATCCGCTTCGCGTACGCCGATCGGGCCGGCCGCGGCAGCGACCGCCTGGTCGAGCCGTACCGGTTGGTGCGGGTCGGGCCGCGCTGGTATCTGGTGGCACGGGACGTCGACCGCCGGGATTGGCGCACCTTCCGGGTGGACCGCCTCTCGAAACTCGATCCGGTCGGCACCCCTTTCACCTTCGACGATCCGCCCGATCCGGTGGCGTTGGTGCGGAAGGGCCTACACGTTCGCATCTACCCATTCGAAGCTCGAGTCCTGGTCAAGGCGCTGGCCGAGATCGCGGCAGAGCTCATGCCCGGCGCGGTGGCGGTCACCCAGTCAGGCGGCGCTTCCACCATCGTCGACGTCGGCAGCACCTCGATCGAGCGCATGGTCCGCTACCTGGCCGGTTTGGCCTTGCCGTGTACGGTGCTCGAACCCCCGGAGTTACGCCAAGCCCTCCGCCGTCACGCCGAACAGGTAGCCGCGGCCAACGGTGAGCCGGTTACAACGTCTCCCAAGCGCTCTCGATCAGAGGCATGAGCTCGACGCAGGCGTACCGGCGGGCGTCTGGCGAGGCGACCTGCTGATTGACGAACGCCGCGACTTGCCGGCGCAGTTCTCCCTCCACGTCCCCGGCTCTTTCCAGCACCCGGGCCTGGAAACCCTTGGAGCGGATCTCAAAGTGGACGTGGGATGGCTCGACCGGGTCTACCTCGATCATCAGGGCCGGCGGATCAAGGGTGAGCACCGTCAGGTGCAGCTCGATTTCACCGGTCGCGTCGAAGGCGGTGGATGTACCCACCCGCACATCGAGGTGGAGTTCCACCGGCAGGCGGACCGAGAAGCTGAGCAGGTCGGTGTCCAGCTCTTCGGTTCTAGGCTCGCCGATCGTCCCCTTGGCCCGCACGGTCGCCGCCCCGCCTGGTCCAGCCCGGAGGGGTCCCAGCTCGACGGTGTCGCCGGCTATGCGGCGGATGGCACTGCTCACCCGTTCGGGGGAAACCGTAGCCACTACGAAGTTCTCCCCGAACTCGGCGTAGGTCACGGAGCGACTCACTTGGGGTGCCTTCGACTTGATAACAAGCGCATGGCGACGATATTGGCAGGCCCGCCAGCGCCCGCGTCGAGTCGATGACCACCGCCCTGGCACAATGGCGCCCAGTGCCCCTCCAAGGAACCTTCGACGTGATCGACTTTGCCGAGACGCTCCGGCTGGTCGGCCGCCAACAGCTGACCGGCCGGCTCCACGTGCGCTTCCGCGCCTACGGGGCCCATCTCTTCGTCGAGGAGGGACAGCTGGTCGGGGTCGGGCAATCCGAGCACCGGTCGCCGGCCATGGCCGGTGACGTGCGCAACCGGTTGGAGGAGGTGTGCTGCGAGATGCTCGAGGCCCAGGCAGGTGGGTTCGAGTTCTTCCCCGGCAAGCCTCGGGCCAACCCTCCAGCCGAACGGTACCGGGTCGAGACGGTACTGACCCGAGCCCGCAAGCGGCTCGATGAGTGGCACGTGCTCCAAGAGGCCATTCCCTCCCTCGAGATGCGAGTCCACCTGGCGGCCAGCATGCATGGCAACGAGGTCACCCTCGACCAGGAGCGCTGGCGGCTCCTCACCGCCGTCGACGGCCGGCGCACCTTGCGGGCTATCGGCCGGTTACTCGAGTTTTCGGACTTCGACGTATGCCGGCTCGTCAAGGCCCTGCTCGACGACGGCCTCGTCGAGCTGGACCTGCAGGCCGTGGCCATGACCACGGCCGGCCGAGAAGCTCTGCCGAAGGTCCCAGCACCAGGCATGGCCGCCCTGGAAAGCGTCACCCCCGACGCGGTCCAGAGGACCGAGCCCGAGGCGGATCAGGACCCCGTACCCGACGGGAACGCCTCGCGGCGGCCCCGGAGGCTGGTCCGCGTCCGATCCCAGCCCGATCCCGCTCCCGGCCCGCTACCGACCTGAGTGCCCTGGTCGTCGACACAGTCCGAAAGGAGCAAGAGTGCCAGTACTGGCGCGAGACGGAGCGCAGATCTATTACGAGGTCCACGGCGAGGGTTACCCGCTGATCCTGTTCGCGCCCGGTGGCATGCACTCCATCGCCCAGATGTGGAGTGAACGACCTGGCGCACCCGGCGAGCGGATGCCATGGATCGACCCGACCACCGAGCTGTCTGCCGACTTCTGTGTGGTCGCCATGGACCAGCGAAACGCCGGCCGGTCGTCAGCCCCGATCCGCGCTACCGACGGGTGGCAGAGCTACACAGCCGATCATCTGGCCCTTATGGACCACCTGGGTATCGAGCGCGCCCACGTGATGGGCGGCTGCATCGGGTCGTCCTACTGCCTGAGCCTGTGCCAGGCCGCGCCGGACCGGGTCAGCGCCGCGGTGCTCCAGAACCCGATCGGGCTGAGCGCGGATAACCGGGATGCCTTCATGTCCATGTTCGACGCCTGGGGGACCGGGTTGCCGGCGCGACGCGACGATGTTGACGCCGAGGCGCTGTCATCGATGCGGAAGTCCATGTTTGGTGGGGACTTCGTGTTCAGCGTGGGACGCGACTTCGTGCGGGGGTGCTCCGTGCCGCTGTTGGTTCTCGCCGGCGACGACGAGTTTCATCCCCGGGCGGTGGCAGTTGAGATCGCCGAGTTGGCTCCTCACGCCGAGCTCGTACTCCAATGGACCAGCCCGACTCACCACGACACGACGCTGTCCCGCGTCCGGGAGTTTCTCCTGAGCCTCAGCCCTGGTCGCTGATGACCTGCCGTTTGGCCCAGGCGTAGTCCGCCTTGCCCGAGGGGCTGCGCTGCACTGCGGCGACCCGGACGATGGCCTTGGGGAGCTTGTAACGAGCGACCTGCTCGGAGGCGATCGCCAGCAGCTCCTCGTCTTCCACCGTGACGCCGTCGTGCAGTTGGACCACCGCGACGACCTCGCTACCCCACTTCTCGCTGGGCCGGCCGACCACGAGCACGTCGTCGACCCCGGGATGGCGGACGATGGCTTGTTCGACCTCCTCGGCAAAGATCTTCTCCCCGCCGGAGTTGATGGTCATGGACTCCCGCCCGAGCAGCTCGATCAGCCCGTCGGATCGCAATCGAGCCCGGTCGCCCGGGATCACCATCCGGGTGCCTTCCACCACCGGAAAGGTGGCGGCTGTCTTGCGCTCGTCGCCGAGGTAGCCGAGGGGGATCGTCCCGTGCCTCGCCAGCCAGCCCGGCTCCTCGTGCCCGGGCTCCACGATGTGCTGGCGGAGGTCGTCGACGACGCAGGTCGACTCGGTCGGGGTGAAGACCGCCAGGGCGGCGGTCTGTCCGGGCGTCGAGAAGGACGCCATTTGGGTGCCCGTCTCAGAGGCCCCACCGGCGTCCAGGACGAACGCTTGGGGCATCAACGCCAACAGGCGCTCCTTCATGGCCGGACTCAAGGTCGCCCCTCCGCTGACCAGGACCGTAACGGTGCTCACGTCGTAGCCGCCCTTCTCCAGCTCGTCGCACAGGGGCCGGGCGAAGGCGTCGCCGACCATGAGCACGGTCTGCACCTGCTCCCGCTGGATGGTGCGCAGCACGTCGACAGGATCGAGACGGGTGACCTCGTCCTGGATCACGATGGTGGCTCCAGCCAGGAGACCACCGACGGCGGCCCATCCGGCAGCTCCGTGCATCAGCGGTGGAATTGGCATGGTCCGCAGGGCAGTCGCGGCAGGGGCCGATGCGGCGGCGGCCTCCAGCGAGCTCGAGTCGATCCCGGTTGTGAGCGCGAAGGCCCCGATGGCGGCGTCGTAGATGTCTGCCTGCCGCCACAGAGTGCCCTTCGGCATGCCGGTCGTGCCGCCGGTGTAGAGCATGTAGAGGTCATCCGGGCTCGGCTCGGTGCGCGGCGGTTCGGGAGATGCGGCTGCCAGCAGCTTTTGGTAGTCGACAGCGGCGGCCAGGAGGTCGTGGCCGGAACCGTCGGCCACCTGGACGAGCGTCGGAGTCCGTGTCAGCCCGCGCAGCACGGCCGCCAGGGTGGGCGCAAACGCCTCGTGGTACACGATGACGGCGGGAGTGGCGTCATTGAGCAGGTACGCCAGTTCGTGCTCGACGTAACGGTAGTTGACGTTGAAGGGGACGGCCCGGGCCAGGTTGGCGCCGCACGTCGCTTCCAGGTACTCGTTGCCGTTGTAGAGGTACACGGCGACGTGGTCCTGGCCGGATTCCCAATTGGCCAGGCTGCTTCTCGGCGCAGGGGTCCGGATCCCCATCTCCAGCAGGGCGTTGGCGAACCGGTGGGTCCGGTCCCGCAACTGCCCGTACGTGACTCGGCGGTCGCGGAAGACGATGGCCTCCCGATCGGGCACCGCCTTGGCGACGACGTCCAGCAGTAACGCATGGTTGTGGCTCACGATGCCGGGATGCTACCGGGCGCCGCAGGGTGGCCCAGCGGGCCGTGGGAGAGGCTCGCCTGACTGCGGGACGGCGAGAAACCATTTTTGGTATATTTGACACCAAATAAATGTTCTACATACCAAAATCGAGTCGGACAAAACCCGGCTCACCGGTCCACGAACGGACAGTGACGGCACCCCTGCTCGCAACAGGCGCCCCGATCCCACAGGGTGCGAGCGGTCTGCACGAACAGGCCGGACGCCGGATCGAGGTAACCGGCGTCGCCGGCGAGCAACGCCTGGTGGTGGGCGTCCATGACCGCCACGTAGTCCGGCCGCCGGTGCGGGTCCAGCCGGTCCGGGCGGGGTACCAGCTGATCCGGCGCCAACGGAGGGGCACCGGTCGGCCGGTCCAGGGTGCACAGCACCAGCCACCACGACGCCAACCCGTGCGCACACCACTCGGCCGGGGCCACCAGGCACTCGTCGGGACAGCGGCACACGCCGTCCGCCATCCACTCGGCCAGGGTGCCGGGGTCCGGCGGCGCCCAACCGCTGTTGCGTTCGAACCAGGCATGCGTACATCGGACCGCCTCCGCCGCGCTCCGGACCACAGCCAAGCAGGATAGGCACGCCGCGCAGGTTCTAGGGGGTGGCAGGGACGAAGGGGCGAGTCCGTTCCTATCGGACCCGACCGTTCGGTCCGCTGCCAACGCCGTTGCCGCCTCATTCCAGAACCGCCGGACTACCCTTGGCCCCGGAATGCGCCCCGCCACCCGCCGGCCGCCGCGCCAATTCCGACCCGACATAGAGGGCCTCCGGGCGGTCGCCGTCCTCGGCGTGGTCCTGTACCACGCCCACGTCGGCATCCTGCGCGGCGGCTTCGTCGGCGTCGACGTGTTCTTCGTGATCTCGGGCTATCTCATCACCGGTTTGTTGTGGCGCGAGCTGGAACAGCGCGGCCGCGTCAACCTCCCGGCCTTCTACGGGCGGCGGGCTCGCCGGCTGCTGCCGGCGTCGATCCTGGTGATCGTGGTCACGGCCGTCGCGGCCCGCCACTGGCTCCCTCCTCTGGAGGTTCCGTCGGTCAGCAAGGACGGCATCGCCGCCGCCCTGTACGTGGCGAACTACCGCTTCGCCTTCGCCCATACCAACTACCTCAACCCCACCACCACGGCGTCGTCGCCGTTCCAGCACTACTGGTCGCTCGGGGTCGAAGAACAGTTCTACCTCCTATGGCCCCTCCTCCTACTCGCCGCCTCCCTGGTCTGGAGGTACCGCCCCCGCTACCAGCACCAACGGGGCCGTGCGGTACCAGGGGCTTCTGCGACCGGGCCGGCCGAAGGCTCCCGGCGCTCCCCGCCGTCCCGGGCCACCGCCGGGGTGGTGCTGGCCGGCGTGACGGTGGCGTCCTTTTTCCTCTCCTTGTGGTTGACGCACGCCAACCAACCCTGGGCGTTCTTCTCGCTCCCGTCCCGGGCGTGGGAGCTCGGCGCCGGCGGGGTGCTGGCGCTCGCCACGCCGCACCTCAGCCGGGTGCCCCGGCTGGCCGCCGAGGTCCTCGGGTGGGCCGGGGTGGCGGTGATCGTCGGGGCTTTCCTCTTGATCAGCTCCACCACGCCGTTCCCTGGCACCGCGGCCCTGGCCCCGGTTGCCGGCACCGTGGCCGTGCTGGCAGCTGGTGGGCGAGCCGGCCTCACGGGCCCGGTCCTGCTCCTGGGCCGTCCGGTCATGCGGATGATCGGGCGCATCTCCTACTCGTGGTACCTGTGGCACTGGCCGTTCCTCATCCTCGCCCCCGATGCCCTCGGCCACCCGCTCGACCTGTGGCAGAACCTGCTGGTGGCGGCGCTGAGCGGCGTGGTCGCCATCGCCAGCTTCCTCCTGATCGAGAACCCGGCCCGGACCTGGGCGTGGCTCTCGGCCCTGCCCCGGCGCAGTCTGCTCGCTGGGGGTACCTTGAGCGTAAGCGGGGCCGTGGCCTGCGTGCTGGTATCCGCCTCCCTTCCGTCGCTCACCGGACACGGCATCGCCAAGGTCGCCACCTTGCATCCCGACGCTCCCATCCACCAGAAGAGCGCACCGCCGGCGAGCGGCCCCACCACCACCATCGACCCGCTGGTGGCTCAGGCCGCCTCCCTCACCGCCCAGGTCAACGCCCAGGTGGCGGCCTCGCTCGGCATCAGGGACGTACCGGCCAACCTCACCCCGTCGCTCGCCGACGCCGACGAGAGCAACTCCCCGACCTTCTACGACGGCTGCATGGACAGCTACCTCGACGACACCGTGGACAACTGCGCCTTCGGGGACGTGGGCTCGTCGACCCGCGTGGTCCTCTTCGGCGACTCGCACGCGTCGATGTGGTTCCCAGCGGTCGACTACGCCGCCAACCAGCACGGCTGGCAGCTGTACAACTGGGCCAAGGCCACCTGCCCGCCCCTCTACGACATCCCGATCTACAGCCCCGTCCTGGGACGGAACTTCTCCGAGTGCGAGACCTGGCGCCAAAACGTGCTGGCCCTCATCCAACAGGACCACCCGGCGCTGGTGATCCTGGCGATGACCCGTGATTACGCGTCGATCTACGGGTTTTCGTCCTATGACCAGCAATGGCTGACGGGTTTGGGGCAGATGGTGGCGACGATCCGCCACATCGGTCCCAAGGTGCTGGTGATCAGCCAGGTGCCCATACCGCCGGGACCGGTCTACGACTGCCTGTCGGAGCACCTGACCGACGCGGTGGCGTGCACCATGCCGGTCGGCCAGGTCGTCAACGAAGCCGGGATGGCCGACGAGCGGGCGGTGGTAACGGCGGCGGGCGGGACCTACCTCGACATACAGCCGTGGTTCTGCACCGCCCAGACGTGCGGGGTGATCGTGGGCAACATCCTCATGTGGCGCGACGCCAGCCACATCACGGAGCCTTACTCGGTGTTCTTGGGGCCGGCCATGAGTGCTGACCTCGCCGAAGCCCTGCCCCCGACGTAGGCGTCCAGGGCGGCTATGAACGCATGAGCAGCAGGTGAAAGGGGGCGGTCCCGGCGCGACGCCAGCCCCACCCGCCGCCGGAGGGTGCCGCCCCGAAAGCGCACGGCCCGCAGCGGCCCTTGGGGCGGTATCACCGACTCCGGCACGATGGCCCCGGCCACGCCCGCCGCGGCCAGGGCCAGGGCGCCGTCCATCTCCAACCCCGACATGGCCAACACCGGGGCGAAACCGGCCCGCCGGCAGGCGTCGATGGTCGCCTCCCGCAGGTCATAGCCGTCCTTGAACATCACCAGCGGCACCTGTTCCAGCTCCGCCACCCGGATGCTGCGCCGGCCGGCCAGCGAGTGGCCGGCGCTCACCGCCAGCACCAGCTCCTCCTCCATCAGGGCGGTGGTCTCGACCCAGGGGCGGTCGACGGGCAGGATCACCACAGCCAGATCGATTTCACCCTCCTGCAAGCGGCGCACCAGATCCTGCGAGCCCGCTTCGTACACCGTCAGCTCCAGCCCGGGGTGCTCGCGGAGAAAAGCGGCCAGGACCGGCGGGAGCAGGTTGGTGGTGAGGCTCGGGGTGGCACCCAGGGCCAGGCGCCCCCGGTGCAACCCCAACAGGTCCCGCACCGCGGCCGCCCCCGCCTCGCAATCGGCCAACACCTGGCGGGCCCAAGGCAGGAAGGCCTCGCCGGCGCCGGTCAGGACGACCTCGTGGTGGGCCCGGTGGAAGAGCGGCGCGCCGAGCTCGTGCTCGAGGGCCGCCACCGCGCTGCTCACCGACGGCTGGGCGACGTGCAGGCGGGCCGCGGCCCGGGTAAACCGGCGCTCTTCGGCGACGCACACCACATAACGAAGCTGGTGAAGCTGCACGTCCATAGGCTACGCCTATCGCAGCCAGAGGCAACCGATCCTTTACCTGTAGGCCGGGGAGCCCTACCGTAAAACTGCTCAACCTGATGACATCGAGGGGAATCTATGGCCGCTCCAGTCGCGCCTGCACAGCCACGGACGGGAGCTCGCGCCGCCATCCCCGGGCGCACCCTGCGCACGGACAGGTGGTGGGTGTCGCCCGCCATCTCCGGCGGTGTGCTGGCCGCGTTCGCGGTGTACGCCACCTGGGCCGCGTTTCAGAACTCCGACTACTTTGCCCGGCCCTACATCTCGCCGCTGTACTCGCCGTGCATCGCCTCGATATGCGAGCGGGCCCGATCCGGAGCCGTCCACGGGATCCACGTGCCGAGCATCGGGATCTTCGGGCCCTGGTGGGGGATCTCCCCGGCGATCCTGATCCTCATCTTCCCGTTGGGATTCCGGATCACCTGTTACTACTACCGCAAGACCTACTACCGGTCGTTCTGGCTGTCGCCGCCGGCGTGCGCGGTGGCCGAGCCCCACAAGCGCTACACGGGCGAGACCCGCTTCCCTCTCATCCTCCAGAACATCCACCGCTACTTCTTCTACGCCGCGGCATTGTTCGCCGCGCTGAACACCTATGACGCGGTGGTGTCATTCCGCAACACCCGTGACCAGTGGGGCCACATGGGGCTCGGCACCCTGGTGCTCTGCGCCAACGCGGTGATGCTCAGCCTCTACACCGTCTCGTGCCACTCCTGCCGGCACATCATCGGGGGCCGGCTCAAGCACTTCTCCAAGCACCCCATCCGTTTCAAGGCCTGGGGGGTGGTGTCCAAGCTCAACAAACACCACATGGAACTGGCGTGGGTCAGCCTGGTCGTGGTCGCCCTCGCCGACCTCTACGTGCGCCTGGTGGCCAGCGGCACCATCCACGATCCCCGGTTCTTCTGATGGCCGATTACGAGAAGCACGCCTACGACGTCGTGGTGATCGGCGCGGGAGGCTCCGGGCTGCGGGCGGCCATCGCCGCCCACGAAGCCGGCGCCCGGACCGCGGTGATCTGCAAGAGCCTCCTCGGCAAGGCCCACACCGTCATGGCCGAGGGCGGCATCGCCGCCGCCATGGGCAACCTGTACCCCGACGACAACTGGCAGGTCCACTTTCGCGACACCATGCGCGGTGGCAAGCTGCTCAACCACTGGCGCATGGCGGAGCTGCACGCCAAGGAGGCCCCCGAACGGGTGTGGGAGCTCGAGCAATGGGGCGCCCTGTTTGATCGCACCCCGGACGGTCTGATCAGCCAGCGGGACTTCGGCGGGCACCGCTACGCCCGGTTGGCGCACGTCGGCGACCGGACCGGTCTGGAGATGATCCGCACCCTCCAGCAGCGCACGGTCAGCCTGGGCATCGACGTGTACATGGAGTGCACCGTCACCGACCTGCTCAAGGACGGGGACCGCGTCGCCGGCGTCTTCGCCTACTGGCGGGAGTCGGGCCGTTTCATCGTCTTCGAGACCCCAACGGTGATCCTGGCGACCGGTGGGATCGGCAAGTCCTGGAAGGTCACCTCCAACTCGTGGGAGTACACCGGCGACGGGCATGCGCTGGCCCTACGGGCCGGGGCCACCCTCGTCAATATGGAGTTCGTCCAGTTCCACCCCACCGGGATGGTCTGGCCGCCGTCGGTGCGGGGCCTGCTCGTCACCGAGTCGGTGCGAGGCGACGGAGGGGTGTTGCGCAACTCCCAAGGCCGGCGCTTTATGTACGACTACATCCCGGACTTCTTCAAGGCGGAGACATCCGATTCCGAAGCGGAAGGCGACCGCTGGTATACCGACAAGGTCAACAACCGCCGGCCGGCCGAGCTGCTGCCCCGCGACGAAGTAGCCCGGGCCATCAACAACGAGATCAAGGAAGGCCGGGGCTCCCCTCACGGAGGGGTGTTCCTCGACATCGCCAGCCGCCGCTCGCCGGAGTACATCAAGAAGCGGTTGCCGTCGATGTACCACCAGTTTATGGAGCTGGCCGAGGTGGACATCACCAAGGAGCCCATGGAGATCGGCCCGACCTGCCACTACGTGATGGGTGGCGTCGAGGTGGACCCCGACAGCGCCGCGTCTATCGTCACCGGGCTCTACGCTGCCGGCGAGGTCGCCGGCGGGATGCACGGTTCCAACCGGCTCGGAGGCAACTCGCTGAGCGACCTGCTCGTGTTCGGCCGGCGGGCGGGCATGCACGCGGCCGAGTTCGCCAGCGGCTTGTCCTCGGCCCGGCCCCAGATTGCGGCGGCAGACGTGGAAGCGGCCGCGGCGGCGGCGTTGGAGCCCTTTGAGCGCGAGGGCGGCGAGAACGCTTACTCGATCCACCAGAGCCTTCAGCAGGTCATGCAGGACCTGGTCGGGATCATCCGCCGAGAGCCCGAGATGCAGGAGGCGTTGGCCACGATCAACGACCTGCGGGCCAAGACCGCCCACTTGAGCGTCGAAGGCCATCGCCAATACAACCCGGGCTGGCATCTGGCTCTTGACCTGCGCAACATGCTCCTGGTCTCGGAGTCGGTGGCCCGGGCCGCTCTGGAGCGCAAGGAGAGCCGGGGCGGCCACACCCGCGATGACTACCCGATGACCGACAACGACTACTGGGGCAAGCGCAACGTCATCGTCGAGGCGGACCGCGACGACCACGTCCGCGTGCGCCAGCAGCCGCTGCCCGTTCCCCCGCCCGAGCTGGCGGCCCTCCTCGAGGAGCAGCACTGACCTATGGCCTATGACCTGAAGCTGCGTATCTGGCGGGGCGACGCGTCGGGCGGGGAGCTCGTTGACTACAGCGTGCCCGTCGACGAAGGTGAGGTGGTCCTCGACGCCGTCCACCACGTCCAGGCCATGGCGTCGGGTGATCTGGCCGTGCGGTGGAACTGCAAGGCCGGTAAGTGCGGGTCCTGCTCGGCCGAGGTCAACGGTCGCCCCCGCTTGATGTGCCTGGCCCGCCTGTCCACGTTCCCGCCCGGCGAGCCGATCACCATCACCCCGCTGCGAACCTTTCCGGTGATCCGGGACCTGGTGACCGACGTCAGCTTCAACTACGTCAAGGCGGCCCAGGTGCCGGCGTTCACCCCAAGCAAGGACCAACCCCAGGCACCCTTCCGCATGCAGCAGGTCGACGTGGAGCGCTCGCAGGAGTTCCGCAAGTGCATCGAGTGCTTCCTCTGCCAGAACACCTGCCACGTGATCCGCGACCACGAGGACAACAAGGAGGCATTCGCCGGCCCCCGCTCCTTCATCCGCTACGCCGAACTCGAGATGCACCCCAACGACGGCCTGGACCGCCGGCGCCTGGTCCAGGAGGAGCGCGGCCTCGGGATGTGCAACATCACCAAGTGCTGCACCGAGGTGTGCCCAGAGAGCATCAAGATCACGGACAACGCCATCATCCCCATGAAGGAACGGGTGGTGGACGTCAAGTACGACCCGGTCCGTTTTCTGAGCCGGCGGGGCCGGACGAAGCCGGGTTGACGCCCCGGCGCAGCGTGGCCGGCAGCGCGCTAGCATGCTCGTTCGCGTCACAAGGACCTGTGGTGCAGTTTGGAGTGCACGCCGGCCTGTCAAGCCGGAGGNNCGCGGGTTCAAATCCCGTCAGGTCCGCGGTCGGATAGCTCAGCTGGTAGAGCGCGCGGCTGAAAACCGCGAGGTCACCGGATCGACACCGGTTCCGACCACTGGGAAAAGTGGGTCTGACCAGGGAGTTAAAGTCAGGGTCAACGTTGCCGGAGCGGTGGAAAGCAGTCAGTGAAAGAAACGTCACGACAGCAGAGCCCGCGGCTGCGGGTACGAAGGCGGCACCTTCGCTGGACCTTGGCGATGGCTGTCGCCATCGTGTCGATTGACGTCATCGGGTTGGTGTTCGGCATCGTCTCTCCGACGAAGGCCGTAACGGAACCCAGAAGCATCGCCGCCGACCCCCCCACCGCCACCACGGCGGCGTCTTCGACTACTACGACGGCCGCCCGGAACCTGACCGAACCTGCTTCGACGTCCACGACAACCACATCGGTGTCGCCCCCCAACACCGCGGCCTCGCTCGCGTCGTCGGTGGCCCCGACTACGACCCCATCGGCGACCTGCCCGGCGGGGGCCTGCGTGACCCTCGACGCCACTCGCCCGATTGGAGCGGTCAACCACGCCGGCTCGGGGATCAACCATTCGGTGTTTGTCGGCTCCAACGACGACTTGGCGGACCTCGAGGCTCTCGACACCACGATGTACCGCTCGGCCCCCCCACTGCCGAACAGTCAGTACGACTGGAGCAGCTGGGACCTCGCCACCGCCGCGGGCGCCCAGACGACCCTGGTGCTGTCGGACCTGTGGGCTGCTCAGACGAACCCGAATCGCACGGTCATCACACCCTGGTCGAACTGGGCCCGCTACACCTCGTGGGTCCGCTACACGGTGCAGAGTGTCTTGGCCAGCGGGCGGACGGTGGACTACTGGGATGTGTACAACGAGCCGGGCTGGCGGGGCTACTACAGCCCGGCCGACTTCGCCGCGGAGACACCGGCCGACCTGCTCGAACAGTTTCTGCTTACCTACCAGGCGATCAAGTCCGTCGACCCGACAGCGGCCATAATCGGCCCATCGACGGGCGATTGGGTGTTAAGCCCCCTGCCCCCGAACAACAACCTCACCCACGAGCCGGACCTGGCCACCTTCTTGCGGTTCGCGGCCGCCAACGGACTACAGCTGGCCGCCGTCGCCTGGCACGACAACGGCCAGACCCCCGCAACCATCTACTCCGACGCCATGGCCACCGAGGCGCTGATCCGTTCGCTGCCCGCTCTGGGCCACCCGAAGATGTTCCTCGACGAGTACGGCTCGGACAGCACCCAGCCCATTCCCGGTTGGGACGTGGGCTTCCTGGCCGCGATCACCAACGCCGGCTTCAGCTCAGCCGAACGGACCTGCTTGCTGGTCAACTGCTGGGTCCCGGCCCTCGACGGCCTGCTCACCAACAACGGTGAGTCGACGACCTCGGATTTCTACGTCCGGGTCACCTACGCCCAGATGAGCGGGCAGATGGTGTCAGCCAGCTCGACCACCGACACGGTGGCAGCTCTGGGCTCCGTCAACTCCTCCAAAGGCCAGGTGGTGGCGCTGATCGGCCGGGACGTGGGTTGCGCGGTGGCCAGCTGGTGCGAATCCGATTGGAACGGGGGGGGCAGCCCCGCCCCGCCCATCTCGGTTCGGGTAAACCTGGTCGTGCCGTGGGGCTCCTCCCAGGTGAAAGTCGATCTCAGCGACGAACCGTTCGAGCCCGGAGTCATCGTGAACGGTCCGACCCCCGCCAGCCCGTCGAACCTCTCGGTCACGCCCGACGGCGCGGGCAAGGAGCTGGTCAGCTTTACCATCGCCAGCTTCGCCGACGGCGCCGCCTACAACCTGGTCGTCACCAGCTAGCCGGAGCCCGTGAACCCAGCGCCCACGGCGGCTCTGCTCGGAGTCGGTGCACTGGCCTCACTGGTCATCCTTCGTCGGCGGTGGCACCCGCCAATCGCATGGAGCATCGCGATCGCCCTCGCATTCCAAGCTGTAGTTGTCGTCGTCGCCCAGAAATGGACCCCGCAGGATGTCGCGGTGCGCTTTTTGGATGCCGGGATCCTGGTCCTCCATCGCCACGATCCCCTTACCGCCCTGCCCAAGCAGTGGTGGAACTTCACCCCTTTCATGCCCCTGGTCTTTGCGGCCGAGCATCTGCTTCGAGGGCCCTGGTTGATCACCGGCAAGATCGCTCCGGTCCTGGCGAGCACGGCGACGGTACCGATGGTCGCGGCCGCGTCTCGTCCGGGCACCGCCGTCAACGAACGACGCTTGCGGGCCCTGCTGTGGGCCGTGAGTCCCCTGTCCCTGGCTGTGTCAGCGGTGCACGGACAAGTTGAGCCAGTTGCGGTAGCGCTCGGTCTCGGCGCCCTCCTCCTCGCCGAGCGGGGCCGCGGCGGGCGCGCCGGTCTGGTCCTCGGTGCGGCCATCGCCGCGAAGTCGTGGCCGGTGCTGTTCATCCCTGGTGTGTTGCGGGAACTCCCGGGGTGGCGCCAGCGGACAGTGACCCTGGTGAGCTCGGCAGCCGTGCCCGTCGCCATGATCGCCCTCATCCCGACCCTTCTGCGCGATCGCTTGGGTCCGGCGCTTCGTGTGATGTTCGGCTATCACTCGCTCTTCGGTAATTGGGGGTGGACCGGCATGCTGGCCTGGACCGGTAAGGCGGGTTTCGGGCCGACCGGTGCCCACGCCGAGCACTACCAGCGAATCGGGACGGTGGTGCTCGTGGTCGCCCTGGCCGCCGCCCTTGTCGTATGGCGACGACTCGAGGGCCTCGATCTTACCGCGGCCCTCCTACTGGTCTTCCTGATTGTCACCGCAGGTTTCGGGGTCCAATACCTCCTTTGGCCGGCCGCCCTGCTGTACGCACGCGGCGCGGGCCGACAGTTTCTCTTCCTCGGGGCCGCGGCCGGTTTCGCCGCCGTTGAGTACCTGGTCGCTATCCCCGGCTCGATGCATACCATCCTTTTCGTCGGCGGACCGTTGTCGCTGCCCGTGATCGCGTTGGCAATCGTGGCCCTGCCGTGGGATCGGCTCACGACCCGTCGTCCGTCCCGGCCGTCGTGCGTCCCGGCACCGCCCTCGGGAGGCAGCAGATGATCGCGGGGCAGCCACGGTTGCGGACTGACAGGCACCCACCAGCCGCGATGGCGCCGTCGTGGGTACCCGACGCTCCCTTGTGGCCTATGCTCTCTGGATGGGATCCCGGGTTAAGGCGCCGGCGGGGCGCGGTTGGGTCGTCTCGGAGAGTATGGGTGCGACCCGCGCTTGGGCCAGCAGAGGTGCACGCCAGTTGGCCGATCGGCTCGGCGCGGAGGCTCCGACTGCCGGGGAAGGAACCATGCTCGAGCCGGTCCTGGTCCGCGGGCTGTGGGGCCGAGTGGGCAGCACGCTGCTCATGCAACTGCTCGGCACCTCTCCTGACGTTTCGTTTGACCGGGCGTACCCATTCGAAAACCGCTGCCTCGGCAATCTGCTGCACTACCTGGCCCCGCTGCAGGGCCAACCGGCATCGCCGGCGGGGTGGTGGATGGACGACCCCGATCGGCTCTGGTGGGTCGATCCCGCCAGCTTCGGGTTCGAAGTACGAGGCCTGCCGCTGGCGTACGACCATCTGGGCGTCGACCGGAGCACGCTTCACCAGCTGGCTGTCCGGGGCGCGTGGCAGGCCTACACCAGCGCCGTGGTTCGCTCGGGTGAGAGTTCTCCCCGGTACTACGCCGAAAAGTATGCCGGGTACGCCGAGGTACTCACCAGGGCCGGCGTCCCCATGCGGATGATCAACCTGGTGCGCGATCCACGCGACGTCTGGGCCTCGGTTTTGGCCTTCGACGCCAAGCGAGGTTTTTACGGGTTCGGCCGCCGAGACGATCAACCCCATGACGCGTATCGGGCGTCCTTTGTCCGGGCCGTGCGTCGCCGGCTCGATGAGATGATCCTCCCATCTCCTGACAACCCGCTGATCACGGTTCGCTACGAGGACCTGGTGACCGATCTGCCTGGCGAAGCCGAACGGCTCGGCGCCTGGTTGGGTCTGGAACTCGACCCGAGCGTGGTGGAAGCGAACCTCCCCTCCCTCCGTCATCACATGACCGCGTCAACGGCGGTCGAGTCGATCGGCCGTTGGCGTCATGACCTCTCACCTGACGACTGTGACCTACTCGAGCGTGAACTTGGCTCACATCTCGATCGTTTGGGTTACCAGCGGACGTCCGAACCGTCCTCCTCGGCGTCCCCCGTCGAATATCGATAGCGCGATCGAGGTCCTTGTCGGCCCCGATGTGAACGTTTCGCTCCCCAGATCAGCGATCCGAAGACAACGACGTCGGCGAGCCCAAATGCTGCCAGGGCGGCGTCCAGGTGGGGTGGGGTGAAGTCGAAGGTGACGGTCGACGTCCCCGCTGGCAGCACCACCTGCTGGAACAGGGGTCCGTAGGGCTCTACCCGAAGCGGGTGTCCGGCGTCCGTAGCCTGCCAGCCGGGCAGGTAGAGCTCGTCTCGTACCAGCACCTCGGAGTGGGAACACTCCACGTGAGCGGCCGAGACTGACTGCAGCCCGATGCGGCAACCTCCGGACGGCACTGAGTAGAGGGGCGTTGGATCAGGCAGCTCGAAGATCTCTGCGGTGCTATCAGAGAAGACCAGATGGAGCAGTCGGGTCGTGGTCGACGGCGGAAAAGCGAATGCCGGCGGGGTCACGACGTACTTCACCCCGACGGCCTCGTAGGAGACGAGATGCTGCAGCAACTCGACCGTCGGGGACGGTCCGGCGGGATTGGCGGTCGCCAGACCGGTGAAGTCGGCCGGGTCGGTGTTGGTGTTCAGAAAGGTCCGGATGTAGGAAGCCCACGTACTCGGAATCGGCAGGTCATTGGTAGCCAACTCGCTGACGCCGTAGTAAGACCCGTAGTTCGGCTGCACCGGTCCGAGGGTGTAGAAGCGATCGTCGCCGAGATGGGTTCGGAGATACGCGATCAACGCCACATCCACGTGGACACCACGGGGGGTCGAGAGCTCAGGGGTGATGAACAAAGCCAGAGAGTCGACGACCACTAGCGCCACCAGGCCGTAGGCCGTGGCCTGGCCGGGCCGTATCGCTGTGACAGCGACCATCGCGGCAATGACAACCAGCGCCCAGAGCAATGACGCGTCTGACCAGGCATGGATGTGGGGTGCAGCGGCGATTCGCCGTAACTCGGGACGAATCGCAAGGTAGGCCACCACCACCAAACCCACAGTCGCGGCGCCGGCCAACGCCACCAGTCTTACTGCTCCCTTCGCCGCCAGAAGGTCGTCGATGCCCATTACCGCGAGGAAGGCGACCGCGAGATCCACCGATGCTGGTGCGTACCGGTAGAAGGCGGTGTACTTCACCCCCGGGATCAGGTTTACGAGGTCGAGGGTCAAACCTCCGTGGTAGGTGCGGACTAGGACGACGAGCACCCACGCCGCGAGCGCGAACCGAAGCGCCCGGTGACGCCGGCCACCCAGGCCGACCAACGCCAGGAGGACGGCCGACACCGGCAGATAGCCGCCTCCCTGCCAGAACGTCTGCAGGGTGCCGCTCCGATCGAAGGCGGTGAAGCCGTGGATCGGACCAGCCACGTAGGGCAGGATCAGCCCGGGCAGCGCCGTTCGGCTGTCCAGGACGCGAGTCGCGAACTCCGTGCTGTGCCCCCCTACATACGAATGCGGCAGGTAATCGACAAAAGCAACCAAGATCGGTGCGGCGAGCAGCACGCCAATCCCGACCCCGGCGCCGACCTCAAAGAGCAACGGCCGCCACCGTCCCCGCCTCAACTGGACGGCTCGCACGGCCACCCACAACATGGCGAAAAGGCCGTCTATGAAAGCCATCTCCGGGAAGCCGGCGTAGATGGAGAGCGCCAAGGCGACCGCGACAACCACCCAGCCTCTGCCGAACCTACCGACCGAACCATCAGCGGCCTGCTCGACTCCGAGCAGGAGCAGCGGAAGGAAGGCGACCGGATTGCCGGGGGCGTGGAACAACCACGCATACGTCCCGTTGAGGGCGAAGAGCACCGCCCCGACGAAGGCGGGCACGTCGCCGCGAGCGAACCGCCGGAACAGCGCGTACGCGCTCCAGCCGGCCACGAGCTCGAGGATCATGCGGAAGTACACCTGGCCGTCCGGGAGGACGGTGAGCAAAGTCGGCGGGAAGAGAGCCGCCGACTGCATCTCCCCAGCCAAGGGTGCACCCACCCCCTCGTAAGGGTCCCACCACGGCGCTCGCGCCGAGGTCACGTCGCGGGCGGCGGTCGCTCCAAGGGCCTGCGCGGTGTAGCCGATGTTCGGGTCGATGTAGTTGGAGCCCGGAAACAACGATGCCGTGGTCGTCTGCCCCAGCTCTCCGACTGTGTTCACCGGGTTCGGATTTAGCAAGTGGGTCGCGTAGGTGAAGTTGGCCAGGACCACGACCACGAGGATCCCGAGGTAGGGCCAGGGCAGGCGCAACGACCCAACCCGGCCCCACGATCGTTCCGCCATGGCGCCCTCAATCTACGCGAATAGTGACCTCCAGACCGATGCCCACCAGGATGGTCAGTGAAGCGTGCCGCCACGTGGTTGGCTCGTAAGGTGCCCAACGACGTAGACCTGAGCCGCTTTACGGTCGGAGTGACGGCCGACCGGCGTAGCGAGGACCAGGCCATCCTGCTGCGACGCTTAGGGGTGCAGGTGATCCTTGGCCCGACCGTCCGCACCCTTCCTGTGGTGGAGGCTGACGGGCTCCGACCGCTGACCGAGTCGATCATTGCGGCGCCGCCCGACTACCTGGTGGCCAACACCGGGCTCGGCATTCGCACCTGGATGGGTTGGGCCACAACCTGGGGTCTCGAGGCCGAGCTGCGAGAGGCGCTCGGCCAGGTGCGGATCGCGGCGAGGGGCCCCAAGGCGTCCGGGGCGGTGAGCATGGCCGGCCTGGAGGTGTGGTGGCGCTCACCCTCGGAGCAGCTGGCCGACGTAAGCCGGCATCTCATCGGCGAAGGTGTCGAAGGACAGCGCGTCGTCTTCCAGCTCCACGGCGACGACCGGCAGACGACCACCGCCGAACTGCGGGCCGCCGGCGCCGAGGTGACCGAACTACCGGTCTACCACTGGGACCTACCCGAGGACGCCCGGGGCGCCGGTCTGCTGATCGACATGTGCTGCAACGGCGAACTCGACGCCGTCACCTTTACCGCCGGCCCTGCCGTCCGCAACCTGGTCGAACTCGCGGACGCTGAGGGCCGGGCCGGCGACCTGCTGGCCGCGCTCAACAACCGGGTCGTGGCGGCCTGCATCGGGCCCGTCTGTGCCGCTGTCGCCGTGGAGGAGGGCATCGAACACCCCATCATGCCGGCCAACTGGCGGCTCGGCTCGCTCGTCAAGCTGGTCGGCGAAACCTTGGCCGCCCGCATCGGAACTGGGTAGACCTAGGCGGCAGGAGGGTCGCTGCGGATCTCGGCCACCGGGATCCTGTCCGCCACGCCCTTGAGCCGCCGGGGCCTCGGCTTGCCGACGCGGACACCAGAGGTCGGACCGGCCGCCTCGATGGCGGCCAGGGTGGCGACCGCCTGCCCGCCTTTGGCGATCTCCGTCACCCGAGCGGCCACATTGACCACGTGACCGATGACGTCGTCGCCACTCATGATGGCCTCACCTCTGTGCACGCCGGCGCGCAACCGCAACGGATACGGCGCCGTGCCCACCAGCCCGACTGCTGCCCGCAGACCGCCTTGGGGGTCATGGAAGGTACACAGCAGGCCGTCGCCCAGGTGCTTGACGATCCGGCCGCCCTCCCTGCGCACGACCGGGCCGGCCTCCCGGTGATGCTGCTGCAGCAGGGCCAGGGCAGCCTCGTCGCCCTGCTCGCTGGTGTACGAGGTGAAGCCCTCGAGGTCGGTGAAGACCACTGTCAGCGGCTCGGGCCGCCCGCTCGGCGGCACCGCCAGGCGCGAGGCCAGCAACTGGGCGGCGCCCAGACCCAGCGCCGACAGCCGCGACGGGCGCTGCTCGACCGTCCGCTCCAAGAACCGTTCCACCACCTCGGAGGGCGCGGCCGTGGAGATGGGGCCAACCCCCGGATTTTCGAGCCAGCGCCGGTCGATTAGGCCCATCTCTATGGCCACGTCGGCGGCCTCGGTGTCATTGCGGATCAGCTGGGCCGCCTTGCGCGCCAGCAGCCGCCGTACCGTGTCGACCGCGTTGACGCCGGCCTCTCGGGCCCGTTCAGCCTGTTCCGGATCCACCCGACCACCCTACCGGGGCCCACTCCGACCGCCCGGCCCAACGGTCATCTGTCACATGGAGGCCTGCCCTACGTAGAGGCGGCGGGTTCCTTGGGAAGGCCCAGGACCATCTCGCCGATGATGTTGCGCTGCACCTGGGACGTGCCGGCGTAGATCGTGCCGGCCCGGCTCATGAGGAAGGTGCTGGTCCAAGAGCCGCTGTCATTGGGCGCACCCACGTCGTCGGCCTGGAAGCCACTCGACGTCCGCCCGGTGGGCGTCAACGCCGCCGCGCCCAGTATGTCGACAGCCAGGTCGGTGAGCACCTGGTGGTACTCACTCCAGTACAGCTTGAACGTGGACTCCCCCGGTCCCGGTTGGGCGCCGGCCAGGAACTTGGTGAGCGTCCGCATGCCCAGATAGCGCATGATCTCGACCTTGGCGTAGCACCACGCCAGGCGCTGCCGGATCAGCGGGTCGGCTGCCGCGCCGTTCTGCCGGGCCAGGTCGAAGAGCCGATCGAGCTCGCCCCTAAACATGATCGGGAACGTGGCCGCCGCCTCCCCCCGCTCGTAGCCCAGCAGGGTCATGGCCACGGCCCAGCCGGCGTTGACGCCCCCGATCACGTTCTCCTTCGGGGTGCGGGCGCCGGCGAAGAATGTCTCGTTGAACTCCGACCGCCCGGTCATCATCCGGATCGGCCGCACCTCGACCCCAGGCTGGTCCATGGGCACCAACAGAAAGGTGATCCCCTTGTGCTTCGGGGCGTCGGGGTTGGTGCGGGCCAGCACGAAGATCCAGTTGGCCAACTGCGCGACCGACGTCCAGGTCTTCTGCCCGTCGATCACCCACTCGTCGCCGTCGAGAACGGCCCGGGTAGCGAGGCTGGCCAGGTCCGATCCCGCCCCTGGCTCCGAGTACCCCTGGCACCAACGATCCTCACCCGACAGGATGCGCGGCAGGAAATGCTGCTTCTGCTCGTCGGTGCCCCATTGCAGGATGGTGTTGCCGACCATCTGGATCCCGAAGGTGTCGTTCGGGCCGCCGGTCGGCACCCCGGCCCGGTAGAACTCCTCGGCCACCACGACCTGCTCCAGCGGGGAGAGACCGCCTCCGCCGTACTGGCGCGGCCAGGACGCCGCCAGCAGCCCATGGTCGTAGAGGGTGGCCCGCCATTCTTCGGTGAAATGGAGAGCCGCCTGATGTTCGAGCGCCCCGACGCCCTTCCATCCGGCTGGCAGGTGCTCGCCGAGAAAGGCGCGGATTTTGTCCCGGTAAGCCTCGGCTTCGGCTGGGTAGCGCGGATCCACAACCAGCAAGCTACCGCCGCGGGGCATGATGGGGCCTCATGGATGTCCTGGTAGTGGTGGATGCCGCCCCCGTTCCCGATCGGCTGGTCGCCCGGGCCCGGCGGCGAGTCGACGTCTCCCCCGGGCCGCTCACCTCCGGCACCGTCGCCGACTTGCGCGCCCACATCCCCCGCTCGGTCGGGGTGGTCGGCGCCGCCACCCCAGCCGCCGCGGCCCAGGTGGCCGACATCGCCCGCCAGTTGCACCGGGCCGGCCTGCCCGTCATCATCTACAGCGATCTGCCGGTGGACGTGGAGTCGGGCATCGCGGTTGACCGTCTCAGCGACCCGGGGCCGCCCATAGAAGCGGCCGACTCCCTGATCGAGCTCATCGGCCATACCCCGTTGGTGCGGATGGATCGCATCGGCCGGGACCTGTCGGCTCAGCTGTTCGCCAAGCTCGAATTCCTCAATCCCGGCGGCAGCACCAAGGACCGCCCGGCCCTGGCCATGATCGATGCCGCGGAACGGGACGGCTCATTGACCAGGGGCGGCACCATCGTAGAACCGACCTCGGGCAACACCGGGGTCGGGTTGGCGATCGTGGCCTCCCGTCGCGGCTATCGCTGTATTTTCACCATGCCCGACAAGATCGCCGGGGAGAAGGTGGCCCTGCTGCGGGCGTACGGCGCCGAGGTCGTGGTCTGCCCGACCGCGGTCGACCCCGAGCACCCCGATTCCTATTACTCGGTGGCCCGGCGCCTGACCGAGAGCACCCCGGGCGCGTTCATGCCCAACCAGTACGCCAATCCTCACAATCCCGAGGCCCATGAACGCAGCACGGGACCGGAGTTGTGGCGCCAGACGGCCGGGCGCATCACCCATCTGGTCGCCAGCATCGGCACCGGCGGAACCATCACCGGCGTGGGTCGCTACCTCAAGGCCCAGAACCCCGCTATTCAGATCATCGGCGCCGACCCGGAAGGCTCGGTGTACTCGGGTGGGCAGGGCCGGCCGTATCTGGTCGAAGGGATCGGTGAGGACTTCTGGCCGGCCACCTACGACCGCGCGATCGCCGACCGGGTGGTCATGGTGTCCGACCGCGACAGCTTCCTGACCGCCCGGAGGGTTACCCGGGAGGAGGGGATCCTCGCCGGCGGCTCGTGCGGGACCGCGGTCTGGGCCGCCCTCGAGGTGGGGCGCGACCTCGGCTCTGACGCCGTGATCGTGGTGGTGCTGCCCGACTCGGGGCGCGGCTACCTGTCGAAGGTGTATGACGACGGCTGGATGGCGGACCACGGGTTCCTGCGTGCCGGCGGCGCCGGCGGCGACACCGTCGACGCCGTCCTGGCCCACAAGGTGGAGCTCCAGGGCGGTACCGGGCTACCTCCGTTGGTGCACGTGCACCCGAGCGAGACGGTCCGCTCCGCGATCGCCGTTTTGCGGGAGTACGGGGTGTCGCAGATGCCGGTCGTCAAGGCGGAGCCGCCGCTGTCGCTGGCCGAGGTAGTCGGCACGGTCACTGACCGGGGCCTGCTCGAGCGACTGGTGGCCGATCCGGCCGCCGTCGACACCCCGGTAGGGGAGGTGATGGGGCCGCCTCTGCCCATGATTGGCAGCGGGGAGCCCGTCGACGTCGCCGCGGCGCGGCTGGCCGACGGTGCCGCCGTGCTGGTTGTAGACGCCGGCCATCCGACCGGCATCGTGACCCGCTCCGACCTGCTGGAGTTCCTCGCCGGACCCCGCCCCGGGGGGACGGCCAGGTGACGGGGACCGGCGGGGGCGGGGCCGGAGCGCCGGCGGGCGTCTCCCCGGCGGCGGCCTCCCCGCCTGGCGCGGGCCCGGGTTTCGAGACTCGGGCCATCCACGCCGGCCAGGAGCCGGACCCCGTGACCGGCGCGGTGATCCCTCCGATCTCGCTGGCGACCACGTTCGCCCAGGAGGCGGTCGGTAAGCACCAGGGCTACGAGTACTCACGTAGCGGCAACCCCACCCGGACCGCCCTCGAGACCTGCCTGGCGTCGCTGGAAGGCTGCGCCCACGGGCTGGCCTTCTCCAGCGGGCTGGCGGCCGAGGACGCCATCCTGCGCCTCCTCCGCCCCGGCGACCACATACTCATACCCGACGACGCCTACGGGGGGACCTTCCGGCTGATCGACAAGGTCTGGGGTCCGCTGGGAATCTCGCACACCTCGGTCGGGTTGGGCGACCTCGACGCGGTTGCGGGGGCTTGGCGACCGGAGACCCGACTCGTCTGGGTGGAGACACCGTCGAACCCGGCTCTGTCGATCGTTGACATCTTGGCCGCGGCCTCGCTGGCGCACGAGCGGGGCGGCCGCTTGGTGGTCGACAACACCTTCGCCACCCCCTATCTCCAGCAGCCGCTGGCCTTGGGCGCCGACCTGGTGGTGCATTCCACCACCAAGTACCTGGGCGGCCACAGCGACGTCGTGGGCGGGTTCGTGGCGACCGACGACCCCGAACTAGCGGACGAGGTGGCGTTCTACCAGAACGCGGTCGGTGGGGTGCCAGGACCGCTGGACTGCTACCTGGTGCTCCGCGGCGCCAAGACGTTGGCGGTGCGGATGGACCGGCACTGCGCCAACGCCGAGGCGGTGGTGGAGATGCTGGTGGCGCACCCGGCAGTCAGCCGGGTCCTGTATCCCGGTTTGGCGTCGCACCCGGGCCACGATCTGGCCGCCCGCCAGATGCGGGGCTTCGGGGGGATGGTCTCCTTCGTGGTCGCCGCCGGCGAGGCGGCCGCCCTGGAGGTGGTCCGCTCCACCACCTTGTGGACCTTGGCCGAGTCGCTCGGCGCCGTCGAGTCGCTCATCGAGCACCCACACCGCATGACCCACTCCTCAGTGGCCGGCTCGCCCCTCGAGGTCGACCCCGGGCTGGTGCGCCTCTCGGTCGGTCTCGAGACCGCTAGCGACCTGCTCGCCGACCTCTCCGCCGCGTTGGACCGGGCGGGCAACTAAGCCGCTGCGTTCTGGACTTGCGCGAAGATCCAAGCTGGGAGAGCGTCTGGGTGCTCAACGACGCCGACGTGGTCCGCCTCAACCGCGCTGTCGTCGTCTTCCTCGGCATCTCATCGAGCGCCCAGGGCCTCTTCAACCCGGGTGGCCCGGGATGGATCGTTGTCCGGCCGCGGCTAGCCGGGGGGCTCGGTGTAGTCGGGGTTCGGTGGAGTTGGGGTGTCCGGCCCGTATTGGACGATGTCGGTGGCCATGGAACAACTGCCTTGGCAGCCGGCGGGGTTGGTTACGGTCACGACATAGCCGGAGTAGGGCTCGCTGGCGAAGGGAACCATCGCTTTCGTCACTGCGTTGGCGAAGGTCTGATCGAAGGGGCCGATGACCTCGTGGCTCGATGCCGGGCTCGACCCCACCCAGAGTCCGGTCTGCACCGACGAACCCCAATCGAGATCGACGTACTGCCTGCTGTGGCTGGCCGGCGGTGAGTTGCCCTGCCAGGTCTCGGGCTCGAACAACATGTCACCGGAGCCGTCGTATTGCAGTCCGAAGTAGAGGATGGTTCCGAAGTACGTTCGGCTCGGGATTGTCAGCACCGGCAGGCCACGTATCGAAGCACGGGCCGGGGAGTTGGCCGACGCGATCTGGCACCCCGCCCCGTACTGCAGCCCCCACAACATCACCAGCGCACTCGGCAGATCACCGGGGCAGGGGAACGGCACGCCCTGGTACCGCACGTCCCATGACCCTCCCGAGGACACAGTGAAGATGCCGCTACCGCCTCCGTCCTGCATGTCGACCGCCAGCTGTTCCGGAGCGTCCGGAGCCAGTGAGAACGAGGCGAGCGCCCAGTAACTGTCGGTCGAGCCCAGGTAGGCGTAGTACACCGACCCCGACGCCGGTCCCTGGAAATAGGTTTGCGGATAACCCTTCGACTGGGCGAAAGCGGCGAGAAGCTGGGTCTTGAGCTGGGGTGTGGCCAGCAGATTCTGCGTTGCCCGCGGCACCGTCGTCGAAGTCGATGTGGTCGAGACCGACGTCGTGGCCGCAGAGGGGGCGGATGTGGTCGACGTCGCCGGCGATCCCTCGTGCTTCGACGACGAGCAACCGGCAAGAACGATTACCAGCACCGTCAACCCCGCCAGCAGTGCCCGACACGAGCGGTTCACGGCTGAAGTATCGCTCTTCGACTGACTCGGACGCAGAACCGGCCCTGGCGCCGATTTCGAATCGGAGGCTTCTACAGGACCCGCAAGCGGATGGTCGCGTCCATGTGCGTGAGTCGGGCCAGCATGTCGTCGGTGTAGTCGGTGGCAATGTCGGTGATGACGTAGCCGATCTCGCCGCGGGTGCCGAGGGATTGGCCCTCGATGTTGATGCGGTGCTCGGCGAAGATGGCGTTGATCGAGGCCAGCACTCCGGGGGTGTTGCGATGGATGTGCACCAAGCCGTGAGCCCCGGCCCGGACCGGCAGATCAAGGTTGGGGAGGTTGACCGACAGGGCCGTGTTCCCCGACCGCACGTACTCGACGAGCTTGTTGGCTACGAACTGACCGATGTCGACCTGGGCCTCCTCGGTGCTGCCACCGATGTGCGGGGTCAGGATCACGTTCGGGAGGCCCTGCAAGCGGGACACGAACGCCTCGTCGTCTCCGGGCGGCTCCTCGAAAAATACGTCGACCGCCGCGCCAGCTAGGTGCCCGGACTCGATGTGGGCCCGTAGCGAACCGTGGTCAACCACGAAGCCGCGGCTCAGATTGAGGAACAGGGCTCCGTTTCGCATGGCCGCGAACTCCGGCGCACCAAACAGGCCCCGATTGTCCGGGCGCCCGTCCACGTGCAGAGTGACCACGTCGGCCCAGTCGAGCAGCTCCTCGAGAGAGTTGAGCCGGCGGGCGTTGCCGAGGGCGAGCCGGTCGGCTGTGTCGTAAAAGGACACCTGCATCCCGAGTCCCTCGGCCAGCACGGACAGCTGCGAACCGATGTTGCCATAGCCGACGATCCCGAGGCGACGGCTCCGCACCTCGTGCGCTCCGGCCGCCGACTTGGCCCAGATCCCCGCGTGCATGTCGCGGTTCTTGTCCGTGAGCCGGCGGGTGAGGGCGATGATCTCGGCGATCACCAGCTCGACGACGCTGCGGGTGTTGGAGAAGGGGGCGTGGAAGACCGCCACTCCCCTGCGGGTAGCGGCCGCCAGATCGATCTGGTTGGTGCCGATGCAGAAAGCTCCGACCGCCAGCAGCCGTTTGGACTTGTCGAGCACGGCCTCGCTGACCTGGGTGCGCGACCGGATGCCGAGCAGGTCGATGTCCGCGATCCGATCCGCCAGCTGGCTCTCGTCAAAGGACCCGGGGACGGTCTCGACCTCGAAGCCGGCCTCGGTGAGGCTCGCCGCCGCTCCGGGATGGATGTTCTCCAGCAGCAGGGCCCGGCGGCGGGGGGGTCGCTCGTCGTGCATGATCGACCACGATACTGGCCGGGGCAAGGGGAACGGCCAGCGCCCCTGTGGCGCGCTACCCTGCATTGGGCTCACTGAAGGCGATCAGATAAGAGGTAACCCATGAAACTGGGACCGCGGTTCTCCCGTCGGACCGGCTTTGGCGGATTGGCGATGGTGGCCGTGGCGGCTGTAGTGCTGGCAGCCTGTGGCAACCCCGCTACCAAGGTCACCCCCACCCAAGCGGTCAGCAAGGGATTTGGCGGAGTGGTGGCGCAGTCCGGCTTCAACATAAAGGTATCGCTGGGGGTCACAGCCCAGCAGCTGGAGCAGATCGCCACGACCCTTGGCGGCAGCGGCAGCAAACTGACGCCGCAGATCGCCTCGACCCTCACCGACACGTCGATCGACGTCGACTTCGAAACTGGCCATGGGGAGAACATTGACAGCAAGCAGGCGCGCACCGACCGCGACGACCAGTTCGACTTCGCGGTGCAGATCGATGGGGCGGCCCCGCTCGAAATCCGCTATGTGGACTCGACGATCTACCTCCACGCCGACCTGCCCACCCTGCTGAGCGATTTCGGTCAGCCCTCGTCCGCCGCAACCAAGTTCCAGAGCGACCTCCAGAGCGCCAACAGCTACGTTCCCGGGATCACCGCCTTGGGTCAGGGCCAGTGGGTGTCCGCTCAGACCTCGGCCCTCGCACCGCTCCTCAAGGATGTGAAGACCGGGTATTCGGCGGCCAGCTCGACCGTGTCGCTGAAGCTGGTGGATCAGCTGCGCGCCGCACTCGACGCCAACTCCACCTACGTCAATGAAGGCACGAACGGGGGTCGCACCGAGTACGCGGTTACCGTCGCCGTCCACAGCTTCGTACAGCAGGCGGGGGCCGACTTGTCGTCGTCGCTATCCAGCCTCCCCGACGCTTCCGATGTCACCAAGGGGCTCACCGCGATGGAAAGCAAGATCCCCGCCAGCCAGACAGCCGTCTTCGACCTGTATGTCAGCAACAACCGGGTCCAGGAGATCGTGATCGACCTCAACCAGTTCAAGCACAAGTTCTCCTTCGCCGTCCCTTTGCAGATCCAGTTCAGCTCCGGCTCGCCTGTCACCATCCCCCAGGGCGCCACCGCGCTGAACCTCTCGAAGCTCTCCTCCCTCCTAGGTGGCCTCCTGGGCGGGGCGAGCTCGACTTCCAACTAACGACAGTCCGGCCGGCGAGCCCAGACCCTACGTCGTGTAGTCCGCGTTGATGTGGACGTACTCCGCAGACAGGTCGCAGCCGTAGACGGTGGCCTCGGCGCTACCGATATTGAGCTCTACTTCGATGTCGACGTGGTCCTCGGCCATGATCTCGGTCAGCCGGCGCAGCCCGGACGGGTCCGGACGCGTCGGGTACGTCTCCAGATCACCAAAACGGATGACGACCCTCTCGGGGTCGATGTCGATGTCGTCCTGGCACTTGCCGATGGCCATGGCAACCCTCCCCCAGTTGGGGTCGGCACCGTGCACCGCCGTCTTGACGAGCGGGGAGTTGACGATGGCCCTGGCTACCCGTCGGGCCTGGTCCGCATCGGAGGCTGAGCGCACCGTGACGGTGAGCAGCTTGGTCGCCCCCTCACCGTCCCGGGCGAGCTGCAACGTCAGGTCCAAGCACACCTCGCGCAGCGCCACCGCCAACGCCGGCTCGCTCACCGGTCCAGCCGCACCGTTGGCGAGGACCACGGCCGTGTCAGAGGTGGACGTGTCGGTGTCAATGCTCAGACAATTGAAGGTCTCGTCTACGGCGCGCCGCCACAACCTGGTGAGGGTCGCCTCGTCGACGGCTGCGTCGGTCAAGACGAACACCAGCATGGTCGCCATGTCCGGCTCGATCATGCCCACACCCTTGGCCATTCCGACCACCCGGGCCGCTCCAGCCAGCTGAACCGCGGTCTTCGCCACCGTGTCAGTGGTCATCATCGACCGGGCCACCCGCACCGCGTCGGCGTCGAATCTGGCTCCCCGCAGGCCGGAGAGGTGCGAGCGGAGCAGGTCCATCGGGTACGGCCGGCCGATCACCCCCGTGCTGGCGATCAGCACCTCGTCCACCGGGACGGCGACTGCGGCCGAAACCGCGGCCGTGATCTCCTCGGCATCGCGAAGCCCCTGGGCCCCGTTGGCGACATTGGCGTTCTTGGCGATCACTACGATCGAGCAGGCATGACCGCCCGAGGCCCGCGGCCGGCTGAGGGTAACGCTCGGTCCCTCGAACCGACTCTGGGTGAACATCCCGGCGCTCACACAGGGCCGGGTAGAGAGGATCACCGCCACGTCGTCGCCGTCTTCCCGCAAGCCGGCGTGACCGGTATGCGCGGTGAAGCCGGCTGGCAGGGCCACGGTGTGCACCGGGTGATCATCTCAGGTCGGGCACCCAGGCGGGCAACCCGGAGCGGACCAGCCGCCCGGCGGACCAGCGGGCGGTAAGCGCCCGGTGACCTACAGGGTGCTGCTGTCCAGCTGCTCGAGGCAGCGGCGGATCTCAGACGCCCGGAAGCGCCGGTGACCGCCCAGAGTGCGGATGGCGGTGATCTTGCCAGCCCGAGCCCAACGCGTGACCGTCTTCGGGTTCACGCGGAAGAGTGCAGCGACCTCAGCTGGGGTAAGAAGTGCGTCGGGGTGGGTGTCTTCGGCCATGTCTACGCTTTTCCTTCCAAGTGTCCGTGTTGGCTACCTAACGTACGAGATGGGCGCCCTGGCGTACATGACCCGTCCGGGCCATTTTTCCGGGCAATTCGGACTAGTCAGTCAAATGTACCTGGCGTCGTCCCGAGATCAAGCCGCCCACTACGGTGGCGTTCTGGCCCGCCGCGGCCAGGGCCTCAGCCGCCGCGTCCACCTCACCTGGCGCCACGGCTACGACCATGCCGAGTCCCAGGTTGAAGACCCGGGCCATCTCGTCGTCATCCACTCCTCCGACCCGCTGGACCTCCGCGAAGATAGGTGGAATGTTCCAACGACCCCGCTCGAACACCGCGTCGAGCCCGTCGCCCAGCACCCGCGGCATATTGCCGAGCAGCCCGCCTCCTGTGATGTGGGCAACCGCGTGCACGTCGACCACCTCGATCAGCGAGAGCACCGCCGGCGTGTAGATGACCGAAGGGCGTAGGAGCTCGTCGGCCAGAGTCCACGCTCCTGACCCCTCCCAAGCGGGGCTGTCGAGCCGTCGCCCGCCCACCTCGAGCAGGGCCCGGCGGGCCAGGGAGTAGCCGTTGGAGCGCAGCCCGGGAGACGGCAGGCCCAAGAGGACGTCGCCGGCCCTGGTCCGGGCCGGGCCATCGATGATGGAGTCGTGCTCGACGATCCCCACCGCGAACCCGGCGATGTCCAACTGGCCCGGCGCCAACAGCCCGGGATGCTCGGCCAGCTCACCGCCGACGATGGCACAGCCCGCCTCACGACAACCCGCCGCGATACCGGTCATGACCGCCCGGACCTGCTCCGGGTCGACCCGGCCGAGCAGCTGGTAATCGAGGAAGAACAACGGCCGAGCCCCGCAGCACACCAGGTCGTCCACGCACATCGCCACCAGATCGATCCCGATGGTGTCGAAGCGCCCGGTCGCCATGGCCACCGCCATCTTGGTGCCCACCCCGTCGGTGCTCGAAACCAGGACCGGGCGGCGATAGCCGTACGGAACTTCGAACAGCCCACCGAACCCGCCGATCTCCNNCCGATCTCCCCGAGCGCGCCCGGTCGGTCCGCGGTTGATGCGACGAGCCCGCGCATGGCGTCGACGGCCCGGTCGGCGGCGTCGATGTCCACTCCGGCCATGGCGTAGGTGAGGCGGCTGGCGGGGACCTCTTCGTCCGCCGAGTCGTCAGGCAACGGGCGCAGCGACCTGAGGTTCGCGACCCAGCGTCACCGGAACCTCGGCCGGGTAATTGCCCGTCAGGCAGGCGTCGCAGAACCCAGCGCCCGGCGCCCCGGTCGCCTCCTTGAGGGCCTCGAGGCTCAGGTAGGCCAGGCTGTCGGCGCCGATGTACGCGCAGATCTCGCCAACTTCGAGGTTCGCCGCGATGAGCTCGGCTCGGCTGCCGGTGTCGAGCCCGTAGTAGCAGGGCCAGCGGTACGGCGGCGACGAGATGCGCAGGTGGACCTCAGTCGCCCCGGCCTCGCGGAGCATGCGAACCATGGCTCGAAGGGTCGTGCCCCGCACGATCGAGTCATCCACAACCACCAGCCGCTTGCCTCCGATGGCGTCGCGCAGCGGGTTGAACTTGCGGCGTACGCCCTGGGCCCGCTGGGCCTGGTCAGGAACAATGAACGTCCGCCCGATGTAGCGGTTCTTGACCAACCCGTGGCCGTACCGGATGCCGCTGCGCCGGGCGTACCCCTCTGCGGCCGGCAGGCCGGAGTCAGGCACGCCCATCACCATGTCGGCCACGACAGGCGCCTGGTCGGCGAGCAGCTCGCCCATCCGGGTTCGGGCGCTGTGCAGCTCCTGGCCGTACAACCGGCTGTCGGGCCGGGCCAGGTAGACGAACTCGAACAAGCACAACTTGGGGTCGATCCGCTCCGCCGGCCAGGGTCGCGACGACCGCGGCCCGTCGCTGTCGATGACCAGCAACTCGCCCGGATCGAGCTCCCGCACGAAGTGGGCCCCGATGATGTCGAGGGCCGGGGTCTCGGAGCCAAGCACCCAGCCCTGGTCGAGCTTGCCCAGGCACAGCGGACGGAAGCCGCGCGGGTCGCGGACCCCGATCAGGCGCTGATGATCGAGCAGCACCAGCGAGAACGCCCCTTCCAACACGGGCAGCACCGCGGCGAGGGCTGCCTCGAGGTCGTCCTCGGCGTGGGCGTCGAGGTGGCGGACCAGCAGTTCCGCGAGCAGATCACTGTCGCTCGTCACCGTCCCCGGCAACATGCCGATCTCGGCGGCGAGCTTGTCGGTGTTGGTCAGGTTGCCGTTGTGNNTCGTGGAATACCGCGTGTGCCCTATGGCCAGATCACCCTGGAGGCCGGCCAGGTTGCGCTCGTTGAAAACGTTGGTGACGAGGCCCATGTCCTTGACAACGACGATCTCGGCGCCGTCGCTGACTGCCATGCCCGCCGACTCCTGGC
>PMHH01000072.1 GCA_003156595.1 Acidimicrobiaceae bacterium
ACCGCCGGCGCCGGCGCTTCGGTGCCGTCTGAGATGACCGCCAACCGGGTGCCCACGTCGACGGTGTCGCCTTCGGGCACCAGGATTTCGGAGATGACGCCGGCCACCGGAGAGGGCACCTCCGAGTCAACCTTGTCGGTCGACACCTCGAAGAGCACCTCGTCTTCGGCGATGGTGTCGCCGACCTGTTTCATCCAACGGGTGATGGTGCCCTCGGTCACCGTCTCGCCCAGCTGGGGCATGGTGATCTCAGCCAACGTGCAGACCTCTTCCGGTCAGGGCGAGCATGGTCTCGCCGAAGGTCTCCGACAGGGTGGGGTGGGGCTGGATGTAATGGGCCACCTCCTGCGGGGTGGCCTCCCAGTTGACCGACAGGTAGGCCTGGCCGAGTTGCTCGGTCACCCACGGGCCGACCATGTGCACCCCCAGGACCCGCCCGGCCTTGCCGTCCGGGCCCTTCTCGCAGATCACCTTGACGAGCCCGTCGGGTTCGCCGACGATGAGGGCGCGTCCGTTGCCGCCGTAGGGGTCTTTCTTGGTCACCACCTCAAAACCGGCCTCCCTGGCCGCCTCTTCCGACAATCCGGCGAAGGCGACCTCCGGGTGGCAGTAGATGCACCAGGGCACCTTGGCGTAGTCGACCGGCACCACGGCATCCCCCAGGATCTGGTCGATGATCACCACCGCTTCGGCGAAGCCGACATGGGCCAGGGCCGGGGTGTCCACCAGATCACCGGCTGCGAACACGCCTGGCTCGCCGGTCCGCATGTACTCGTCAACCTCGACGAAGCCGCGCTGGTCGACGGCCACCTTGGTCCCTTCGAGGCCCAGGTTGCCCGACAGCGGGCGGCGCCCGACCGACATCACCACCGCGTCCACAGTTACCTGCTCGCCTTCCCCGAAATTGACGGTGGTCGACTGCCCGTCGCCACTCGGGGTGTGCCCGGTCACCGTGACACCCGTACGAACATCTATGCCCCGCTTCTTGAAGGACCGCAGCACCACGTCGGCCACGTCGCGGTCGCAGCCGGGCAGGATCTTCGGGAGTGCTTCCAGGACCGTTACCTGGGCGCCCAGGTCAGAGAGCATCGAGGCGAACTCGCAGCCGATGGCGCCACCACCGATCACGACCGCGGAGGACGGCAGCTTCTCGAGGTCCAGGACCTCGTCGGAGGTGAGGACCAGATCGCCGTCCACCTCGAATCCCGGGATGCTGCGGGGCACCGAGCCCGACGCCAGGATGACGTGGGTTCCCACCAACTCGGTCCCGTCGTCGATCCGCACCAGGTGATCAGGACCGAGGCTGCCGGTACCAATAAAAGTGGTGATCTTTCTCTTCTTCATCAATCCCTGCAGGCCCTTCCACAGCTGACCGACGACCTTCTGCTTGCGCGCTTGCGACTGGCCGAACTCAATCGCGGGCGGGTCGACTGCGATCCCGAACTCCTTGGCCCCCGTCACCGTTCTGTAGACGGTGGCCGTCTCCAGGAACTCCTTGGCCGGGATACAACCGCGATGCAGGCACGTCCCACCGACCTTCTCCTTCTCCACCACCGCGATGTTGAGACCGGCCAGCCCGCCTCGGAGAGCCGCGGCGTACCCAGCCGGGCCACCACCGATGACGACGACATCGAACTGCTGGGCCGTGGGGACCACCTCCTCGGAGAGCGACGCCCAATCTAGGCCTTCGGGATCGCTCCGCGGACACTAGGATCGCGGCACACATCCAGTACATCCTGACGCAGGGGAGCTCGGCGACACCGGGCTGAGAGGTCGGCTGCCGCGCCGGCGACCCTCACCACGACCGGCCCGGTAACGCGGGTCAGGGAGCGCACTTCTACATGACCCCAGGATCCAGTGAAGCTGACAACCTGGTCATCGCGGACCGGGTCTTCGGGTCCCGCCTGTTCCTCGGGACAGGGAAGTTTCCATCCAACCAGGCCTTGCGTGACGCCATCGAGGCGAGCGGCACGCAGGTGGTGACCGTCGCCCTGCGCCGCATCGACCCAACCGCCGGCGAGGACATTCTCGACGCCATCCCCGACCAGGTGCTCCTGCTGACGAACACGTCAGGGGCCGTGGACGCGGGTGAGGCCGTCCGGTTGGCCCGGCTCGCTCGCGCCGCCGGCCTGCCGCAGTGGATCAAGCTGGAGGTGACCCCTGATCCCCGTTACTTGCTGCCCGATCCGCTCGAGACGCTCCGGGCTGCAGAAGAGCTGTGTCGGGACGGATTTACGGTCTTGCCCTACTGCCCGGCCGACCCGATGCTGTGCAAGCACCTGGAGGAGGCGGGATGCGCGACGGTCATGCCGCTCGGGTCGTGGATCGGCTCCAACCAAGGTCTGCGTACGAGGGGGGCATTGGAGATCATCGTGGAGCAGGCGACGGTTCCGGTCGTGGTCGATGCCGGCCTGGGCGCTCCCAGCCACGCCGCCGAGGCCATGGAGTTGGGGGCGGACGCAGTGCTCGTCAACACGGCCATCGGTACCGCCGGAGACCCCGCCGGGATGGCTGCGGCGTTTCGACTGGCGGTGCAAGCGGGCCGAGCTGGGTGGCGCTCGGGGCTGGCGGCGGCAGGCCCGGTGGCGTCGGCTTCCTCACCCTTGACGGGGTTCCTGTCCTGAGCACCACCCCCGTCGTCCTGGAGTCCCGGCCCGACCGGGTGCCAGCCGAGACCGCCGCCGCCGACGTAGTGGCCACGGATGTCGCCGCTCTCTGGCGCCTGGCTGCTGCCGCGTCCGATGCGGACGTCGACCGGGCTCTCGGCCGCGCCGGGAACAGTCGCGGTCGACCCGGATTGGCGGACTTCGCCGTCCTGCTGTCCGAGGCCGCGGCGGCCCGGGTGGAGGATCTGGCCCAGGTCGCCCACCGCATCACGCTGGCCCGCTTTGGCGCCACGGTGCGTCTTTTTTCCCCGTTGTACCTGTCCAATGAGTGCGTGTCCACGTGCACGTACTGCGGGTTCTCGGCGGGCAACGACATCGCTCGCCGCACCCTCACCGTCGCCGAGGTCGAAGCGGAGGCAGCTGAACTGTTCCGGCGGGGGTTCCGCCACATCCTCCTCGTGTCCGGGGAACACGCCCGCATCGTCAACCGGGACTACCTGGTCGACTGCGTGCGCGCCGTAGCCCCCCGCTTCGCCCAGGTGAGCATCGAGGTCCAGGTGTGGGACACCGACACCTACCGCCGCCTCCTGGCCGTCGGTTGCGACGGTGTCACCGTCTACCAGGAGGCCTACGACCCAGTCACGTACGCCGCAGTCCACCTCAAAGGCAAGAAGCGCAATTATGCCTGGCGGCTGGCCGCTCCCGACCGGGCCGCCGAGGCCGGGATGCGTCGCCTGGCCATTGGCGCCCTGCTCGGGCTCCACCCGGACTGGAGATCCGAGGCCATCACCCTGGCTGCCCACGCCCAGGCGCTCAGCCGGCGCTGGTGGCGCTGCGAGGTCTCGGTGGCCCTGCCCCGGTTGCGGCCCGCCGCCGGCGGGTACCAGGCCGTGGAACCGGTCGGCGATGCGGCCTTCGTGCAGCTGCTGTGCGCGCTGCGGATCGTCCTGCCCGACCTCGGCATCAGCCTGTCGACTCGGGAACCGGCCGCGCTCCGAGATGCCCTGGTGCCCCTCGGGGTGACCATCATGTCCGCCGGTTCGCACACCGAACCGGGAGGCTATGCCTCCGAGAGCGCCGCCGAGCCGCAGTTCGCCATATCCGACACCCGCAGCCCACTCGAGGTCGCCGCCGCGCTCCGAGCCGCCGGCTACGACCCCGTATGGAAGGACTGGCAGCGCGCCTGAACACCGTGCCCCGGACATTGTGCTCTGGACGCGAGCCGATGGTCAGGCCCGGGCGGTCACGAGCCCGGGTGGGCGGCCTCTACTGGCGGCAGGTCCGCCACTTCTTCCTTGGTGATGTTGAGCCCGATACCGTGCTCGTCGACCCCGGTCACGGCGCCGATCGGGATGGCGACTTCCTTGCGACCCCATAGGTGCCCTTCTTGGAGCAGGACGTGGGTCACGTGATGATTGCTGGGGTCGATGACGAGCCCCTGGACTCGGCCAATGTCGCCGTCCGTAGCGTGGACCTGATCCCCGCGGCGTACGGCTACTTCACCAAGCGGGAGGGTGTCGCGAACGACGGGTAGAGAGAGGTTGCCGCCGCCGAGCATCCCGCCGCCCCCCAGCACGCCGCCGCCCAGACCGTAGTACGGCCAGGACAGAGCCTCACCTGGGCCGTAGCCGCCGTACCCGCCTAGGCCGCCCGGCAGAAACTGCGTCTCCTCGGCGTGCTCGAGCTGCTCGAACTCGGCGGTGTTACAGCGGAGCCGGATCTCGCCCGTCGTGGCGTCTACCAGATCGAGTGGAACGAGCCGGCCCAGCCCGCTGCGGTGCTTGGGTTCGACGACGAGATGGGTGACGGCCTTAGCAACGGGATCAACGACCACCTGACTCACGTCGCCGCAAACCCCATCGGTGCAGCTCACCTCGGCCCCAATCGTAAATTGAGTTGTTTCTCCCACGACTCTGTCCTTCCATTTCCGTTGAGCAACGACTTCCTCGCGTGTACAGTACGGGTTGACACGACAAGATCCCTGACGTGTCGAGCCGGCGTCCGGTCGGCTCGGGAGCGATGCTCCAGACCCTGGTAGCGCGTCACTCGCAAGCGCTCGAAGTCTGGAGGGTGGCATGGCTTCTACTGAGTTCCCGTCTCCGATCGTTTCCTGTCAGGACGCGGAGTTGTACGAGGGACGTGACGGCGAGGCCAGTGTCGTCCGGCTCCGAGGCGAACACGACGCGTTCACCGCGGACGCGTTGTCCCAGATCCTGGCTCGGGCGATGGCACTCTCGCTCGACGGAGGTGATCTCGTCATCGAGTTGAGCCAGGTGACGTTTATGGGGATCGCCACGGTCGGGGTGATCATCCGAGTCCAAGAGTCTCTCCGAGAGCAGTCGAGGTCACTGACGTTGAGGTCGCCTTCACCCCCGGCGCGGCGGATCCTCGAACTGTGCGGCCTGTCGCTTCTCTTCGATCCGCCGTCGCCGGAGTCGTCCCTATTGGCCAACCCTCGGGCGGAAGAGCGCGCCACGGCCTCAGCCCACCGCCGGGGGCCGTGAGTTTGTGGCCGGCGAGCGGCGACTGCGGATTCTGTCTCGGCTCCTGGACAGTGAGGCGTCCGGTGCCGAGACGGCCAGGCTGTGCGAGGTGTGCGCTGAGGTCACCGGCCTGAGCGGCGCCGGCATCATGCTCATGTCAGGGGACGTGCCGCAGGGCTCGGTGTGCACGACCGACGCCGTGAGCGACCTCATCGAGCAATTGCAGTACGAGCTGGGGGAGGGGCCCTGCGTGGACGCTTATCACCATGATCGGCCCATCCTCGAACCTGACCTGGTTCATCCCGCCACGCCCCGATGGCTCGGCTTCAGTGGTCCGGCTATCGATGCCGGCGTGCGGGCCGTCTTCGGCTTTCCTCTCGAGGTGGGAGCCGTCCGCCTTGGGGCTCTCAACTTGTACCGCGATCGGCCAGGAGCGCTCAGCTACGAACAGCATGCCGACGCCCTCGTCATGTCCGAGGTCGCTGCCCACGCGGTCCTGGTGCTGCAGGCCGACGCCGCACCTGGGAATCTGGCTGCCGCCCTGGAGGAGGCCGCCGACTTCCACTATGTGGTGCACCAGGCTTCAGGCATGGTGGCGGCCCAGCTTGACGTCAGCGTCGGCCAGGCTCTCATACGGCTCAGGGCGTACGCCTTCGGCAATGACCGTCCCCTCTCCGAGGTCGCCGAGGAGGTAGTGGACAGATCGCTGCGTTTCGATGCACTTAGCCGGTAAGCGTCCAAGCCAAAACTACTGGGAGCGATGAGTTTTTGGAGGCCGCGTGGTCTAATCAGGAGGAGCTTCAGCGTGTGGAGAGGAGACCTGATGAGCGGTGTGCGTGTACTGGTAGGCACCCGGAAGGGCGCTTTCGTCTTGACCTCCGACGCCAGACGCCAGACCTGGGACGTGGATGGTCCACTGTTTGCGGGCTGGGAGATCTACCACGTAAAGGGTTCCCCGGCAGACCCGGATCGGCTGTACGCGTCCCAGTCCACGGGGTGGTTCGGGCAGCTGATCCAACGTTCGGACGACGGCGGCACCACGTGGGAGACAGTCGGGAACCAGTTTCCCTACGACGGAGTGCCGGGCACGCACCAGTGGTACGACGGCACTCCGCATCCATGGGAGTTCGCCCGGGTCTGGCATCTCGAACCGTCCCTCACCGATCCCGACACCGTCCTCGCCGGCGTCGAAGACGCCGCCTTGTTCCGATCCACCGACGCCGGGGCGAGTTGGCACGAGCTGTCGGGTCTGCGCTGTCACGGTTCGGGGCCGTCATGGCAGCCCGGCGCCGGCGGTATGTGCTTGCACACCGTGATCGTCGACCCCACCAACGCTCAGCGCATCTTCGTGGCGATATCGGCCGCGGGGGTGTTCCGCAGCGACGACGGCGGCGAGACATGGCTGCCCGCCAACCGCGGCCTGCGCTCCGAGGGCATCCCCGACGAAGACGCCGAGGTCGGCCACTGCGTGCATCGCCTGGCTATGCATCCGTCGCGCCCCGATGTGCTGTACATGCAGAAACACTGGGACGTGATGCGCAGCGACGACGCCGGGGACTCCTGGCAGGAGATCAGCGGTGACCTGCCGACCGACTTCGGCTTCGCGATCGAAGTTCACGCCCATGAGCCCGACACCGTCTACGTGGTGCCGATCCAAAGCGACTCGGAGCATTTCCCGCCCGACGGCAAGCTGCGGGTGTATCGCAGTCGGACCGGCGGCCACGACTGGGAGCCGCTCACCAACGGACTTCCGCAGGCCCACTGCTACGTCAACGTCCTTCGCGACGCCATGGCCGTCGACTCGCTCGATGCGTGCGGCGTGTACTTCGGAACTACCGGCGGGCAGGTGTACGCATCGCCCGACGCCGGCGACACGTGGGCGCCGATCGTGCGAGATCTGCCGTCCGTTCTATCACTCGAGGTTCAGACGCTGCCGTGATCCGCGTCGTGCTTCCGGCTCAACTGCGGACGATCATTCACACCGAGCAGGAGGTGGAACTGGATATCGTCGGCCAACCCACCCAGCGATCGGTCATCGACGCGCTCGAGGCCCGATACCCGGCCCTCCAAGGGACCATCCGAGACCCGGCAACGCAGAAGCGCCGGCCGTTCGTGCGTTTCTTCGCCTGCGAGAACGACCTGTCACACGAATCCCCAGACCAGCCGCTGCCCGACGCGGTGGCGGGCGGGACCGAGCCCCTCTTCATCGTCGGGGCCATGGCCGGCGGATGACGGGATCTGGTTCTCAGCCCCGTGCGGCGAGGTAGGCGTAGCGCACGCCGATGGCGGCGACGATGCCGCCGAGCAACCGTCGGATCGCCTCCTCCGGTAGCCGGGGCTGGATGCGTGCTCCGCGGTAGCCGCCGATGAGACCGCCGACACCGAGGGCGGCGCCGATCCCCCAGTCGGGGGCGACTGACCCGCTGTGCGCCCCCGCCAGCACGAGGAACGTCGTGACGCCGGCTATCGAAGTGGCGAGGGTGGACGCGAGGGTGGCAGGGGCAACGTCGGTGGGTGACTGGCCGGCCCCGATGAGGACTGGGGCGAGGATCGACCCGCCACCGATCCCGTAGATGCCGCCGACGCAACCGACTACGGCGGCGATGGGAACGAGCGGGAGCAGGGCGGCCGCGCCGCTGGGGTTGGCGGCGGTCCTCCGGACGACCAGGTGGGTGCCTATCGGGATCAGTACGACGGCGATGATGGCGTCCATCGCCTGGGGGCCTGGCAGTAGTTCAACCCGAATGACCGAGCCGACGATCACCCCGGGCAGCGTTCCGAGGAGCAGTTGGCGGGTTAGTACGCCGCCGGTTTGGCCCTGACGCCAGTAGCGGTACAGCGCGCCCGGCGTGGCCACCACGTTGAACAGCAGGTTGGTAGGCGTGACGGCGGGAGACGGTGTGCCGAGCACGCTCACCTGGAAGGGGAGGAGGAGGACGGCCCCGCTGACCCCGGCCGGGCTGGTGGCAGTGGCGATGATCAGCGCCGCTGCGAAGGCGACCGGGTAGGTCCACGGGTCTCCGATCACCCTCAGACGGTAGCTACCCGGGCGTCCCGGCAGCGGGTGCCGGTGCCCGGCCTTCGGCAGCCATACGGAGCCGTATCGCCGGCGTTGTGGAGAGGACTACCGTGTCCCTGTGGCCGCTGGCGATCCAACGCCCGGTCCCCCGCTGGGGTTGGGGCGAAGCTCCGCCGTACAAGTCCTAACTGGTGCGGCTGAGTAACCATGTCCCAGTGGCTGACTAGGACTGCATGGCCTTGGCCCCGTCGCGGATGGCTTCGCGGATGCGGTAGTAGGTGCCGCACCGGCAGACGTTGGCGATCGAGTCAAGGTCGGCGTCAGTGATCGTGCTGATGCCCGCAGCAAGCAACTGGTTGACGAGGGCGACTGCCGTCATGATCTGACCGGGTTGGCAGTAGCCGCACTGCGGCACGTCGACTTTGAGCCAGGCTTCCTGCATGGGATGCAACGCCTTGCCGACGGTGGCAGGTAGCCCTTCGATGGTGGTGATCTCGTCGGTGGGTTGGAGGTTGCCGACTTCCACCGAGCAGGGGTTGAAGGCTTGTCCGTTGCAATGGCTAGTGCACGCTTTGCAGACGTTGAGTCCGCAGCCGTACTTCGGTCCGGTCACACCGAGGAGGTCTCGGAGGACCCAGAGGAGGCGGATGTCGTCATCGCAGTCGACGTTGACTTGCTGGCCGTTGAGGATGAAGGTCTGGTTGGGCATAGTGTCGCTCCTCGCGCTAGGCCGGCGGCTGCAGGTCGGGAGACTGGGGGATGGGAGGCACGTACGGGAAGGGGGTGAACTGCAACGGTTCGTTGTGGTTGATGGGGAAGCTGGTCGGGAGGGTGCCGGTGGCCCGGGCGTAGGCACAGGCGACGGCGGCCTTGGAGGCCGCCACGCCGAACTCGCCGGCTCCGCCGGGATCGCCGGTGGTGGGCGGCATGACGATGATGTCGAGTTCGAAGGGGACGTCCCACTGGCGGGTGTAGAAGTAGTTGTCCCAGCTGCCTTCGAGCCAGGCTCCGTCTTGTAGGTGCAGGCTGGTGGTGAGCGCCTCGCCGATGCCGTCCATGATCCCGCCCATCATCTGAGCCTGCAGGCCGAGCGGGTTGATGGCGAGCCCGACGTCGACGGCGAAGACCACCTTGGTGACGCGTGGTCCGGTGGTGCCGGTGACGTCCGGTATGTAGGAGTAGAGGGGCCGGTTTGTCGTGGTGGGGGTGCAGTCGATCTCGACCAGGGCGGCGACCCGCCCGTGGTACTCGCTGTGAACGGCGATGCCCTGGGCGGTGTGGGGCTTCATCTTCCGGCCCCACTTACCGACCGTGGCCACCTTGTCGAGTACGGCGAGAGCCCGGCTGTCATTGAGGTACTGACTGCGGAAGGTATAGGGGTCGATGTTCATGGCGTTGGCGATCTGGTCGACGATCAACTCCCGGGCGCAGACCACGTCGGGGTTGTACAGGTTGCGGACACTGCCGCTGTGGAACGTGTCGTAGTCGTAGATCTCCGCCAAGAGTTGGCTGGTGATCCCGAAGTTGTAGGGAATGTTGACGGTGGTCTCGAAGATGGTGTTGGAATACTCGAGGAAGTTCTGGTCGGGCAGCTGGGCGGCCAGCGACGTCAGGATCTCCCCGAATCCCTGCGTATAGTCGGTTGACACGCCGGTGTGACGTTGCTCGAAGGAGAGCACTTCGCCGAGCAGGAGGTTCGCCTGCACGTGGTCGGTGCAGGCGGGGTGGACCCGTCCGTAGCGAAATTCGTCGGTGCGGTGCCACATGAGCTTGACGGGCATCCCGACGGCCTGGGAGATTTCGACCGCTTCCATGGGAGCGTTGTTGAACATCCTGCGCCCGAAGGCGCCGCCGCCTTCGGTGACGTTGCAGGTCACGGCATCGACGGGCAGACCGAGGTAGGCGGCCACGGACTCGGCGACGAGGATCGGGGTCTGCATGCTCGACCAGATCTGGCAGCTGTCTGATTGCACGTCGGCGATGGCTGTTTGGGGTTCGAGCGCTGAGTTGCACTTCCACCAGAAGGTGAAGTCGACGTCGATGGTCTGGGCGAGTATCGGCAGCGTGGGGACCGTGAAGGGAAGCTCGGCGGCGACCAGCGCAGCCTGGACGTCGGCGTCAGAAAGGTCGTCCACGCTGCCCGGTCCCCAGGTTACGTCAAGAGCTATGACGGCGTCGATGCATTGACCGAACGTCTGCCCCACGACTGCTACCCCGGTCGAGATCGTCACGACGTTGGTGATCCCTGGCATGGCCTGCACCGCCGCGGCGTTCTGCACTGACACGACCGTGCCGTTGATGGTGGGCGCTCGACAGATCATGGTGGGCATCGCCCCTGGCACGACCACGTCGAGGGTGTACTGCTTGGTCCCGGTCACAGCAGCCAGGGCGTCGATCCGCTTCTGCGGCGTGCCGATGATCGTGTAATCCGACGACGGCTTCAGAGTGACCGACGCAGCCGAGGTCGTCATAACGGCGGCTTTGGTCGCCAGGCTCCCGTAGCTGAGCTTGGCCCCACTCGACGAATACACGAACCCGGCAGAGGTCGTGAGGTCAGTGACCTCCTCGCCCAATTCGATGGCGGCGGCCTCCAGGAGCGCCTGGCGGGCCAGGGCCGCAGCCACCAGGATGGGTGTATAGGTCGCGATTGTAGTGTTCGACCCCCCGGTGAACTGGTTGAAGAGCAGCTCGGGTCGGGCGGCGGCCAAGGAGATATTGATCTTGCTGAGCGGCAGATCCAGTCCTTCGGCGATCAGCATTGCCGACGATGTCGTGATTCCCTGCCCTGACTCGTCGCGGGGAAGGGCGAACGAGGCGGTCCCGTTGGGGTTGATGATCACCGCGATGAGGTTGGCGGTCGGGTCGGCTGCATACGTCAGGATGTCGTTCAGGTCAACTAGGTCCGAAGGCGAAGGCAAGCTCGGCAGAGCCGAGGGCAAGCCCGGCTGAGCCGCGGCCGACGATGGATCAGTGAGATCGATCCCCAGCCGGGCCGCTGTGACCAGCGTCGGAGCGGCGATCAGATAGCCGAAGAACCTCCGCCGGGTTATACCCCCTGGCTGGCCCATGCCAACGTCAGGCCGGGCACGATCGTCGACGCTCATGAAAGAGATCCCCCCTTCGGGCAAACCGGCGGAAAGTCGCCGGGGCACGCACAAACGAACCTTGTGGTACCGCCCGGAATCATGATCGGGAGCCCCCCCTCACGTTGGGCGATTCGGTCACTTCCGGACGGTTTAGGCATGAGCGTACCCTGCCGGAGGAATCTCTGCCCACCCCAAACGAGTAGCTCTCTCGTCGGGCTCACGGGTGATGTCCCTTGGTGGGCGTCGACGGTAATCGGTCATGGGCTAAACCGCCCTTTCGTCTGCACGGCAAGCCAGAAGGGCCTAGAAGGAGGGCGACCACGACCCTTGCTGAGTCGCGTTGATCGCCACACTCCCAGACGCAAACACCGTCACCATCGTACGATTACCCGTTCCCCGCGTCTATGTCGGCGCGAACACGATTCGAAGGGAGAATATGTTCGCACGGACAATTCCATCCCCCAATCTGGCTCATGCGGCGCGCCAGGTGAACGAATTGAACCTGCCCAGTGGCGTGCCCGGCCCACTTACGACCCACCTCGGCTTCGACAGTCTCGGTTGGAGGACCAGGATGCGGTGACCAGCTCAAAAGGAGACGTGCGTGGTCGGATTCACAAGAGGTTTTTCGGGTAGGGGACGGTCCGGGAGGGACCCGCGGCTTCCTCCCGGGCAGTACGACGCCGGCCGTTCCTGGCCGGTACTGACGGCCGAAGCCACGCCCAAGCTGGACACGGCGGCCTGGACGTTCACGGTCGAGGGGCTGGTACAGACGCCCTCTACCTGGACCTGGGAGGAAATCCGGGCGCTTCCAGGATCGGACTACGAGGGGGACATCCACTGCGTCACGACCTGGTCAAAACTGGGCATGACCTTCCGGGGTGTCTCCCTCGACGTCCTGCTCGACGCGGCTGTGCCCCTCCCGGCGGCCACCCATGTCATGGCCTACACCCATACGGGGTACACCACGAACCTCCCGCTCGCTGACGTGACCGGCGGTCAGGCCTGGGTGGCGTGGGAGGCCGAGGGAAAGAGCCTGCCCAGGGAACACGGCGGTCCCGCCCGCCTCCTGGTCCCTCACCTCTACTTCTGGAAGAGCGCGAAATGGGTTGCCGGGCTCCGACTTCTCGACCATGACGAGCCTGGCTTCTGGGAGCAAAACGGCTACCACGATCGGGGCGACCCGTGGCTCGAACAGCGATATCAGGGTGACTGACCAGACCCCAGTCAAAGCGGCTGCCCCCGGACCGTGGTCACAGGCCACCGTCGTCGCGGTCAGGCGCGAGACCGCTACGGCCAAGACCTTCCGCCTGCGCCTGTCCAATCCATCGCTTCACCTGGCCGGGCAGCACTACGTCATCCGGCTTACCGCCCCCGACGGCTATACGGCGTCGCGGTCGTACTCGGTGGCGTCCGCCCCTGACGGATCCCCCGAGATCGAGATCACCGTCGAGCGGCTACCCGATGGTGAGGTGTCCTCCTTTCTCCACGACGAGGTCGTGGCCGGCGACGAGCTCGAAGTCCGTGGCCCGATCGGCGGCTGGTTCGTCTGGTCAGGACACAGCCCGGCCCTGCTCATCGGAGGCGGCTCAGGCGTCGTGCCCCTGATGGCGATGTTGCGCCTGGCCCGCTCGACGGGCAACTCTGTCCTGGTCCGGCTCGTCATATCGGTGCGAAACCCCGCAGACCTCTACTACGCCAACGAACTACCAGGCCCCGAAACCACGATCATCTACACCCGCCAAGGGGACCCGTCCGACGTACGACAACCCGGCCATCTCTCCGTGAACGACCTCCCGACCGTCCCCGCCGACGCCACCGCCTACATCTGCGGGTCCTCACCCTTCGCCGACGCCGCAACCGATCTCACCATCGGTATCGGTATCCCCACCCAACGGATCCGGATCGAACGATTCGGACCGACCGGCTAGTAATAGCGCGCCGCCGCCGCCTACCCTCCGATCTGGCTCATGCTGCGCGCCGGGCGAACGAAGTGCACCTGCCCGATGGTGTGACCGGCCCACTTGCGACCCACTTCGGCTTCGACCGCCGCGGCCACCTCGTCGTCGCTCCCGCCGGAGCGCAGGATGGCCCGCAGGTCCGTCTCCCGAACCGAAAAAAGGCAGTTACGCAGCTGACCTTCCGCCGTGAGACGGATCCGGTCGCACGCCGCACAAAAGGCCTGGGTGACGCTGGCGATGACCCCGACCCGGCCGCCACCGTCACGGTAGGTCCACGTGTCGGCCGGAGCGGTGCCGCGGGCTGCGACCTGATCGACGGGCCAGACCGCGCCAATCCGGTCGATGACCTCGCGCGCTGGGACGACCCGGTCGGCGGTCCACGAGCCACCCCCGTCGAGAGGCATCCACTCGATGAAACGCACCTCTAGGCCCCGCTCCCGGCCGTACTGGGCGAAGTCGAGGATCTCGTCGTCGTTGACACCGCGGACGAGGACGCAGTTGAGCTTGATCGGAGCCAGCCCGGCATGCCGGGCTGCGTCGATACCTGCCAGCACGTCATCGAGGGCGTCTCGCCGGGTGATCTCGCAGAACCGGTCTCGGCGCAGCGTGTCCAGCGAGATGTTGATCCGGCGCAGCCCAGCCCGCTGCAGGTCGCCGGCCAAGCGCGCCAGCGTGGCACCGTTGGTGGTCAGAGCCAAATCCACACCCAGCGCCGACAGCCCAGTTACCAGCACCGGGAGATCAGCCCGGACGGTCGGCTCGCCTCCGGTGAGCCGGATGCTGTCGAAGCCGAAGCGCTCAACGCACAGTCGGGCGATCCGCTCGATCTCCTCGAAGGTCAGCAGCTCCGACCGCGGTAGCCACCTCATGCCTTCCTGGGGCATGCAGTAGGTGCAGCGGAAGTTGCACCGGTCGGTGATCGAGATCCGAAGGTCACGAACCGTCCTGTTGTGGGGGTCCACCAGCGCCGTGGCCATACACCGATCCTACGGCCCGACCGTCCATGCCGACCAGCGACCAGGCACAGCAACATTCGCCCAGGCTACGAGGCGGCGAGCCAGGCGTAGGGAACGACCCCCGCTGAGAAGCCCTCTACCAGCTCGACCTGATCCCCGGCGTCGGCCATCAGTCCGAGCGCGCGGAGCGTAGGCCGGACGGCTGGGCTTATCCTGGTATGAGAGGAGGGCCGCCAGGCCGAGCCAGAGTGACTGGAGTAATCCGATGCGAAGAGAGGCACTGCTCGCCAGAACGCTCGTTGATTTGGCTGACACGCTGGTGGCCGACTTCGACGTCGTGGAGTTGCTGACGCTGGTCGCCGACCGCTGTGTCGAAATGCTGGATGTGGGAGCCGCCGGGCTCATGTTGGTCGCTCCGGACGGCGACTTGCGGGTGATGGCCTCGTCCAGCGAGGCCATGCGGGTGCTGGAGCTGTTCGAACTGCAGTCTAAAGAGGGCCCTTGTCTGGACTGCTACCGCACGGGGCAGCCGGTCTTAAACCAAGATCTGGCCGCGGCGAACGGCCGGTGGCCCCGCTTCGCGCCCGAAGCGCTCGCCGGCGGCTTTCGCGCCGTACACGCGTTGCCCATGAGACTGCGGGGCTCGGTCATCGGCGCCCTCAACCTGTTCCACGTCACGCCCGGGGATCTGGCATCAGACGATCTGGACGCGGCCCAAGCGCTCGCTGATGTCGCCACCATCGCCATCCTCCAACACCGGGCCTCGCTCGAAGCTCAGGTCCTCAACGAGCAGCTCAATCACGCCCTCAACAGCCGTATCGTCATTGAGCAGGCCAAAGGGATGGTCGCCGAGCGCGAAGGCGTCAACATGGAGCAAGCCTTCTCGAGGTTGCGACACCATGCCCGCAACCGCAACCTTCGATTGGTGGACGTCTCCAACGACGTCATTCGAGGCGCCCTGGCGGCATCCGCGCTGGATCCGCCGCCGCACGCGAAACGGTCCTGAGTGCTCCCTGCCGGATTCGGGTGATGTGTCCGGCGGACAGGCCTATCACACAGAATAGCGCCGCCGTCTGGCCGCCATTCCGGTGACTTGGCACATTTGCCGCGTACGCCGGATAGTGCTCCCCTCCGGCTCACGATGGGAGGTCCGTTGGGACCAGCGACGCCATCGAGTAGATGGGAATGGAGTTCGGTAATGAGCGTGACACCACTTGCCAGTCTGGTGTCACCTCCAGCACCTCGAGGGAGATGATCTGTGCCGTCGCGGGGTGAGCGACCCGAATGAGGCATCCAGGCGGATGCGCAGCCCGGTGATCCGGCCCCACCCGAGCGGGAGCTTCACCACGGTACGGGTGTGCCCGCCGTCATTGAAGGGAATGGTGCTGGGTACCCCGGCGGTCATCTGGCGGTAGTCGGTGGAGTACCAAGTCGGGTTNNGGTTTCCGGCCACCTGGATCTCGAACTGCACGTCCTGGGCCCCCTGCTCGACGATGTTGGAATCGATGATGGCGTACTGGCGGTAGTCGCCCACCAGCAGGTCGTCGGGATTCGTCGAGATGAGGTGCTCTCTGGGCAGTTCCTCGTTGGAAATCTGGTACGTCCACGGGTGGGCGTCCATCACTTCCTCGCGGACCTGGCCCGGAGGTGGGGCCGCCAGGGGCGCCTGCTGGAAGCGAAATGGGGTGGTGCCCGTGTCGCTCAGGTAGTTGGTCGCTGAGGCGTTGCGAAGGACAGGGTGATGACCGTCGTAGTCCGACAGCGGGATGGATGCCGTCGTCTCCTCCGGCGCCATTACCCAGTCGGGGAAGTCGGGGATCTGCTCGCATCCACATGAGGCGTAGGTGGCCTGGGTCACCGCGCCATCCGGGGCGACCGTCTCGTCGACGATGCTCACGATGTCGGTCATGCGCCCCCAGAGGGCCCACTGGTAGGCGGGGACGATGCTGTCGCCCTGGTCGTGAGCGGAGACGGCGAGGACGTACTGGAGCGAGTGGTCCCCGCCCGCCTCGACCGCGTCGCTCGCGTCGACGAGCAGGGGGGTGTACTTGGAGGCCGATGACTCGCGCCCATAGATCACCGGCGCGTACGCATCCGTCCAGTAGTCGGGGTCAGAAGGAAGCACGACCCCCAGTTCGGCGGCGTCGACGTCAACGATCGGTGAGGCCGCCGTGTGGGACAAGGTCGGGGAGACCGCAACGCTCAGGATGTGGGGGCCCACGGCGAGGGGGCCGGTGAAACCGGTATAGGTAAAAGGGTTGGCGCCGTCGAAGAGCACGATCTGTTGCGAGGTGCCGCCGTCGACTGAGACGTCGACCACTACCGAAGTGTCGACCCGGGATGCCCACGACGTGCCGGGGGCCCGCATGGTCAGCCACACCACCCCCTCGCCCATCTCTCCCGCCGTGGCGGGCTCGGGGTGAGGCAGGACGAGTCCCGGCCCCTCCGATGAGCCAAGCGGGTCGCCGACCGCCTGGGCCAGGATCTCGAAGCGTCCGGTGGTATGCGGGCCGAGGACTGTCTCGCGGGGCGATGCCACTTGGCTCGCCCGCCCAGTGGAGGCCAGGACCGGCGGGGCAGCCGCCAACCCGACCATCACGAGGAGGGCGATCGCCCCGCGCCGCATCACCAGCACGTAGTTCGGCATCACCAGGACGTAGTTCGGCGCGTTCGCGGTCGGCCCCTGCCCAAGCTCCCTATCATGGCGCTCATGAACAAACCGGAGACTGCCGAAGCCCCGCCGGCGACCGCGCCGCGCGCCGCCGAAGACGACGCCGACCTCGTCGAGTTCGTAGAGGAGGACCTGCTCGTCGAGGAGATCTCGATCGACGGAATGTGCGGCGTCTACTGAGCGCCCCCGACGTGGACGAGGCGATCGCGGCTCGCTCGCCAAACGGACCGACCGCGCCGTTCGACCCGACCGCCCGCTACCGGCTCGACCCCGACGTGGCCCTGCGGCCCGAGCCCTTCGGGGCGCTCGCCTACCACTACGGGAGCCGGCGACTCACCTTCCTGCGCTCCGCCCTGCTCGCCGAAGTGGTCCGCGACCTGGAGAGCCACGACTCGGTCGACGCCGCTCTGACCGCGTCAGTCCCAGAGGCGGAGCGGCCGGCCTACCGCCGGGCCCTCGCCTCCCTCGCCGACTCGAGGTTCATCCGTGCCTGCTAGCAGCACCGCCCCCCGACTGCCAGCTCCCCGACTGACAGACCAACTCAAGGCCGGGCTGGACGCACCCATCTGCCTCACCTGGGAGATCACCTACGGGTGCAACCTGGCGTGCATCCACTGTCTCTCGTCGTCGGGGCGGCGCGACCCCCGGGAGCTGAACACCGCGGAGGCCAAAGCTGTCGTCGACGAGCTGCGCGACCTCCAGGTGTTCTACGTCAACATCGGCGGGGGCGAGCCCACCATCCGCCCCGACTTCTACGACCTCGTCGACTATTCGGTGTCCCGGGGCGTCGGCGTCAAGTTCTCCACCAACGGGTCCACCATCACCGCCGATCGAGCCAAACGGCTCGCCGGCAGTGACTACGTCGATGTCCAGATCTCCATCGACGGTGCCGACGCCGTGACCAACGATGCGGTCCGCGGCGCCGGCTCGTACGCCACCGCCCGCCGGGCCATGGACCACCTGGCCGAAGCCGGCTTCGGCCCGTTCAAGATCAGCGTGGTCGTGACCCGCGACAATGCCGGGCAGCTCGACGCCTTCGAAGCCCTCGCCAACGGCTACGGGGCTCAGCTGCGCCTGACCCGCCTGCGCCCCTCGGGGCGGGGGGCCGACTCGTGGGCCCGGCTCCACCCGACCCAGCAACAGCAGGTGGCGCTGTACCACTGGCTGATCGAGCGACCCGGCGTGTTGACCGGCGACTCCTTCTTTCATCTGTCCGCCCTGGGAGAGGCGCTCCCGGGCCTCAACCTGTGCGGGGCCGGCCGGGTGGTCTGCCTCATCGACCCCATCGGCGACGTCTACGCCTGCCCGTTCGTGCTCCATCCCGAGTTCCGGGCCGGAAGCGTGCGGGACGCCGGGGGCTTTGCCCGGGTCTGGCGCCAGTCGGACCTGTTCCTGGAATTGCGCCGGCCCGCCTCGGCTGGGGCGTGCGCCTCGTGCGGTTCCTACGACGCGTGCCAGGGCGGGTGCATGGCGGCCAAGTTCTTTACCGGCCTCCCCCTGGACGGCCCTGACCCCGAGTGCGTCAAGGGCCACGGCGAGGCCCTCCTCGGCCGGGTGGCCGCCGGCGCCGCGCCTTCTCCTGGCCCGGGTCACTCCGTCCCAGTCCGACTCAGGACCCGGCCGGGTCCGGTCGGCGCATCGAAGTGACGGACCTCGGCGCCCTGGCCTGGCCCGACGTGGCGGCCCGGGCGTCGAAGACCGTCCTGGCCATCCCCGTCGGATCGACCGAGCAGCACGGGCCCCACCTGCCCCTCTCCACCGATACCGAGGTCGCCGTCGAGGTCGCCCGCCGGCTGGCGGCGATCCGCCCTGACGTGGTGGTGGCGCCCGCGGTGCCCTACGGATCGAGCGGGGAGCACGCTGGGTTTCCCGGCACCCTTTCCATCGGGCAGGACGCCCTGGAGCTGCTGCTCGTCGAGCTGATCCGCTCGGCGGACGCCTTTGCCGGGACGCTGATCGTCTCCGCCCATGGCGGCAACGCCGGCCCGGTCACCCGGGCCGCCGACCGGCTCGGCCGTGAGGGACGCCGGGTGCGGGTATGGTCCCCACCGGCGACGGACCCCACTGACACGCACGCCGGCCAGATCGAGACCTCGATCCTGCTGGCGGTGCGTCCCGCCGGGGTGCAAGCGGGTAAGGCGGAGGCGGGAGCGCGCCAGCCGCTCCAGGAGTTGTGGCCGGCGCTACGGCGCGGTGGCGTGGCCGCCGTGTCCCCCAACGGCGTGCTCGGTGACCCGACCGGGGCGTCGGCGGCCGCGGGCCGGCGCTTGCTTGGCGACTGGGTGGACGCCCTGGGCCTCTCGCTCGAGGGGTGGCCGTGAGCACCACCGACCGCGGCACCGGCGTCGCTCACGGCACCGAGAATACCGGCGTCGCCATCATCACCGGGGCGGCGCGGGGTATCGGCGCCGCCACGGCCCAGCGGCTCGCCGCGGCCGGATGGCGTCTGGTGCTGGTGGACCGCTGCGCCGACGACCCGGCCCTGGCCTACCCGCTCGCCACCAAGGCCGACCTGGACGCCACCACCGCGGCGAGCGGCGGCCCCGAGCGGGCCGAGGGGGTGGTGGCAGACGTGCGCGACCAGGCCGCGCTGGACGGCGCCGTCCGGGTCGCGGTCGAGCGCTTCGGTGGGCTGGACGCCGCCCTCGCCATCGCGGGCTGCATCGGCGGCGGTGTCGAAGCCTGGAATACGCCCGATGACCTGTGGTCGACCCTCCTCGCCATCAACCTGGAGGGCGCCTGGCGGCTGGCGAAGGCGGCCATCCCGGAGTTGTTGCAGCGACCCGAACCGCGGCAGGGTCGCTTCGTGGCGGTGGCCTCGGCGGGCGGGACGGTCGGCATCTACCGGCTCGCCGCCTACAGCGCCGCCAAGCACGGCGTGATCGGCCTGGTCCGCAGCCTGGCCGCCGAGCTGGGGCCGCACGGCATCACCGCCAACGCCGTGGCGCCGGGGTCGACGACGACGGCCATGCTGGACGCCAGCGCCGCGGTGTACGGCCTGGCCGGGCCGGACCAGTTCGCCGAGCAGCACCTACTGCCGCGGCTGTTGACCCCGGACGAGCCGGCCGCCCTGATCGCCTGGCTGTGCGGGCCGGACAGCAGCGGCATCACTGGCGCCGTGCTCCCGGTGGACGCCGGCATGACCGCCCGGTGAGCACCGCCCCCCCGGGGCAGCCGCCGCCACCGCTGCCGGCCGGGTTCGGCCTGGCCCTCGACCCTTCTGTGCGCCGGCCCCGACCCGAGGTGCTCGTCGGGGGGTCTCCGATCCGGGTCCTCCGGCTGCGCCCCGCCGGCGTCCAGCAGGTGGAGGGCTGGGCGCGAGGTGAGCCGATCGGCCCTAGCCCGGGGGCGCAAGCCCTGGCCCGCCGGCTTCTCGACGCGGGCATCGCCCAGCCCCGCCCGAACCGGACCCGGCATCCCTCTCCCGGCGACGTCACGGTGGTGATCCCGGTGCGCGACCGGGCGGCCGGATTGGAGGCGACCCTGTCCGCCCTGGGTGCCGAGAGCCCGGTGATCGTGGTCGATGACGGGTCGACAGCACCGGTCCAGGCCGACGGCGCCGAGGTCATCCGGCGCCCGAGCCCGGGGGGGCCGGCTGCCGCCCGCAACGACGGATGGCGGGCCGCGGCCACGGACCTGATCGCCTTCGTGGACGCCGACTGCGAGCCCGCCCAGGGGTGGCTGGCGACCCTCCTCCCGCACTTTGCCGACCCGGCCGTCGCCGCCGTGGCGCCGCGGATCGTGAGCCGAGCCGCCGGCACCCCCGGCTGGCTGGCGACCTACGAACAGCGCCGGTCCTCCCTCGACCTCGGCCCGCGGGAGGCGCCGGTCCGCCCCGGAACGACGGTGGCCTACGTGCCGACCGCGGCCCTCACCGTCCGCCGGCAGGCCCTCCTCGACGCATGCGGCTTCGACGAGACGCTCCGCTACGGCGAGGACGTGGATCTGGTGTGGAGACTCGGACAAAGGGGATGGCGCGTCCGCTACGAGCCCGCCGCTCACGCCAGCCACCCGGCTCGGACCGGGCTCGGCCCGTGGCTGCGTCAGCGCCATCAATACGNNCCCGACACTCTCGCGCCGTGGCGCCGGTCGCGGTGTCACCTTGGAGTGCGGCCGCCTGGGGACTGCTCGCGGCCGGGTATCCGCTCGCCGGAGCCGGCATTGCCGCGGCCACCAGCGTCACCCTGGCCCGGAGGGCGGGGTCCGACCGGGCCACCGCCGCGGCCCTGGCCCGGCTGGCCGCCGCCGGCCATCTCCGGGCGGGAGCGGCGCTCGCCGGGGCCATCCGGCGAGCCTGGCTGCCGCCCGCGCTCGTCGCCGCCGGCGCCTTCTGCCGACTGGGCCGGCGGGCTCCCGCCGTGGCGCTCGGCGCCGTCCTCACGCTCCCTTCGGTGGTCGAATGGGTTCGGGAGAGACCGCCCGGACTCGGTCCGTTGCGGTGGTCAGCCCTCACGCTGGCCGACGATCTGGCCTATCAGAGCGGGGTGTGGGCCGGGGTGGTCGAGACCCACTCGGCGGCCGCCCTTTTACCTAATTGGTAGCCACCTGCAACTCGGTGAGGCCCTCGTCGAGATAGGTGAGGAGCCGCTGCAGGTGGGGAACGGTGCGACGGCACCCGGTGAGCCCGAAGTCCATGCTCCCGTTGTAACTGGTGACGGTGATGTTGAGGGCTTGGCCGTCCATCGGGATCGACAGCGGGTAGACGCCTTCCAGCTTGGCGCCGTTCCAGTACAGCGGCTCGGTCGGACCCGGGATGTTGGAGATCACCACGTTGTAGGGCGGCGAGGCCACCCGGCGCACGCCCGCCACCGTGCTGAACAGCATCGGCAGCATCGTCACCGCGCTGGCGATAGTCACCTGGGCCGGGCTCATACTGCGCAGCGAGCGCTTGCCGTCCTCCATGGAGTCGTGCACGGCAGCCAGGCGCGCCGCCGGGTCGGCCACATCGGTGGCCAGGTTGCAGAGGATGGCCCCCACGGCGTTGCCGCCCACCTCCGCGCCGGCCTGGCGCAGCGACACTGGCGTCATGGCCACGAGCGGCGCGTCGGGAAGGGCGGCCAGCGACTCCAGGTACTTCCGCAAGGCCGAGGAGCACATCGCCAGGACCACGTCGTTGATGGTGGTGTCGCTGGCCTTGGCTACCGCCCGGATCTTGTCGAGCGGCCACGACTGCGCGGCGTAGCGGCGGGACCCGGTGATCGGAGTGTTGAACATCGTCTTCGGCGCCATCGACGGCAGGTACGAACTCTGGTCGGTCAGTGACCGGAAGGCCGCCCTGGCTGCGATTGGGCCCAAGCCGGCTAGTTCCGACGTGGTCTTCCACGCGGCGCGCGGTACCCCGAGCAGGCTAGCCAGACCACGCGACGGTGCCGGGTCGTGACGTTTCGGCTTCGTCGACCAAGGCATACCGACGTTGCGGTCGTCGGGATCGGAGCTGAGGGTGTTCTCCAGCAACCGCAGGGCCGAGACGCCGTCGAGGAGGGAGTGGTGGATCTTGGTGTAGACCGCGAAGCGCTTGCCCTGCAGGCCCTCGATGAGATGAGCTTCCCAGAGCGGTCGGTGGCGATCGAGCAGGGTGCCGTGCAGCCGCGACGCCAAGGCCAGCAGCTCCCGGACTCGGCCGGGGCGCGGTAACGCCGAGTGGCGAATGTGGTGCTCCAGGTCGATGTCGTCGTCGAGCTCCCAGCTCCACGCGCCCATGCTGCTCGGCGGGCGGTGCGGCCGGCGCCGGAACAGGGTGGAGACGTCGGTGCTGTGAATCATGTCCTCGTACATGGATTGGACCCAGTTGGCGTCCGCCCCGGGTGGGAGCTTGAACAACTCGAGCCCGCCGACGTGCATCGGCTGCTCCCGCCGCTCGGTGAGCAGAAACATGGCGTCGGTGATGGGCATCGGAGCCATCAGTTGGTGATTCCCCCCGCTTGCAGTAGCCGATCCTGCACGTCGGCTTCCTTGCGGACACTAGCCCCGGCCAGAACCAGATACACCAGCCCGCCGACGAGGATGCCGGTAAAGACGCTGAAGTCAGCGCCTCCCCCTCCCGCAACGCGGGCAATGGGGCCCACGTAGAACGTCTGGTTGATGGCCAGCACCGACGCGGTGGTGCCCAGCGCCTGCGCCACCAGCGCCGGCCAGTGCACGCCTCCGCGACGCCAGTACAAGCCCCCACGGTCTGTTCGCTGCAGCTCCGCGGGCACGTAGCGGGTCCGGCGCAGGAGCCAGTCGACGAGGAAGATGGCCATCCACGGGGCGATCCAGGCGATGACCGCGGCGACGAAGTCGTCCAGCAGGTTGGTGAAGCCAGCCGAGAAGACCGCGTAGGCGGTGATGCCGCACCCGATCACGGTGTCGATGAGCACCGCGTTCCAGCGTTTGATGGGCAGGCCGAGAGCCTGGAGGGTCACACCAGAGGAGTACAGGTCCATGCTGTTGATGGCGAACAGCTGGATGATTGCTACCACGAAGAACGGCACCAGGAACCAGCTGCTAAAGGCGTGCGGGAAGCTGGTGAACGGGTCCGCGCTGTCGATCTGCACATAGGTGGCTACCGCCGCGCCCAGCAGCATCAGCGCGGCCTGGGGGATGGCGGTGGCCACGAACACCCAGCCGACGACAGCCTTGCGGCTGGCGGTCCGGGGCAGGTAGCGCGAGAAGTCGTTGCCCGACTCGACCCAGCCCAGGCCGGTCAGGGTGATGGAAAAAGCCAGTCCGACCATCATGGTCTGCCAGTCGGCGCCATGGTGGATGCTGCCGGGGTTGGCCTTGCCGACCGTGAGGAAGGCCAGGATCACATACAGGGCGATGAAGGGGATCACCAGCGCCCGCAGCACTTTGACCACAGTGGCGTAGCCGAGGAACGGCAGCACGGCTTGGACGGCGGCCGCGGCGAGGATGAGGACGACCTTGAGCGGAGTGCCGGCGTGAAACCCGGCCTTCGCGGCCAGGGCGACGCCGCCGAACACCACCAGGATCAGCCCCTCCGCCTCGAAGCCCACCTGGGTGGCCCAGTTGAACAGGGCGATCAACCGGGACCCGTTGGGACCGAAGCTGGCCCGGTTGATCATGAACGCCGTCGTGCCCGCTTCCGGCCCCTGCAGGCTGCACAACCCGAGCAGCAGGTAGGACAGGTTGCCGACGAGGATCAGCAGTAGGGCCTGGCCGAAGGTGAAGCCAAACGTCATGAGCACGGCCCCGTACACCAGGTACTCGAACTGGACGCTGGCGCCGGCCCACATGCCGAACAGGTCGCGAGGGGTGGCCCACCGCTCGTCTTCGGGGATGAAGTCGATCCCCCGTTGCTCGACCCGGAACGCCTCGCTGGCGGGGGGTGACGTAGTGAGCGTGTCAGCCATCAACGAGCCCCGCCTCGCCGGCCCACCGCCACCAGCTCGGATCCGCCGCCGCCCCGGCCATCAACGAGCCCCGCTTCGCCGGCCCACCGCCACCAGCTCGGTGGCTAGCCCTATGTAACCCGCCGGGGTGAGCGCCAGCAATCGGGCCTCGGCGTCGGGCGGCAAGCCCAGACTCCTGATGAACTCGTGCACTTCCGCCGCCGTGATGGCGGTACCCCGGGTCAGGGCCTTGAGCCGCTCGTACGGCTCCGGTAGGCCGTAGCGGCGCATGACCGTCTGGACGGCCTCGGCGACGACCTCCCACTGCTGGTCGAGTTCGGCGGCCATCACCTCCGGCGCCGGACTGACCCTGGCCAGGCCCCGCCGGGCCGCGGTCAAGGCGAGGCCGGCGTGACCGAGGGCGGCGCCCATGTTGCGGATGGCAGAGGAGTCCGAGAGGTCCCGCTGCATGCGCGAGATCATCAGCTTGGAGGCCAGATGCTCAAGCAGCGCGGACGCGATTCCGGCGTTAGCCTCAGCATTCTCGAAATCGATGGGGTTGACCTTGTGGGGCATCGTCGACGATCCCACCTCACCCGCGACGGTCCGCTGCAGGAGGTAGCCGCGGCTGATGTACTCCCACATGTCCCGGCAGAAGTCGATGAGGACGGCGTTGAAACGCACAATCCCGTGGAACACTTCGGCGAGCGAGTCGTGAGACTCGATCTGCGTCGTCAGCGGGTTCCACGCCAAACCGAAGCTTTCCACGAACCGACGGGACAACCCGATCCAGTCCACTTCGGGGTAGGCGGCGACGTGGGCCCCGTAGGTACCGACGGCCCCGTTGAACTTGGCCAGCAGCGGCACGGCCCTAATCGCCCCGGTGAGGCGCTGCCAACGGGCCGCGAAGACGGCCAGCTCCTTGCCGAGGGTGGTCGGCGACGCGGGCTGACCATGGGTGTGGCTGGGCATCGGCAGGCGCGCATACGTCTCGGCTTGCGCCCACACCTCGTCCACTAGGGCGTCTGCGAGGGGTAGCCAACCGGTGACCAGGCCTTCGCGGAGCATGAGGGCGTGGGCGATGTTGTTGATGTCCTCGGACGTGCACGCGAAGTGGACGAACTCGGCTCCGGGGCCGAAGTCGATGGCCGCCAGCTTTTCCTTGAGCAGGTACTCGACCGCCTTCACGTCATGGTTGATCCGCCGCTCTATCTCCTTGATCCGGGTCACGTCGGCAGGCCCGAACTCCGCGACCCAGCTCTTGAGGGTGGCGGCCGTCTCGGCGGGGATCGGCGCTAGCTCAGTGATGCCGGGCTCGCCGGCCAGAGTGAGCAGCCACTCCACCTCCACGGTGAAACGCTGACGGAAGAGGGCCTCCTCGGAGAGGGCCTTAGCGAAGGACTCGACCTGGGATGCGTAGCGGCCGTCGAGGGGGGACAGGGCGCTCGGTCCGCTCATAGAAGCCGATGGTAGCGGCGGCTGCCGGGGCCCCTGCCTGATTCGGGCGCGTCCGGCGAGCGTCCCCTCCGCCGGCGCCGGCCACGGGC
>PMHH01000100.1 GCA_003156595.1 Acidimicrobiaceae bacterium
TCGCACCGGTCGACCAGGTCGCGGCCGCCCACTGGATGCCCGTCGACCAGTACATCGGCGGGATCGAGCACGCCATCCTGCACCTGCTGTACGCCCGCTTCTACACCCGAGCATTGGCGGACCTAGGTCTGGGGCCGGAGACGGTACGGGAACCGTTCCATCGACTGTTCACCCAGGGCATGATCACCATGGATGGCTCCAAGATGTCCAAGTCCAAGGGCAACATGGTCGCGCCGGAGTACTACTTCGCGGGCGCCGGAGCGGACTCGCTTCGCCTCTTCCACCTCTTCGTCGGACCGCCCGCCGACGACTTCGAGTGGGGGGAACAGGCCGACCAGATAATTGAAGGTTGCCGCCGCTTCTTGGGCCGGGTATGGAGGCTGGCGACCGGTGGTGTCGACCGGGCGATCCTGGCCGACCGCGAGCCGATCGCATCCGACATCGAACTGGAAAAAGAGACGCACCGGTTGATCGACCGGGTCAGCCGCGACTTCGAGCGCTGGTCGTACAACACCGCGGTCGCCGCGGCCATGGAATTTGTCAACACTCTCTACCGCCACGTCCAGGACCCGGAAGGAGCCCGCGCCGCGACCGTCGACGTCGCGGTCGACTCACTGCTGCTGCTGCTCGCGCCCATGACGCCCCACATCGCCGCCGAGCTGTGGGAGCGCCGCCACGACGACGGATCAGCCGTGCACGCTCAGCCCTGGCCGGTGGCCGACCCGGCCCTGCTCAAGGTGGAAACCGTGACCATGGTGGTGCAGGTCAACGGCAAAGTTCGCGACCGCCTCGACGTCGACGCCGGCATCGACGAGGACGAGGCGTCGGCTCTGGCCCTGGCCGCCCCGAAGGTGGTTGAGGCCCTTGCTGGCCGCGTACCCGTCAAGGTCATCGCCCGGCCCCCCCGGGTCGTCAACGTGGTGGTCTGAGGCACCCCGGGCGCCCCTTTCCCCGGATTTTGATGAGTAAGGGACCGTATATGGCCCACTTCTGATCACTATCGGTGAGTGTCACAGGCACCGGACATCCTTGAGTGCATGACAGCGCATGAGATGCTCGATCGGACTGGCCGTAGGCAGTTCGGGCTGGTGACCTCCGGGCAGCTCGCTCAGCTCGGGTTTAGCATCCGGACCACCAAGCGGCTGATAGCTGCCGGCCGCCTGGTGCGGGTCCGCCGAGGGGTCTTCCGGTTGTGCGGGGTGCAACCCACCTGGGAGTCCGTCGCCTTGGCGGCCGTCCTGGCGGCGGGGGCCGGAGCGGTCCTCTCGCACAGAAGCGCCGCCGTCCTCTGGGGACTGCTCGACCGACACGGGGATACCGGGACTCTTGAGGTCACAGCACCCCGATTATGCCGGCTGGAGGGGGTCACGGCTCATCGCCAGCTGCTCGTTCCGAGCGAGATGACCAGGCGCTTCGCCATCCCCGTCACCACCGCCGAGCGGACTCTGCTCGACTTGGCGCAGTCGACGCCTGCGACCGAGTTGGGTCGGCTCTGCGACGAAGGGCTGCGCCGGCGCATCGTTACCCTGGGGCGGCTGCATGCGGTAGTCAAGACCCACAGCGGGGGAGGCCGGCGCCGGCTGGAGCCGATCCACACGGTGCTCGCTCAGCGGATTGCGGGCTACGACCCTGGCGCCAACGACTGGGAGCGGCGCATGGACCGGATGTGGGACCGGCTGGGCCTTCCGGCGGCGGAGCGGCAGTACCCGATCCGGGTTGGCCGGCGCACGTTCCGACCAGACCGGGCGATCGTGGATCTCAAGATCGCGATCGATTGGACCGGATTCGATCCACACGGCCTGCGGGGGAACTTCGACAGCGACAGCGATCGGCGGGCTCTGCTGGCAGCCGCGGGTTGGTATCCGCTGGACTTCACATCGCGGTCGAGGCCAGACCTGATCTGCCGGACGGTCCTGGCCGTGGTGGCCGAGCGGAGGGAGCGGTTCGGTCGGGCGTCCTAGATCTGCTTGAGGCCGGCCAGGATGCGCGGCGCCACATCGTGGCCGCCCGAGCCACCAGGCATGTACAGGCTGATGCGGTCGACGAGGTCGCCGAAGCGCTGATTGAGCAGCCCGGGAATCTCCTCGGGCGTTCCGGTTACGGCGAAGGCATCGAGGACGGCATCGTCGATGCGCCGGCCCATCTCGTCCCACTCGCCTCGCTTCGAGAGGGTGTTGAGCTCGACCTGCAGGTCACCCCATCCGTGCAGCTCGAGGACGGGTCGGTAGGCGGGGGTGGAGGCATAGAAGGCGATCTGTTTGCGGGTCCCGGTGGCTGCGGTGCGGATCTGCTCCTCGGTGTCGCCCGTGACCACGAAGGCCGGATACGAGAGCTGGAAGTCGGCCCGCCGGCGTCCGGACGAGGCCAGCCCGGCCTCGATGGTGGGCAGGGTCACCTCGCGCAGGTAGCGCTCGGTGGTGAAACCGTGCACCAGCATCCCGTCGGCGACCTCTCCGGCCACGGTGGTCATGCCCGCTCCGACCGCAGCCAGCAGCACCTTCGGCGCCCCGTGCTCGTTGGGGCCGGGGTCGAAGAATGGGGTCATCAGCGTATGGCTGTAGAAGTCCCCGCGGAAGTCGAGCTTGGTGCCGTTCTGCCAGCAGTCCCAGATGGCCCGCATGGCGGAGATGAACTCGCGCATGCGCGGCGCCGGGTGGGACCAGGGCATCGAGTAGCGCTTCTCTATGTGGGGCTTGATCTGCGAGCCGAGCCCGAGCAGGAACCGGCCTTCGGAGTAGGTGTTGAGGTCCCACCCCAGGTTGGCGACCGTCATGGGATTGCGGCCGAACGCCACCACGATGCCCGTGCCCAACTCCAGCCGTTCGGTGTGCTCGGCGGCGATCACCAGGGGCAGGAACGGATCGTGGCCCGTCTCGGCTGACCACACCCCGTCGTATCCCTCGCCCTCCGCCTTCTGAGCCTGGCTGGCCGCGGCCCTGAGGTCGCTGCCGATCCCTCCGTCTACGCGCATGCGGGGAGCCTAATAGGGGCCTGCAGGGTCAGCGCTCGCCCCGCAGAAATCGCTCGAGCTCGGCCGCCAGCTCGTCCGCGGAAGGCAGGACACCGAACGCGGTATCCGCCGGTCCCTGCTCCCGGTCCTGCTGGGCCTCCAGCTGACGGACGAGGGCGGCGTGCTCCTCGCTGCCGGCGATCAACTGCTCGATCTGTTGGTGGGTCGTGTTGGCCGCAGTGCGCAGGGCGGCGGTGTCGAGCTCGAGCTCGGCCATGCGGGCCAGGCCATCGAGGAGCGTCGCGGAGGCGGCCGGATAGGGCATGGCGGACGCGTAGTGCGGGACTCGAGCCCACAGCCCGACCGCCGGCGTGCCAGCCTCGCCGAAGGCGAACTCGAGGGCTCCCTGGATTCCCGACGGCACGTCGATGCTGGAAGGCAGGAAGCCCACTCGGGCCGCCAGGGCGGCATCGGTGGAGGTGCCGACGAGGCGCACTGGCCTGGTGTGCGGAACGGGCGCAGGGAACGCACCCAGGCCTATTACCAACTGGACCTCGAGTCGGGACGACAGCTGCACCACCTCGGCCACGAAGCGGTGCCAGCGCATGTCGGGTTCAGGTCCGGTCAGGATCAGGACGGTGCGCCCGGTACGGTTGGTAGCGGCGTGTAGGCGGATGGTGGCCCAGCGCAGCTCGGTGTCGACCCCGTTGACGATCCGAAGGGTGGGCCGGCGGGCCCGGAAATCGAGGAGCTCATCGGAGTCGAAGGTGGCGACCAGCTGGGTGGGCATGGCCCCGAGCAGGTTGGCCGTGGCGGTAGCTGCAGCCAGGCCGGCGTCGATCCAGCCCTCCATGCCCACCACGAGCACCGGGCGTTCGAGCGGGGGCCAGACGTGAATGGTGGCCAGCTCAGTCATGGTGAGCTCATCCTTCCCACTTGCAGCCTGCCGCAGCCTGGCTCGACCGCAACGCCAGCCAGGCGATCGTGTCGGGGTAGCCGCTGACGTCGAAGCCGTCGTCACCCATCGCGCCGGCCACGTAGCGGGCGTACACGCCCTCCAGGATGCACGCCAGCTTCCAGTACGCGAACGCCAGGTAGAAATCGAGCTGGGTGAGGTCCCCGCCGGTCGTCTCGGCGTAGCGCGCCGTCAGCTCCGCCCGGGTCGGAAAACCGGGGGCGAGGGTGGGCGAGTGTCCGAGCGCGGACCGTTCGCCGGGTTCGGGCCAGTAGGCGAGCAGCTGGCCGACATCCGCCAGCGGATCCCCGAGGGTGCAGAGCTCCCAATCGAGCACGGCCAGAACCCGGCCGTCAGTCGATATGACGCAGTTGTCGAGCCGATAGTCGCCGTGGACCACGGCAGCCGGGCCCTGTTGGGGGATGTGCGCCGCCAGCTGGTCGTGGAGGTCGTCGATGCCGGCGACGGTGACGCCACCCCGCGACGCCAGCGCAGCCTGGTAGTTGGTGTACCAGCGCCGCAGCTGGCGGGCGATGTAGCCGTCCTTGCGGCCGAGGTCACCGAGGCCCGACGAGTCCGGATCGACCGAGTGGATCTGGGCGAGGGTGTCGACCAGGGCCAGGCCGGCGCGGTGACGAGCCGCCCCATCGAGGGCCGCTTCGACATCGGCCTCGCCGCGGGCGATGACGCCGTCGACGAAGTCCATGACGTAGAAGGGTGCGCCGTTGACCGAGTTGTCGGTGCACAGCCCGAGCGCGGCAGGAACGGGTATGCCCGCCGGGCCCAGGGCAGCGATGATTCGGTACTCGCGACTCATGTCGTGGGCGGTTGGCAGGACATGGCTGGTCGGCGGCCGGCGCAGCACGTAACGGGTGCCGGCTTGGTCGCGTACCTCGAAGGTCAAGTTGCTCCGACCGCCGGCGACGCGGTGGAAGTGCAGCGGCAGCACCACTCCGGGAATGTTGTCCACGAACCAGGCGCTGACTCTTTCGGCATCGACACCCGTGGGGACGCCGGTACCCTCAGAGGCAGGAGCGGTGGGGTCATCCATGACCCGCAACCTAGACCGCGAGAGCCTCGGCTCCCTACCCGCCCCGCCAACCGCCAACCGTCAACCTGCAAGGATGCGAATCGTCATGGATGTCACCGATGCCACTTTTGAAACCGACGTGCTGGAGCGATCCAACCAGGTCACCGTCGTCGTGGACCTGTGGGCCGCCTGGTGTGGACCGTGCAAGACGCTCGGACCGATTCTCGAAAAGGTCGTCGGCGAGGCATCGGGCGTCGAATTGGTGAAGGTCGACGTGGACGCCAACCCTCGGACGTCGGCCACCTTTCAGGTGCAATCCATACCGGCCGTGTATGCCATCCGGGACCGCAAGGTGGTTGACAGCTTCGTTGGCGCACTTCCGGAGCCGTCCGTGCGCCAGTGGATCGCCGGGTTGACACCGCCTCCGTCGGAGGTCGACCGGCTCATCGCGGTCGGTGACGAGGCGACCCTACGCCAAGCGCTCGAGCTCGAACCCGGCAACGAGCGGGCCGTGCTGGCCCTCGCCGGCCAGCTGATCGCCAGTGGCGACCCGGCCGGGTCCCAAGAAGCCTTGGCCTTGCTGGCCCGGCTGCCGGAGTCCGCCGAAACCCGTCACTTGGCGGCGCAAGCCCGCCTGAGCGGCGAGCTGGGAGAGGGAGGGTTGAGCGACGACGGCATAGAAGCCAAGCTGGACGCGCTGCTCGACAATGTACGGGGTGACGACGCCGCCCGGCAGGAGTTCATCGACCTGCTCGAGGTGCTCGGATCCGACGATCCTCGTACCGCCACTTATCGTAAGGCCCTCACGGCCCGGCTGTTCTGACCGCGCCAGTGCTGCTCGAGCTCGGCGAGCGGAGCTACGACCTGACGACCCGCTCGCTGGTCATGGGGATCCTCAACCGAACACCTGATTCCTTCTTCGACCGAGGCGAGTACTTTGGCCTCGACGCCTTCTACCGGCGGGCCGAGCAGCTCGTCAAGGACGGCGCGGACCTGCTCGACGTCGGAGGGGTCAAGGCCGGGCCCGGGCCTGACGTGGGCGAAGCTGAGGAGCTCGAGCGGGTGGTGCCGGCGATCGCGGCGCTGCGTGCCCGTTTTGACATGCCGGTGTCGGTGGACACGTGGCGGGGATCAGTGGCCGCCGAGGCCTACCGGGCCGGCGCCGTGCTCGGCAACGACATCAGCGGGTTCGGCGATCCCTCCTTCCTGCCGGCTGCGGCGGAGGCGGGTGCCGCCGTGGTCGCCACCCACATTCGTCTGGCGCCTCGCATCGCCGACCCCGATCCCCACTATGACGACGTCGTCGAGGACGTGGCGAGCTTCCTCGTGGAGCGAGCCAGCTGGGCGCGCCAGGCGGGTATTCCCGACACCCGGATCATCGTCGACGCCGGGCTGGACCTGGGGAAGACGGCCGCCCAATCTGTCGCCCTGCTGCGCGCTTCGGATCGGCTGGCGTCCCTGGGCTGGCCGCTCTTGCTGTCAGCATCCAACAAGACCTTCCTCGGCGTCCTGTTCGGGCTGGAGATAGCGGACCGGGCTAGCGCCACCATGGCTGCCCACTCGGTCGGGGTGAGTCTCGGGTGCCGGATTCTGCGGGCCCACGACGTGCGGGCGGCGCGCCGGGTGTGCGACACCCTGGCCGCAGTGATGGAAGCCGCCTGATGCCGGACGGGTCGGCGCAGGCTCTCAGTCATCCCGTCGTCTTGGTCGACGGCGATGACCCGACCCTGGTTTCCGAACAAGTCAGCGTGTTGGTTGCCGATCTGGTCGGAAGCGGCGACAGGACGCTGGCGTTGGAGGACGCTCGTGGCGACGAGGTCGACCTGGCGGCGGTCGCCGACAGTTGCGCCACCCCGCCCTTCCTGAGCGATCGGCGCATCGTGGTGGTACGCGACGTGGGCCGCTTCTCGACCGAAGAGGTGGCTCCTCTGCTGGCCTATCTCGAGGACCCGTTGTCGACCACGGTGCTCATTCTGGCGGCCGGAGGCGGCGGCGTGGCGCCCAAGCTGGCCGCCGCGGTCAAGGCCCGTGGTCACGTGATATCGACGAAGGTCGCTTCCCGCGACACCCGTGAATGGGTCCGGGGCCGGTTGCGGCAGGCGCCGGTGCGCTTCGACGCACCAGCCGAGGCGCTCCTCGAGAATCACCTTGGCGAGGACGTGGGCCGACTCGGCTCCCTGCTCGAGGTGCTGGTGGCCGCCTATGGCGAGGGCGCCCGACTCGGTTCGGAGCAGATCGAGCCCTACCTGGGTGAGGCCGGTTCGGTGGCGCCCTGGGACTTCACCGATTCCATCGACGCCGGCCGCACCGAGGAGGCCCTGGTGCGGCTGCACCGGCTCCTCGGCGGGGGTGAACGCCACCCGCTGGTCGTGCTGGCCATTCTCCACCGGCACGTGCAGTCGCTGTTGCGGGTCGACAGCCCCGCCATCCGCACCGAGGCGCAAGCAGCCGAGGCCATGGGTATCGCCAAGGGCCGCAGCACCTACCCCGCGAAGAAGGCCCTGGCGGCGTCGAATCGTTGGGGATCCGCCGGCATCGCCGAAGCGGTGAGTTGGGTGGCGCTCGCCGAGTTGGACCTCAAGGGGAAGAGCGTGTGGCCCGAGGAGGCGGTGCTCGAGGTGCTCGTGGCCCGCTTGTGCCGGCTGGCGCGCGCCGGCGGGGGCGTGGCCTCCGGCCGCCGGCGTGGAGGCTGACTACCGGCGTGGAAGCTGACCAAACGTGCATCTGACCGGGCTCGACTACCTGGCCGCGGCGGGGGCGGCCGGCGCGGCGGGTGCCATCAACGCGGTGGCGGGGGGCGGGACGCTGGTGTCCTTCCCAACCCTGGTGGCGCTGGGGGTGCCCGCAGTAGCTGCCAACGTCACCAACACGGTGGCTCTGGTGCCCGGATATCTGGCGGGGAGCTGGGGCCAGCGCGACGTCCTGCGGCCCCAACTCCGCCGGGCTCGGGTGCTGGCGGCCGCCGCCATCGCCGGCGGCCTGNNCGGCCTCGGTGGCAGCATCCTCCTGGTCACGATCCCGGCCCACGCCTTTCGGGTGGCGGTGCCCTATCTCATCCTGGCTTCGTGCGCCCTGCTCCTCGGCCAGGACCGCCTCCGCGACCGGTTGCGCCCCGCCGGCGTCGGCACCGCCCCGGGCTCGGGCTCGGGTGACGGAACACCGGGGGCAGCGCCACCGGGGGCG